>NZ_JBWXGC010000001.1:0-334148 GCF_059900865.1 Lactobacillus sp. XV31L | reverse complement strand
ATATTTTGCCAGTTCTTTATCCTCTTGTCAAGGACTTTTTTCCGGCCCGCTCTTGCTCTTTATTAAACAACAGCGCTTTTTATCTTACTAAAGCTGCTCTTCTTTGTCAAGCGCTTTTGCTTAAGATTTTTGCTGCCAGGCCCTTGAATTCTTACTGCTCTGTGCCTGACGACAGTTATTAATACTAGCAAGAATCTAGCCCTTTTGCAAGTCTTTTTGAATACCTTTTTTAAAAAAGATTCTAAAGCCTATGGTTACAGCTTTTCTTACTGCAAAAGTTCTTACTACAGTTATGTAACCGTCCAAGCAAGTCATCAATATTACTATTATTGTCAAACAAACTTAACACTTTCGCATACCTTTATCGGTTCAAACGTTTTATAATGTACTAACTATCATTAAGGAGAATAATTATATTTTGAAACACAAAATTTTAACATTATCTGCTGCTGTAATTATGGGAATATCTTTGCCTGCAATTACTGGAGCTGGGAAAGTTCAAGCCGAAAGTACAACTATAAGCACAACTAATAATCAAACAGAAATGTACAATTTTGTTAGGAGTACATTCAAAAAACATCATGTTCGCGGCGTAGTGACCGTCGTAAAGGATGGCATCCCCCAGACTATCAGTTATGGTTACGCTTGGTATGGCAAACGCATTGGCAATGGCAATTCCAAGGTTGTTTACCCCACTGCATCACTTCAAAAGGTATTAACTGGGGCTATGATTGTTCAATTGATAAACGAGACTCGCAACACATACCGAGCCTTTTCGCAATACACCAAGATTTCGCGTTGGTATCCTAACTTAAAAAATGCCAATAATATTTCAGTAGGGAACCTTTTAACCCATACTTCTGGAATCACCGCCGCCCAAACCGAAGTCAACCGCGGATACACCTATTCAGAAAAAAACGCAGTCAACTGGGTTGTCAACCATGTTAACTCATCTGCTTCAGATGCAGTTGGAAGCTACCACTACAACAACAGCAACTATATCTTGCTTACTGGCATTATCCGTAAAGTTACTGGTCAGTCTTATGCGGCTAACTTCCAAAACCGCATTATTGATAAGTTGAACTTGCAAAACACTTACCTTTACCAGAACATCCCCAAGGGAAAGACCGATCCCATTTCTTACTTTTCAAATGGAGGGAAAAATTACCAAAAAGCCAGCTACTTTAAGCGCAGTTTTGCCTCGCAGCTTCCAGGAGCAGGTAATCTTTTCAGCACGCCTAAGGAGTATTACAAAATGCAAGTCGGTTTGACCGATGGAACCATTCTTAGTCAAGGTGACTTTAATTATTTAACTCACCTAAAAAGTAAGATTACTAACTATTCTGGCGGCATGTACCTGAAGCAAAACGACACCCTCAAACTTGCATATGGCAGTCTTAACACAATGCACTTTGGAACTTGGGTCCAGCTGACAACGGACAATCAAAATGGAATAGTTATGTTCTTGAACCAAACTAATGACAATGAAAATGATGAAAAGGACGTGGGTTATGAAATATTGCAGCACATTAAGCCCAATACCTTCTCTGCCCGGTAAAAAAGAATCTTCAAAATTTAGATAAATAAACGAGCTCCTAAAGTTAGACAACTTTGGAGCTCGTTTTACTTTGCCAACAACTGATTTATAGCAGCTGTTTCTTATTCATCAAATAATAATTCATACATTTTTGCGGGCAAGGGTTGGCGCAACATGAGATTCATCCCTATTGCCGGCTTCCTTTTAGGCCCCAATAGTTCCTCTTTAACCGTTTGCTTTTGTATATCAGCTTGACCTAAATAGAAAAACCGTTTGCCTATTGCATCGCTTTTCTTAACGAATAAGTGCAGCTTCATGTGCGGCGTATGCAGCAAGCGTTGCACTTCGTCTGATTCCATGTGGCGAGGCGTTCTGGTATACCATCGCAAGCTGCGCCCATCTTCTAAAGTATTGTGGTATAGCGCACTGCGTTTTTGGTCTGCATCCTTTTTATAAGTAATAAAAATCGGGGTCTCATCCTTGTCCACCCGGTAGCCATACATGGGCGCAGATACGTCTTTAGGCCAGTTTAACAAACGGCAGGCATCCTTGCGGTCATAGCTTTGGTAAAGAGTAAACTGCTGCTTGTTGTCATATTCTTGGTTCATTTCCAAGCCTGTTTTGACCACGTCCACAAACAGTTGCTTAAAAGTTTGATTGTTTCGCAGGGCTTGAGTCAACGAAGGCACTAGTTGATAGTCCAACAGGTTAAGCCTTTCAACTAGGGGCGTATTGCCATATTGGGCTTTTTTAGTCGTCTTACCCTGCTTAATATCAAAGAAGGAGAGCGACAAAACTTCATCCACTGAGTTTAAAACAGCACTATTGACATAGGCCCCAACTTTTTGCAAAGCTTGCTCAAACTCGCTTTGACTGACTTGCTTATGGTCTAACAGCATCTGCAAGAGTATCAATTCATGTGGCCTTTTGCCGTTTAATAGTTCCTTGGTCACAAAGGACAAAACCGCATTTTCATACGGATTCAGGTTAACCTTTTCACCCATTTTTAGTAAAAATTGTCCATAATTTTGCAGACTATGGTTGTCTGCAAAGACAGTAGGCGATGTTGAACCATAGCGATTAAAATCAAACAACAACGGGGGACGACCAATTTTTTCCTTTAGTTCTAAATACGACTGCCGTAATTCCTTGATGCTGTCAAGCTTGATCCGGTCAAGTGACGCCAAGATCTTATCTGAAGCTACTTGGCTGAAGTTAATGGTTGAAACATCGATCAAGCCAGGCAGCTTGCTTTCTGCTCGCGCTTGGTCCACATTGCGACTGGCATCCTGGTTTAGCGTGATTGGAATCAAGTAGTTGTTTTTATAGTTACCAATAAAGTCAATTACCGTCACATAGTCCTGGCCTGGATACTTGCGCAAGCCTCGGCCTAGTTGCTGAATAAAGATAATGCTGGACTGGGTATTGCGCAGCATAATAATCTGGTTAAGTGCTGGTATATCAACGCCTTCATTGAACAGGTCAACTGTCACAATATAGTCGATTTGGCCCTCTTCTAGTTGGCGCACAACTTGAGTTCTACGCTTTTGGCTGTCTTCATTAGTCAGAGCAACCGCTGGATGCTTTTTAGCAGTAAAAGCTTTAGCTAATTCGCGCGCTTCCTCCTGCCGACTACAAAAAACGAGTCCCTTGGCTTGATTGCCGCAATAGCCATAATAGTCTAGCTGCCGGAGTACGTAGGCCACTCGCTCAGGTGCAAGCAGGTTCCGCAAATTAGTAGTCTCGTCAATGCTTTCACCACCTGTCTCATAATCCTCTACGCCGACATAATGAAATGGTGCCAGCATCTTTTCTTCCAGTGCACCACGCAAGCGGATCTCATAGGCAAGATTATAGTCAAAAAGACGGTAGACATCTTGATCATCCATCCGTTCAGGCGTGGCTGTCATCCCTAACCAAAATTTCGGCTTAAACTTGGCAAAGACCTTTTGATAGCTTGGGGCAGCCGCACGGTGGGCCTCATCAATCAAAATATAATCGAATTCATCGGCTGACATACTGTTTAGCATGGCAGCTTGACTTAGCGTCTGCACTGTTGCAAAGACATACTTGCAGTCACATTCATGCTTGTGCCCGGTTAAGAGGCCATAGTCTTCTTGCTTACCGCCAATTACCTGGTAAAAACTAGCTAATGCCTTTTTGGCAACCTGCTCTCGGTGAACGACATATAAAAATTTGTGCGGCTTAAAGTTTTTAACAGCAAAAGCCCCTAAATAGGTCTTACCCGTCCCAGTTGCCGACACAATCAGCCCCCGTTTTTGACCTGCCTCTACTAGACCATTCAATTCATGAAGTGCTGCTTCCTGCATCTTATTGGGCATAATTGCTTTGCCAAGTTGACTTTGTTGTACTTTAGCTTGTGGCTGCACCCAGTTTTTTTCATATTCATCAAGCCAGTCCACGGTTAACGGCTTGCTGCTTGCCTTTAGTGCTTGCAATTGAATTGCAAGTTGGCTGGCCAGAGTTGCCTTTTCCTTTGTGCTGATCTTTAGTGCCCATTCATAATTGCTGAGTAGTGCAGACCGCGTAAAATTAGCACTGCCAATCACAATCGTCTGCCAGCTCGTGTGCTCAAAGAGGTAACCCTTGGCGTGAAAGCCAGCCTGCTGGGCAATTTTCACGGTCAAATTAGGTATTTTCATCAATTCATAAAAGACCTTGGGCTCATTAAAGGCCAAGTAGTCGCCAGTAATTAGCGTACCCCTAATGCCCTTTTGGGCAAGATCAGCCATGACCACTTTAAAGGGTACCAACATATCTGTCGTTACAAAGGCCACTACCCAGGTAAAGCCTTGACAAGTCAACAGTTCCTGGCGCAAAGTCAGCCAAATATTATCATCTTTATTGTTTTGCAAAAGCTTTGGGCTCAAGATTTCATGGCCGGGATAAGTCGGATCATATAGGCCATTTAGTATGGCATCCTGGATTGGTTCGTTCATTTTGTCACCTCTTTAGTCATCTTAAATAAAAGAAAAAGAAATCCAGAATTGGATTTCCTTACTTCTACAGGTCAATTTCAAGTAAAATCGGACAATGATCAGCACGAATCCCAGTGTCCATCATCTCCGAGCGCGTTACCTTGTCTGCAATCCGATCGCTAGTGAGCCAATAGTCAATCCTCCAGCCTGAATTATTGGCCTTAGCCGTTTTGACCCGCTGGGCCCACCAGGAATAGACACCTTCAACCTTGCCATTTACCTTTCTAAAAGTATCCGTAAAACCGGCCTCAAGCAAGTTGCTAAAGTCAGCTCGCTCCTCATCTGTGAAGCCAGCAGATTGGTGGTTATTATCAGGATGTTTTAGGTCAATTTCCGTATGGGCACAATTATAGTCACCACTAGCCAAAACGGGCTTCTTTTGGTCCAATTGCTTCATATAAGCAATATACTTTTCATCCCAAACCTGCCGCTCGTCCAAACGCTTTAAGCCATTGCCTGAATTAGGCGTATACACCTGGGTAACAAAGTAGTTGGGAAATTCCAGAGTAATGATTCTGCCCTCATCGTCCATCGGGGTTGGCGCACCAATTTTAGGAAAAGCAGCCTTAGGCTTTAGGTCTTTTTGATAAAGGTACATCGTACCAGCATAACCCTTGCGCGCAGGCTCTTCAGCCGAGCGCCAAACAAAATCGTATTCTGGGAATTCTGCTGCCAAAATTTCCTGGTGCTTTTTAGTGGGGCCGGTTGCACGCAATTTAGTTTCTTGAAGTGCGATTATATCTGCTTTTTGATCATGTATTTTTTGCAAGATTTTGCGCGTCTCCACCGCCCGCGAGGATGTACCGGTTAAGGCCGCATTTAGTGAGTCGATATTCCACGAAATTAAGATCATTTGTTTCTCCTTTTTCTAGTCCTCTACATTATATAGTTTTTATTATGCGACACAAAATTTCAGCACTAAAATTTAGATTCTTTTGCCTGAATACGAATCAGGGCTGCAAATAAAATCTCTATTCACTGCCACATGAGACTCATTTTTATTAACTGTAACATCATTCACTAACTTAACTAAAAGTTTATATTTTGCTTGCCTAGCAGCATTTTACTTGTACCAGTAGTGTTGTAAGCGATTACCATTATATTGAGACAAAATAAAAGTAACTTTTGCACAATTTTTAGATTTTATTTATCTAATAGCAAGTGTATAATAGCACAAGAGACAATAATAATAATCTGTGGAGGTTAGATTTTATGACTAAAATTTTTGCTTACGCCATTCGCAAGGACGAAGAACCTTACGTTCAAGAATGGAAAAAAGCTCATGAGGATATTGCCGTTGACTTTACTGACCAGCTTTTGACACCTGAAACAGCAGCTTTAGCCGACGGTGCTGACGGTGTTGTTACTTATCAACAATTAGACTATAAGGCTGATACAATTGAAGCACTTGACCACCTTGGCATTCACAACTGGTCCATCCGCAACGTCGGGATTGACAACATTGATTTACAAAGGGCTAAGACTCTTGGTTTCAAATTGACTAACGTCCCAGTCTATTCACCAGATGCAATCGCTGAACATGCTGCTATTCAAGCTGCACGGGTTTTGCGTCAAGATAAGGCAATGGATGCTAAGATGGCTAAGCATGACTTCCGTTGGGCACCAACAATTGGTCGTGAAGTACGTGACCAAACTGTTGGTGTTGTCGGCACTGGTCATATTGGTCAAGTCTTCATGAAGATAATGGAAGGCTTTGGTGCTAAGGTCATCGCTTATGATATCTTCAAGAATCCTGAACTGGAAAAGAAGGGATACTACGTTGATGACTTAGATGACCTCTATGCCCAAGCTGATGTGATTACTCTTCACGTTCCTGATACCCCAGAAAATATCCATATGATTAACGACGAATCCATCAAAAAGATGAAGGACGATGTTGTTATTGTTAACGTTTCTCGTGGTCCGCTGGTTGACACTGACGCTGTCATTCGCGGCTTAGACTCAGGCAAGATCTTTGGCTTTGTGATGGATACTTATGAAGACGAAGTTGGCATTTTCAACAATGACTTTAGCGACAAAGACTTACCAGACCAACGCTTAGCTGACCTAATTGCTCGGCCAAATGTACTGGTAACCCCGCACACCGCCTTTTACACTACCCATGCTGTTCGTAACATGGTGATCAAAGCTTTTGACAACAACTTGAAGTTGATCAAGGGTGAAAAACCTGACACTCCTGTTGACTTAGACAAAGAATTTTAAATTACAAACTTATTCCCCTTCTTAAATACATTTAAAATTCGAGTTAATCTAAAGAAAGTACTGAAAAATTTCAGTACTTTCTTTTTGTTTAGCAAAAAACGGAATATGCACTGCTTATGCACACCCCGTTTAATATTTATTACGCGTCCATTTTAATTTGCTGAAGCATTAATTGCTTGAATCAGCGCATTTCTAAAGCCCATTTCTTCAAGCTTGACCACACCCTTAATGGTTGATCCGCCAGGTGTAGTTACTTCATCTTTCAATTCTTCTGGCAATTTGCTCTGCGTTAAAGCCAACTTTGCTGTACCCAAAATCATCTTTTCAATGATAGCATAAGAATCAGCGCGTTTAAGACCATTTTGGACAGCCCCATCGCTTAAAGCTTCAATCATCATATCCACATAAGCAGGTGCACAACCTGCAACTGTACCATAAATAGTTAATTTCTCTTCTGGCACCACGTAAACGTCGCCTAGGAGACTAAGGAGCTCTTTGACCTCATTAACCACTTCTTCTTTTGCAGTAGCAGCAAAACTAACTGCCGTAATCCCCTCGCCAATTTGAACTGGGGTATTGGGAACGATCTTTACAAATGAAGATCCAGCAGGAAGATTGTGGTTAATCTCAACCAAGTCACCGCCACCCGTTGACAAAATAATGCCGTGGTACTTTTCACCCAATTCACTAATAATGCCAGCTTCTGCAGGGCCACCCACAGCAACGACTACAGCCGTGCAGCCGTTAAAGTCTGCATAATCATTGACTAGGTGCAGATCATATTTAGCAGCCACCTTGCGAGCAGATTGGTGATTGCCGCCTAAAACAGAGATGTCTTGGGCCGCTAGCCCAGAATGGAGCAGCCCACGAATAATTGCCGTGCCAATCTTGCCCGTGCCAATAAATCCAACTTTCATTTTGTCTCCTTTACTATTTTAGTTAACGTATGTCTTATTCATGTTTAAAATTATTTTTAAGCAGCGTGACCAATTGCGGATAATTATCTACTTCATACAAGGGATGCAGGTGCAGATTATTCTTGCGGTGGCGATGGTTGTACCAAACACTGGCAAAGCCATAGTTTTCTGCACCCAGAATATCTGATTGTAGTCCATCACCAAAAAAGACAGTCTCGCCTGGTCCTATCTTAGTCCGACTAAAAAAATAGTCAAAAATCTGCGGGTCTGGCTTGGAAAAGCCTGCCTCTTCTGAAGTAACAATCAAGGAGAAGTAGTCTAATAGACCGGCACGCTCAAGGCGGTGGCGCTGCATATAAGTTTCACCATTGCTCAAAACGCTTAGCTGGTAGCCCTGATGTTTGGCAAAGCGTAGGGTATCCTCGACTCCAGGCAACAAGTGGTAAGATTCACCAAAGTATGAACGATATTCATTCATAATTGCACTGCCGTCAACCACAATTCCCAAATTTTCCTTAAGAAAATGGCTAAAAACCGTTCTGCTGAGCTGATCGTAGTCAATCTTTCCGCGTTCCAAGCTGCGCCACAAGCCCTGGTTATAGGCATGGTAGCGCCGCTGGAGCTCATCGCTCAACTGCCAGTGGTGGGCATTAAAAAGACTGTGCAAGGCAAAATCTTCCGTAGCAGCAAAATCAATCAGAGTGTCATCAACATCAAAAATTATTTGCTTAAATCGCACATCACCCTCTCCTTTCATTGCTTTCAAAAAATAGATCTTAATTAAAGATAAGTGGAAGACTATTATACCAATTTTTAGGGGAGGATGGGACTATTAATTATTTTTAAAGTCTGCCTCTATCCCTTTAGCTCTTGATTAAAATATCCTATAATATTTTTTAACATTATTTGAAGGGGTGGTTGTATATGCTTTCCTTATTGTTGCTTTTTGCCTTTTTATGGCTCTTTGTGAAGCTGGGAATAGGTATCTTTAAGATTATCTTATTTATCCTAGTTTGCGGTTTAGGTGCTTTTTTCTTTATTCATTTGCTGCTACCCCTGGTACTGGTGGGCGGGTTGACTTGGTGCGCATTTGCCCTAATCAGACATTAATTACATAACAAAATATATTTTGGTGCAATAAGATATTACTTATTGCACTTTTTTTGTGCAAACAATTCTATACAATTTTTTATACTTGTTATTGCCTACTCCTGCTTGAACTAATAATTTTCATGCCCAACTAATTCTTCATTCCCACTATCAAACACAAGATATTGTGGTATAGTTATAATAGTAACCATAGATGATGTGTTAGCGGAACATTTTTAAATTTTAGGAGCAACTTTGAATATGAAAAATCCGAGCATCTCACTTGATCAGGCCTATATCGAGCGAGTGAAACAAACCGTTAAGCCACATTGGGGAGAATTGGGCTGGGTAACCTACAAACGAACCTATGCTCGCTGGCTCCCTAGCCAAAATCGATCTGAGAATTGGGATGAAACCGTCAAGCGCGTAATTGAGGGCAATATCAACCTTGATCCCCGGTTAAAACATGACCACTCTGCAGCAGTAATTGATGAGTTAAACAACGAGGCCAAAAGCTTATTCAAACTGGTTTATGGCCTAGCCGCAACTCCCTCTGGGCGCAATCTTTGGGTTTCGGGTACAGATTACCAAAAGCGTAATGGCGACTCCCTCAACAATTGCTGGTTCATTGCCATTAGACCCCAACAATATGGAGATAGTCACATCGTTCCAGCGTACTTGGGCAAGAATAAGCCCGCAGTTTCGATGCCCTTTTCCTTTCTTTTTGACCAGTTGATGAAGGGTGGCGGCGTTGGCTTTTCTGTTGTCCAAGACAACATCAGCAAAATTCCAGTAGTCGACTAGCCAGTTGATTTAACTATTGTTATTGATCCTAAGAGTGACTCTTATGAAAAGTCAGTCAAATTAGGTGCAACTAACAAAGACGACTGGACTAAAGAAAATCAAAGCAAGGATGACTACCTCTATTACAAACTGCCTGACACACGTGAGGGGTGGATTTTAGCCAATGCACGCTTGATCGACATGCACTTCAAGCAGACTAACCCAGAGCACAAGAACAAGTTGGTTCTTGATATCAGTGATATCCGCCCATACGGTGCTAAAATCCATGGCTTTGGCGGTACCGCTTCAGGACCAATGCCACTGGTTGAGATGCTCTTTGACATCAATCAAATCATCAACCAGCGCGTTAGTGGTCACATCACTTCGGTCGATACCACTGATATCTGCAACCTAATCGGCAAGACCGTCGTGGCCGGCAACGTGCGCCGGTCAGCCGAACTGGCCCTGGGATCCAAGGACGACCAGGACTTCATCACTATGAAGCAGGATAAGGACAAGCTCTACCACCACCGCTGGGCCTCCAACAATAGTGTCGCCATTGACTCCAAGTTCAGGGACTACGAACCGATTGCTAACGGCATTAGGGAAAACGGCGAACCCGGCGTGGTCAACCTCGACCTCTCCCGGAACTACGGCCGCATTATCGACGGCTACCAGGAGGGCATCGACGGCGAGGTCGAAGGAACCAACCCGTGCGGCGAGATCTCCCTGGCCAACGGCGAACCCTGCAACCTGTTCGAGGTCTTCCCGGCCATCGCCGAGGAGCAGGGCTGGGATTTGAAAGAGGTCTTCGGCCTGGCCGCACGTTACACCAAGCGGGTAACCTTCAGCGACTACGACTGGGAAATCTCCCGCTCCATTATCTACAAGAACCGCCGGATCGGCGTCTCCATGTCCGGCATTCAGGACTGGCTGCTAAACGACCTCGGCCACCGCGTCGTTACCGGCTTCAAGGACGGCGTTGACGAGGAAACCGGCGCCAAGATCAAGGTGCCAATCTATGACCCCAAGGGCATCAAGATGGTATCAGACGCATACCAAGCGGTGGTAGACGCCGATGCTGACTACAGCAAAGCCCTGGGCTGCAAGCCGTCAATTAAGCACACGACGGTTAAGCCTTCCGGCACGGTGGCCAAATTGGCAGGTGCGTCCGAGGGGATGCAATTCCACTACGCCGGCTACTTGATTCAGCGGATTCGCTTCCAGTCATCCGACCCGCTGCTCAAGGCGCTGGATGCCTGTGGCTACCATTCCGAGCCCGACATCTACACGCCGAACACGACCTGCGTTGAGTTCCCGCTGCGGGCCGCACACGCCGATAGTGAAAACTTTGCGTTGGCCGGGACCGTTTCAATTGCCGAGCAGTTTGCCACCCAGGCCTTCCTGCAAACCTATTGGTCCGACAACGCGGTCAGCTGCACGGTGACGTTCCAAAATAACGAGGGCAACCAAATCACGCCGCTCTTAACGCAGTACCGGCATACCATCAAGTCGACCTCCCTTTTGCCTTACTACGGCGGCTCCCTCAAGCAGGCACCGAAGGAACCAATCGACAAGGCCACTTACGAAGAGCGCAAGGCCGAAATCAGCGGCAACGTTGCCACCGTTTTTGCCCAGCAAAATGACGACCAAAAGGACCTCGAACTCGTCGACCAGGCCGACTGTGAGTCCGGCGCGTGCCCGGTTAGGTAATTAACCTCCGAAGAATATTTAGCATTTTATTTAGGAGCTTTTACCATGAAAAAAACAGAGCATCAGTACTTGCAGGAATCGCCACCATTTTCATCTTCACCCTCACGGGCTGCCAAAACACGCAAAGCGGTCAAAAGCCCGCTGCTCCCCGCAAAATTACCGTCACGTATACGCTTGTTGACAAGGTTAAGAAGGACGCAATCATGAAGACCGTCAAAGTCCCCAAAAAACAACCGTGCTAACGGGCTTGAAGAAAGCCTGGAAAGTTGACAGCACTAAGGGTTTTATCACTGCTATCGACAACAGAAAGCAAGACGCCAAGAAAAAAATCTACTGGACCTACACCATTAACGGCAAGTTTGCTTCCAAGAGTGCAAATCAGCAAAAACTGGCTAAAAATGATGAGGTTAAATTCACCTTGGCAAAGATGAAGTAAGCCGATGCGCATGCTCGACTCAACCAAGAAGGTTGCGCTGCTTGCCATCCTCACGGCAATGTGCGTGGCCCTGCGTTTATTCAAAATCATTCCCGTCCCCAACGTCCAGCCGGTTACCGCCATCTTGATGATTGTGACGCTCAACGTCGGCCTCGGTTTCGGCTTTGCCCTCACCATTTTGACGATGGTTGTCTCCAACATTTACCTGGGCTTTGGCATCTGGACGGTTGCACAGATCCTGGCCTACGGCGGCTGCATCTTAACCGTTGCCCTCCTGGCCAAGGTAACGCCCCTTAAAAGCACTTTACCCTGCAATTGATTGTTGCCGCCTTTTTAGGCTGGGAATACGGCTGCTTCGTGGACTTCGGGATGTCCATTTTTGGCGGCTTCCAAGCATTTTTAGCCTATTGGGCGGGCAGTCTGACCTTTGACACCTACCACGCCGTCGGCAACTTGATCTTCTACCCCATTTTGTACAAGCCGCTCAACCTGGCGCTTGACCACTACTTAAAAAAGCAGGGAGGCTATCATGGCACTAAAAATATACACTAAGGTGGGCGATCAGGGCTTCACCAAGCAGGTTACCGGCAAAATGGTGCCCAAGTACGACCTGCAGATTGCGGCCGTGGGCGATGTTGACGAGCTCGACTCCTGCCTGGGCGTCGCAATCGCGAACCTGTCGAGCAAGTGTCAGCAGCTGCGTGCGCCACTGCTGTACTTGCAGCGCGCACTCTATGAATTGGAGAGCGACATTGTGGTCAAGCGGCATGAGGAAATCACCCCGGAAAAAGTTGAGGACCTGGAAAAGCGGATTGATGAGCTCAATACTCACATTCCGCAAATGACCCACTTTATTCTGCCCGGTGGCTGCCTTACCGCCAGCCACCTGCATTACGCGCGGACGGTCGCCCGCCGCGCCGAGCGGTCGCTGGTGCAGCTGAACGCAAAGCAGCAGGAACTGGCACCCGCGCTGCTGCAATACATCAACCGGCTGTCAGACTACCTTTTTACCTTGGCCCGCTATGCCAATGTTTTAGAAGGCGTTGAAGAAACCAAGAGCAAAAGCAAATAAGATAACATCTACTACACAAAAGAGTCTGGGAAAAAACTATCTCCCAGACCAACAAAAAAAGACGTTGAACTCAACGCCTTTTTTCGTATACATTTTGTCTTGGCCCTGATATTATTTATTTACCAAACACAAATAGATCGGAGACCAATTTCATGTACCAAAATTATACCACAGGCCAAACTGCTTTAGTACTCAATTTAGATTTTGTTATTCCCCAGGACCACCTGGTTCATGCCATTAGCCAGTTCGTTGACTCCATTCCGCTGGCAGTGCTTGAAGGCGATACTCCTGCAACCGGCAGACCGGCCTACCATCCGGCCCGCATGCTCAAGATTCTGCTCTTTGCTTATGCCCGCAAGGTCTTCTCTGGGCGCAAGATTGCCCAGATGCTGGTCGAAAACTTGCCTATGATGTACCTGGCGGACCAGCAGACCATTTCCTATCATACCATTAATAATTTTCGCTCTAGCCCGCACGCTAACCAGCTGATTAAGCAGTGCTTTCTCTACTTTAACAATCTGCTTCAAGAAGAGGGCTTTCTCTATGAGCACGCCCTCTTTATTGACGGCACCAAGATTGAAGCTGATGCCAACAAGTACTCTTTTGTCTGGAAGAAGGCCGTCGACCGCTTCCAGACCAAGCTGCAGGGTGAGGCATTAGCCCTTTATCAAGAATTAGTGGAAGAAGCAGTAGTCAAGGCCATGGCGGCAGAGGAAGTCCAAAGCAGTCAGGGCTTAAACCAACTGGCTAATGAAGTTGAAGCCAAAGTGGACCAGCTCAATCAGGCCATTGAACGGGAACCTCAAGCAATTCCGGGTGGATCCAGGCGCAAGCAGAAACGGCGCCGGTTAAAGAAACTGCTCCACCGAATTCGCCGCGACTACCAGCCCCGCGCCCAGAAGTATGAACAATACCAGCAGACCTTTAAGGGCCGCAACAGCTTCTCCAAGACCGACCACGATGCCACCTTCATGCGCATGAAGGAAGACCCGATGCTTAATGGTCAGCTGAAGCCCGGTTATAACCTGCAGCTTGCGACTAGCAACCAATACGTCATCGACTATGCTCTGTATCCTAATCCGACTGACACCAGAACCCTGGTGCCTTTTTTAGCGCAGCTGCCGGTTTTAGCAGACTTTGACCCGATTGTCGCCGATACCGGCTACGGCAGCGAATACAACTATGCCCAGTTAACCGATTACTTTCACAAGCAGTGCTATATTCCCTACACTACTTATGAAAAAGAACAGAAGCGTAAGTACCGCAATGACCCGACCAAGCCCAGCAACTGGCACTATAATGAGCAAGATGATTACTACCTGGACCACCAGGGCGTGCGCTTCTCCTTCAAACATTATTCCACTAGGCGTGACCGCTACGGCTTTGCCAGGCAATTTAAATCTATGAGGCAGACGAGTTTCAACTAAGTCCAGCCCAAACGGCTTTGGCTAAGACGCCCAGTGGCCACCAGCGCCGCCTTAACTATAACCCGACCTGGCAATACTTTAAAGCCAGCGCTCAAGTAGCGCTTCAAAGCAAGACTGGCAAACGGATCTACGGCCAACGCAAGATTGACGTGGAACCCGTCTTTGGTCACTTGAAGAACGTTTTTGGCATGCGGCGAACCCACCTCCGAGGGCAAGCAAAGGTCGAAAATGACCTAGGTTTAATGCTTATGACCATGAACTTGAGTAAATATTGGCACCGGAAGTGGCCCCAAGGGGCAACTGGGACCATCAAGCGAAATTCAGTAGAGACAAAAAGCAGGCAAATCACTAAAAAGTGGTTTGCCTGCTTTAGTTTATAAAGTCAAAGGATCTAGTTTTTTCCCAGACTCTTTATTTTGCATTTTAGTCATAACTTGGGATTGAGCCTGACCTAGTTCCACCAGAGCTTGATCAATCCCTGCGTGCCTAAGTCACCCAGACCCCGGTCGTCGACCAGCTGCTCGTACAGCTGCTTGGCCCCCTTGGTGGCTGGCAAATCGACCTTCATTTCCTGGGCCGTTTCCAAGGCAATCCGTAAGTCCTTTAAGAAGTGTTTGCTGAAAAAGCCCGGTGTATAGTCGCCCTTAAGAATCCGCGGGCCGTAGTTGGACAAGCTCCAGTTGGCCGCACTGCCAGCGCCCACCGTTTCAAGGACAGCAGGCAGGTCCAACCCCGCCTGCTTGGCATAGACCAGCATCTCGGTCATCCCCGTCATGGTGCCCGCAATCATGATCTGATTGGCCATTTTAGTGTTCTGTCCCGATCCGGCTGGGCCAAAATAGTGCACCGTCTTGCCAAAGTCATGAAAGAGTCCCTCTAAATCGTGGTAGGCCGCTTCGTCGCCGCCGACCATGATGGTCAGCGTGCCCTTCTTGGCGCCCAAGTCGCCCCCGGAAACGGGTGCATCCAGGACCTTGGCGCCGCGTTTTTCGCCTTCATCAAAGATTTTTTGGGCCAGGGACGGCTTAGAGGTCGTCATATCAACGAGATACTTGCCTTCGACGGGGGCCATCAAGAGCCCTCCTTTACCCCTGTAGACCTGTTCGACGTCAGCGGGAAAACCAACCATCGTGAAAATCACGTCGGCTTGTGCGGCTACCGCTTGGGGATGCGGGCACCAAGTAGCGCCTTTTTCAACCAGGTTGTCCGTCTTGCTCTTAGTCCGGTTGTAGACCCATAATTGGTGCCCCGCCTTTAAGATATTCAAGCAAATTGCATTGCCCATCACGCCTGTACCAATAAAACCGATTTTCATCAAGAAGCCCTCCTTAATAATTATTATCTTGTTAATATCATCATACTAGCTTACCAATTAATTTGTACCATTAATTTAAAATTATTTTTGCTTCAACGAATGCAGCTTTGCAATGTTTGAGGGCTCATATGAATCTGGTTTTTGATTAATCAACGTATCGGCATAATGGGCTACTTTTTTATTAATGGTTACCAATGCTGGTTGAATTCACTAATTTCTGCCAGCGTTCGCTGCTGCTGATCCAGCATGATTTGATAACGTTCAGGAACAGTTGCTTCTCCCTGCTTGACTAATTGCAAATAGTGCTGGATGTTTTTCAGGGGCATCCCCGTTTCACGCAAGCAAATAATGATTTTAATCCATTCTAAGTCCACGTCATCAAAGATTCGGTTGTTGTTCTCATCTCGTTTTACATAGGGCAACATCCCATGATTGTCATAATAGCGCAGAGTATAGGCGGTCAGGCCCACTTTATCAGCAGCTTCGTGCACACTGTAATTCAATCGCAATACACCTCCCTTTTTCTTTTAAAAGCAGTATAGAGCTTCTTTAGCCTACGCGCTACTTTTAAGTTGTTAAATGCTATCACAACAGATTTTTATTTTTTTAATTTTGCCTTGCCTTACAGTAAGTCTAAGGTAATACAATTAGCATACTTGCTATAAGAAAGGACAAGATCAATGACCAAAGTTTTAATTATTGGTGCTACCGGGTCGATTGGCCGCGTTACCAGACAGTATTTTTTAGATCATTCAGACGATCAGTTGACCCTAATGGCGCGCCACATCGATTCTTTGCAAAACACAATCAATCCCCACCGTGAACGCCTAATTGCAGGAGATGTGACTGTCGCCGCTAGCCTACACGAAGCGCTTTTAGGGCAAGATGTGGTTTTTGCGGCTTTAAGTGGAGATTTACCTCAAATGGCGCCCTCCTTAGTCGATCAAATGACTAAGGCCGGCATTGAGCGCTTGCTATTCATTAGTTCTATGGGCATTTATAATGAAATCCCCGCATCTATCGGTGCTGCAGGCAAACTAAAGAACAACCCGGTACTATCCAGCTACCGCCAGGCTGCGGACATTATCGCGGATTCTGCTTTGAACTATACCATTATTCGACCCGGCTGGTTTGATAATGGCAACGATATCGACTACCAGGTTACCCACAAGGGCGAACCCTTTGGCGGTCATGACGTCTCCCGCAGGAGCATCGCCGACTTAGTCTTACGGCTAGCACATGATCCGCAACTTGGCAGTCGCGACAGCTTAGGTATTAATCGAGCATAGGAGGTGGGCCATGAAGGTCTTAATTTTAGCTGCTAATGGGCAGATTGCCCACATTGTTGAACGTCGCATCTTAACCGAACCGGCCTTTAATAAGGTGAATTTGACGCTTGGCTTACGCCAAAGCCAGCGATTGGCTGATTTTAACAAACAGGCTCACGTTCTTGAGGTCGACTTGACCAAGGCCGCAGACGTAGAACGAGCAGTTGCCGGTCAAGATCTGGTTTTTGTTGGCGTTGTAGATCACAGTCCCAAAAATGTGATTACTAAAAACGTCATTGCTGCCATGAAAAAGCAAAACGTGCAGCGCATCATCTTCACCAATATTCTTGGCTTATATAACGAAGTGGGCGGTGAATTTGGCCGCTGGAACCACGAGCAGGTCTTGCCTGGGCTCCAAGAAGCTATCAATTCTGACCGATTGCTAGCAGCATCAGGCCTTAAGTACACTACTTTGCGTCTGCCTTGGCTCAATGATCGCGATGAAGTCAAATATACTATTACCACACGCAACCAGCCATACAATGGCGTTTCTGGATCGCGCCAAAGTATTGCAGACGTGATTTTGCAAATCATTGCCAACCCGAGTCTTTTCGTCAATGAAAGCATTGGCATTGCTGATCCAGATACCCAGGGCGAAGAGCGCCCGGTCTATTAAAAAGGAGAAATTAATAATGAATAAACCAGTTATGTTAGTAGTCGGCGCCGGTCAAATTAGCATGGCCATAGCCCGAAGAATGGGTGCCGACCAAAAAATCATTTTGGGAGACAAAAACATCCAAAATGCCCAAACTATAGGCAAAACAATGGCTGAAGCCGGCTTTGATGTTGAACCAGTAGAAATGGACCTGTCATCTCGCCAATCTATTCGGCAAATGATTGCAACCGGTCAAAAATACGGGCCAATCACAACTTTGATTAATGGCGCTGGCTTATCGCCCAGCCAGGCATCAATTGAGGCCATCTTGAAGGTTGATCTCTACGGTACTGCCGTATTGCTGGAAGAAGTCGGACACGTTATTGCCCCGGGCGGCGTTGGCGTGACCATTACCAGTCAATCTGGCCACCGCATGCCCGCATTAACGCCTAAGCAAGACGAACAACTGGCCCTCACTCCTACTGAAGAACTGCTGGATTTGGAGCTGCTGCAAGTTGAAAATATTAAGGATACTCTGCATGCCTATCAACTGGCCAAGCGCTGCAACGAAAAACGGGTAATGGCGGAAGCATTAAAGTGGTCTAGGCAAGGGGCCCGCTTAAATGCTATCGCACCGGGCATCATCGTTACGCCGCTTGCTTTAGATGAGTTTAACGGCATTCGTGGCGACTTCTATAAAGAAATGTTTGCTAAGTCGCCAGCCGGTCGGCCTGGAACAGCTGATGAGGTAGCCAACGTAGCAGAATTATTGCTGAATTCAAAGGGCGCCTTTATTACCGGTTCAACCTTTTTAATTGATGGTGGTGCTACAGCCAACTTTTATTATGGCGATAAAATAAGAGGGGGAAAGCAATAATGAAAACGGCAACTTTTATTGAACCTGGAAAAATTGAATTGCACGAATATTCTCATCCTGAAATTAAATCGGAAACCGATGCAATCATTAAAATTGTTCGTACGTGTGTCTGCGGTTCCGACCTGTGGTGGTACCGGGGCATCTCCCAGCGCCCGCACAATACTACTGTTGGACACGAAGCCATTGGCATCGTGGAAGAAGTGGGGGCTGAGGTAACTAACGTGCACCCCGGCGACTTCGTCATTGCCCCGTTTACACATGGCTGCGGATATTGCGCTGCCTGTCTTGCCGGCTTTGACGGCGACTGCCTTAACCAGAGCGATGAGCCTAACGGTGGCTATCAGGGGGAATATCTCAGGTTTCAAAATGCAGCCTGGGCACTCATTAAAATACCCGGCCACCCCAGTGATTATACTGACGACCAACTAAATGATCTGTTAACTTTAGCAGATGTAATGGCTACCGGTTACCACGCAGCCACCAGTGCCGAGGTGAAGGACGGCGATACGGTCGTAGTCTTCGGTGATGGCGCCGTAGGTTTATGCGGTGTCATTGCAGCCAAATTATTGGGCGCAAAGAAAATTATCGCCATGAGCCGCCATGAAGACCGCCAGCGATTGGCACGGGAATTTGGCGCAACCGCTATTGTTCCCAAGCGCGGTGAAGAGGCCGTTCAAAGGGTAATGGATTTAACTTCTGGTAATGGTGCTGATGCCGTCTTAGAGTGTGTCGGAACCGAGCAATCCGTTGCAACCGCGATGCAGGTCGGACGTCCGGGAGCAGTTGTCGGACGCGTTGGTGTTCCCCAAAAAGCGGAAATGAATACCAATAACTTATTCTGGAAGAACATTGGCTTGCGCGGTGGTATTGCAGCCGTAACAAGCGATGACCGCAAGGTTTTACTGGATGCTGTTTTAAAAGGACAGATCCATCCCGGCAAGGTCTTCACTAAGCGCTTCACACTAGACCAGATTCAGGCAGCGTACGAGGCGATGGATCGCCGCAAAGCAATCAAGTCATTAGTAATCGTCAGCGAATTATAATCCGCTCATAATAAATGCTTTTTAGTCTGAAAATTATACCAGCTAGTATTAATTTTACGATATAATTTTTTGTAGAAAGCAAAAACACTATTCGGTTGGTAGTCCGAATGTTCAAACAATTGAATCAGTAACCTTCCTCCTAGGTCGTCCGGCTTTCCTAATTAATCATTTTTATTTAGGAGGAACACATTGTGTTAAAGGAAAAGCTAACCATCATCTTTGATGATCCATTTTATAAGGCTATTTTTGAGAAAATTGACGGCAGTGACTATTATGTGGCGCAAGTCAACTTGGGCGCTTCCGCCCCCCAGATGCCGGAAATCTTAAACCTTGTGAATAGAAAATATTCTCAGTTAAGCTTTTATAAAACTAGTATTGAAAAAAGCGTTGTGCAGCATGTCAACCCCAAAAGATGGCAGCGCTTGGTTAACAAAGTTGTCAAGAGCAGGGGTATCAGTACCAAAGCCCAACAGGCTTTAAAAAAGCAGTTTGAAAATTTGAAAGTGGCCAAGAAAAAAACTTCGGTTGAGCAAATGCATGAAGAAAAACAAGCGCGGTTCATTCAAAAGCAAGAAAAAAGACGTGCCAAGCACCAGGGACACTAAAAATCAAATAGTCTAGGAAGTACTTTTAGCTTAACCACTAACGTGTTTACAATTTAAGAGACTGGTAAAACAGCGTTTAGTAACGTGATTTGCCAGTCTTTTTCTTAATTACAATCTTCTTCAATTAGCTATATACGTGCGGTAATTATTATGGACGCATAGTACAACGCGCCTTTTATTTTAAACAAGTATTTAAGTCTTGACGTGCTTTTCATAGTTCGTAAGAAATAGCATTGCTGAAAAAAAGTTGCTAGTCCGGTAACACAGCCTGCTACAGATTTATTTGTCATAATACCTGTTGGCATTTATTCCTCATGTTGCATAAGAGCCAAATAAGCTTTTTTGCGCATAAATAGCAGACTAGACAAAAGCGCAAGCAAATATTGGGTAGATTCAGACATTAGCAAGACCCAAAAAATTGCACTTGATTATGGAATCGTCAGTTACCAAGCAACTATACAAGTTTTGCAGCAGGCATTAGACAGTTTACAGTCTAACAATTAATCTTTTTTATTGACATGGAGTTAACTCCAGCAATTACGATTACCTTCGTAGTATTAAAACTATCAAACTAACGGAGGACAAATTTATGTCAACAAACAAACGATTAGAATTAGGCCAAAAAACGCTGGCACAGGTAGACGGTGCCGCAGCAGATAACGTAATGGCGTCATTGCAGGGGATTGCGCCTGACGTGGGCAAATATATTTTAGAATTTGCCTTCGGCGACATCTATAACCGGGCGGGGCTTAGCCTCAAGCAGCGCGAATTGGTCACCATCACCAGCCTATTGACGCAGGGCGATACGGCCGCGCAGCTGCACGTTCACATTCAGGCTGCCCTGAATGTTGGTTTAACCACCACCGAAATCACGAAAGCATTTATTCAGTGTCTGCCCTATGTGGGATTTCCTAAGGTGCTGAACGCAATTAACGTAGCTAAGGAAGTTTTTGCCCAAAATGAACGCCATGAATAATTGCTGATTGCATGATGCAATACTTGGCGAGAGCAGCGATAATAAATTTATCAATAATGAAAGAGGATACCACCGCCAGTTTTGGCTTTGGTATCCCCTTTTTACTTAATTGATTTCAGTTTGGCCCGGTAAATGCTAATTTTTTAATCCAAAAAGGCAATGTGTCGTGCGAGCACCGCCGATTCCGCGGCCAAGCGCTTCTTTTGCTGGTACAGCAGGTCTAAGCGTCCATTTATGGTGCCGTCTCCCTGGTAGCGCAACCGAGCATACTACTGGATTTCCTTGATGGGCATCCCCGTCTGCTTTAGCCGCTTAATGAATTCAATCCAGCGCAGGTCATTTTCATCGTAAACGCGACGCCCATTTTGGTCACGCCCAGGAACAATCAACTTTTCCTTTTCATAATAGCGCAGTGTATCAATTGTTAGTCCTACTTGCTTAGAAAACTGCCCAATCTTGTACAACTTGTCTTCCACTCAACTCACCCACTTAAAGTAATTAATAGGAATCATTATAGTTTACTAACCTGGTTTTGCCATTACCCAATTTTACAACCATATTCATTTGTCACCGGGTGCAATGGTACCCTATTCAAAACCGTTCAGGGCAAGCGAAATAGGTATACAGATTAGGTTAAACTGCGCCGGAAAAGACATGTCATCAGACGCAATGGACTCACCTAGCAAGTTGTATATCCAGGGACTGATAAGCGTACCAATTACCGTTGCAACTACCACCAAAAGCGCATTTTCACCTAAAAGCAACTTGTTGATGTCCAGACTGCTTAAGCCCAAGACCTTTTCAGTCGCAATGTCACGCTTGCGTTCAGCAATATTGATGGTGCTGATATTGTAAATGACGGCAAAGAGCAGTAGCGCTGCAATCAGCACAATCAGCACTAAAATCGCATTAACCGACTTGGAAGCCTGCTGGTAGCTCCTTTTTTGCTTGCTTTTGAGCGAGACATTTTTAATTAGTGAGTTCTTGTTCAGCCACCCTTGTTCCTCCTTAACGTGCCGTGCTTTAATAAACTTCGTCTGAACGGAGACATTCATGCCCCTGCTCTTCAAATAATCATAAGTAGTGTAGAACCCTTGACTCGTGTAGCTAGTGTAAATTCCCCTAATCTTCGTCTTAAGCTGTTGGTACTTATTATGATTAAATACCCTGATATCAACGCTTGAGCCCTTACCCAATCCTAGCCTGCGGGCCCGTTTAGCAGAAAGATACACCCCGCGCAAGTGGTCAAAATCAAGAGGCGTTTTGTCGTCTGCAGGCAAATGGATTGCCTGAGTTTTTTGATTAACAACATTCAGATGAGTATCAGTGTCACCCACCTTGGCCGGAACTATGGAATAGTTATCAGCATAGACTACCCCAAGGTCACCACTAACCTTAACTGCAGCAGACTTTTTAGTGTCCAGGTTCGCACTGATATCATATTTTCGGATATCCTGAAACTCGGTTTTTTCGATATCGCCAAAAGCATACTTTAAGCCAAAAGAAGAAATCAGCATCGTCACACAGAATGCCAGTGCCAGTGCACTGAACAAGAACTTGACCCGGCCACTGGCAATATTGCGCACCAACAACTTGGTCTTAAACGAAAAATGGCGCCACAGCATGGGGATTTGGGCCAAAAAAGTATTGGCCCTGGTTGCACTAACTGCTGGACGCATGGTAGCAGCTGCAGACTCATTCAATAGCTTAACTGCATTAATCATTAAAGCAAGTAATTCAACCACCAAGACTACGACCAAGGCCCCCACAGCCAAGAACGCATAGTTGCCGTGCACAGCTGGCGGAAAATCGAACAAAGTAGCTAGCGTCTTAGTAATTATCCGCGGGAAGACCAGCATGCCAACTAGTGAGCCAATGATTGTTCCAATGACGGCCGTGACCATTCCTGGGAAAAAGAGATAGGCTAAAATTTCACTCTTAGCAACGCCCAAGGCTTTCAAGGTTGCAATTTCTGGTCTTTTATTGCTGACTTGCTTGGCATAACTAATTAGTGTGATGGCAACGGTCAACAGAATAAAAACACTTGAAATGGCCACAGCAATATTTTTAATTGTTTCTAGTTTGCTGTGAATCATGTTGTAACTCATGAGGTCCTGCCGCTTCAGAACATAGACATTCCGATCAATTTTTCTTATTTGGCTTGCCACCCGTTTTCGTTGGTCCGGCTTGTCCACCGTAATTGCCAACGAGTTGACTGGCAGACCCAGCCTTTTTAGCTTTGCATTAGGCAGCATTACATAGCCATATTTTCGGTGGTTAGGGACTGGCTCCGCTGCGTTCTCGGTCAGATACAAATACTTGGGGCTGCGGATACTTCCTGAAATTTTGCCCTTGACCTTGAGCCCGTTAACCACCAACTTAACTTGGTCACCAAGCTTGAGCTTGTTCTTCTTGAGATACAAGTGGTCAACCAGAACACCGTCTTTTTGCGGGTACCGCCCGGCTAGCAACGTCGGCCGGTTAATCCGCTGGTCCTTGGCGTAGCCGCTAACCAGTAGGTTGGTGTTCTTTCTACTGGCCCGGTAATCGTAATTCTGCTCCAGTTCGTCAACACCTGGAAGATTTTTGATTTGCCGCACGCGCTTGGAGGAAAAAAGCCCGGATACCTCTATGTCTTCTAAGTTTGCGGAGCTGTAATAATGGGCAAAAGTACTTTCTAAGTCGACGGCTGTTTTGACAAAGCCGATAAAGCAAGCAATGCCAATTGATACAATGATAGTTAGCGATAATACTTGTGATCCATTTTCGTGGAATATTTCCCGGCAGAACTTTTTAAATAAATATGTCATTCCCATAATCCCACCTACCACTCTAAGTCTTCAACTGGTGTTTTGTTTTGATTGTGTTCGATACCGGCAATTTGACCATCCTTAATCTTGATTACCTTGTCTGCCATCTGAGCAAGGACTGCATTATGGGTGATAATGACAACCGTCTTGTGGTAGGACTGGTTAAAGTCTGCCAGGAGACGCAGAACTTCCTTACTAGTCTTATAGTCAAGTGCCCCGGTTGGTTCATCACACAGCAGCAAGAGCAGGTTCTTGGCCATCGCGCGGGCAATAGCCACACGCTACTGCTGTCCACCCGAAAGCTCTGCGGGAAAGGAGGCAAATTTTTGCCCCAAGCCAATTTCCCGTAATACTTTTTGCGGGTCAAGCGGATTTTTTGCGAAGCTAGAGGAAAATTGAACATTTTCCAGCGCCGTCAAGTTAGAAATCAGGTTATAAAATTGAAAGACAAAGCCCACATCATTACGGCGGTAGAGTGCTAACTTGCGCTCAGAATAAGCGCTAATAGGGACATCATTAACGGTAATTTCCCCTGATGATACAGTGTCCATTCCGCCCAGCAGGTTCAATAGCGTTGTCTTGCCAGCTCCGCTTGCACCAACAATTACGACTAGTTCTCCTTCAGCTATTGTCAAGTTGAGGTGGTTGGCAGCGTACAGCTTTTCGCTGCCGCTCTGATAGACCTTGCAGACCGACTTCATTTCAATAATTGTGTTAGTCATTGCGTACTCTCCTGTTTAAACATATTTTCAACTAAAATATTGATCATAATCTTGATTGCGTCGTCATAATGGTCACCGTAATCGCTCTTGTTGATGGCAGAAGAGAAGATCATCTGCACAATGACGGTAATATCGTCATAGGAATAAACCGTGTCCAAGTCCAGTATCTTCAAAATTCTAGTGAGGTCCGTAATATCTTTTTGCCGCAGTTTTTCCTTTGTTGCGCTTGGCAAGCGACGGATAATCTTATCATATTCAACGTTGGATAATTGCTTGATCCACGGGTATTGACCAATCGTCTCAACCAGGTAGAACAACAATTTTTTTAGTCTTGCTTGGGCGGACAAATTGTCTTCTTGGGCAATAGCAAGTGACTGGTTAACAATATTGTCTTGAATTTGATTAATTACTTCCCCAAACAATTCATCTTTGGACTTGAAGAAGTGATAGAAAGACCCCTTGGCAATTCCTACTTTTTTAACCAAATCATCAATATTGATAGAACTGATTTTTTGGTGGTTAAGTTCCTCCACAAACACCTGAATCAGCTGCTCTCGTAGTTCCTTTTTTTCTTGTGCCGTAAAGCCTCTAGCCATAATACTCTCCTTAATTGATTCTTATTCACTTTATGACTAAATATTTTATTTTAGTCATAAAGTCATAAAAAGAATAACCGATATTCTTTCGCTTGTCAATATGCTTTGATAATATGTATATCAATTAAACAGACTCTTAGGTGAATTAAGCGCCTAAACAAAAGGAAGACTGCACAGTGATGTGAACCCCAAAATTAAGACAATTCAGAGGTCGTATCATATCCAGTCTTCTTTTTGTATTTCTGCAAGGGCCAAATTTTACTTGATCTTGCCCTGGTCGTACAGGCCGATTTTGGTTTTTAACCGCGCAATCGTCTCCTGGAGGGTCTTTTCCTCTTCTTCTAACCGGCCCAGTTCATTCGCCAGGATTCGGCGCCGAGCCCCTTTCGTTTCCGGGCCCTGGTTAAGCAGTTCTGTATATTCAACCAAATCATTAATTGGGATTTGCACTTGGCGCATGCACTTGATGAAGTTGATCCACTCTAAGTCACTGTCAGTATAGTATCTAACGCCATGCTTACGCTCAACATTTGGCAGTAAACCGACCTTTTCGTAATAACGCAAGGTAACTGGTGTCAAATCAACTTTTTCTGCCACTTCTGAAATTTTCATTTTCTTTGCTCCCTTCGGGCTTGACTTAACCTTAACTTTAAATGTTACAGTTTACTATAGCATAAAGGAGGAATTTGCAAATGAGTTTAAAGCATAAAGTACTAGTTATTACCGGGGGCTCGACTGGGATCGGGGCGGCTACTGCCAAATTGGCTAGCCAAGCGGGCGCCCACGTTGTCATTGGTGCCCGCAAGGAAGCCGACCTGAAAAAAGTCGCTCAAGCTGCAAAGGGTTCAAATATCCTGTACCAAGCTACTGACGTTACCCAGATTGACCAGGTCCAAGCCCTGATCGATTTGGCAATAGCCAACTTTGGGCATCTTGATATACTCTATAACAATGCCGGCATCATGCCTCAGGGCAACTTAAGCAAGGCCAAAACTGAATCCTGGCAGCAAATGCTCAATATTAACGTGATGGGCGTTTTAAATGGGATTGCCAGTGCCCTGCCGATCATGAAAAAGCAGGGCAAGGGACTAATCATGGCCACTGACTCAGTTGCTGGCCACGTCCTCTACCCAGGTTCTGCCGTCTACAATGGCAGCAAGTTTGCTGTTCGTGCCATCATGGAGGGCTTGCGCCAAGAAGAGCATGCTCATGGCATTAAGACCGGAATTGTTTCTCCGGGAACGGTGGTGACTAACCTCTATTCCACAATTAACGATGATGAGATCAAAAATACTTATGAAACTGCCAACCAGGGCAAAAACAGTACACTGTCGGCTGAAGATGTAGCTAGAAGTGCTATCTTCATGATGGACCAGCCAGAAAATGTCAACATCAATGAGATCCTGGTCAGACCTACAGGGCAGGATGTTTAGCGGCTATTAATTTCTTAACTGCCAATATTACCCAGGAAATAGCCTATCCAATAACTAAAGACAAGTCTTCTAGTTAGTAATTTAATATCAAAAAACTGTAGCCAGTAATGACTACAGTTTTTTAGCTACCAGTGCTTTGGTATTTTTTCAAAAATAAGCGCCACAGCTGGTAAACCAGGGTAAAGAAAATGAGGCAAACAGCCGGAATGATGGCTAGCCAAAGCCACTCATGCTTCTGGGCAATCCGCTCTTGCGGGATTGACGCCACCCAGCCTAGCGGCAAAACAAAGGTCAGGATGATTTTTAAGGGACCGGAGTATATGGCCAGTGGATACTTGCTCATCTCAAAAAAATCAAAGGTGGTCTCAACGAGGCTGGCAAGACCATTTGAAAATAATGAAACAAGATTGCCCAAAATTGCCAGGCTTAAGAAAATCAGGGACGTAAAGATAGCGATAAAGATAAACATGCCGGTAATATACCAGGGATAGTGCAACTGGATGTCTACAATAATTAATAAGACAAGCGCCACCAGCAGGTCGCCCCAAGAGTCCTCATCTGCACGCTCGTTGATCAACTGAAAGAGTGGATTGACCGGCTTAATTAAGATGGTATCAAGTGCACCCTTATGGATATAGTCAGAGATATTGAGCGTGTTAATGAAGAAGCAGCGAAAGATTGACCAGGCCAAAGTTGCCAAAGCATAGGTCAACAACAGCTGGTCAAAGCTATAGCCCTTGATTCGGGGCACAATACTGAACATGAACCGCAGAGCCACAATGTTTAAAATATTTTGCACCATCACGCCAGCAATCGCAAAATAGAAGTCTAGATCATAGACTGCCAGTGACTTTAAATTGATCTTCATATAGGTAGCCAGTAGTTTTAAATAGCGCATCAACTAACCTCCTTGAATAACGGTTGCAGTAACCGCATGCTTAAAGAATATTTTGAACAAAAGCGCAAAAAGGAGGATATAAACCAGTTGGATTGTGGCTACTTGACCAAACAAGGTCCAGGTAGGATTTTGCGCTAGCATCCCCACGGTGCCAAAGGAATATTGGAAGGGCAAGTATGACGCCAGTGTTTTCAAGCCTGCAGGATAAAAATAAGCTGGAAAGACATTGCCAGCAAGTACTAACAAGATTGCTTCCTTAAAAGTGGAGATGCCCCAGATGCTGTAAGTATAAAAAGAAAAGGTGCCCAAAATTAGCTCCAGTTCAAAATAGAGGATATAAGCTAGAATTGCCGTAATCAGCACCAGTCCTACCGTTGCAATCGGAACTCGGAAGTCGAGAACCCCCAAGTAGATAATGACATCCACAATTCCCACTATCAAAAATTTGGCCAGCGAATAGCCGACCCCTTCCCAAAATAATTGGCTGGCAATATCCAGTGGCTTTAGCAAATCAAGCGCAATATCACCTGACCTCACCTTGTCATTGAGGTCGTAACTAGTCTTGGGAAAAACAATTGACAAGAGCTGCATTAAAATCAGATAACTCAGCGTCTGCTTGAAAACAAGGGCTGGTTTACCCACTAGCACAGCCTGCCACAAAAAGTACTGGACCGTAATCGAAATCAGAGATGAAAAAAGATAAAACAAGAGGGCATACTTGGAAGCAAAGCCCTTTTTAATCCCTATTTTAACTAGCATGGTGCGATATTTCATTAGTCGCCTCCTTGGTCTGCGCTGCGGGCAAGGAGGTATTCTAGCTTGCCACTCTTTACTTCAATATGGTCAATCGCAATAGTGCCAGTAAGCCGGCTCAAAGTCACCTTGATTTCACCTTGCCCAATATCTTTTATCTGATAGTCTCCGTTTCCTAAAACCTGCACTTTGGGCCATTGCCCCTTTAAGTCAACTGCGCGACTGCTTTTACTCGTGAAAGTGATCGTTGATGGCACATCTAAGTCAGCTAGATTGCGGCTATCCTGGTCCAAGACTAGCTTGCCCTGGTTGAGGATTAGAATTCTAGTGCAAATGCGGTCAACCTCATCCAGATCGTGTGAGGTAAAGATAATAGTCTTGCCCGTTAGCGACTTGAGAAAGTTGACGATACTGTTCTTGCTGAGCACATCCAGACCAATTGTTGGTTCATCTAAGATAAGCAGGTCAGGATCATGAATTAGAGCTGCAATAAATTCCGCCTTCATCCGCTGGCCTAGGCTCAGATTGCGCACAGGTTGGAGCAAAAAATCTCCTGCATCAAGCACTTGATAGAGCTCGCGGTTTAACTTAAAGGTATCCATTGCAGGCAAGTCCCAGCGCAACTGGCTCCGCTGACCAAAGACCACGCCGATATTCTGGGCATTTTTTTGCCGATTAGCAATTGGGTCTAGGTCAAAGGTTTTGATCAAACCGCCACTTGGCTGCAGGATGCCTAGGATCATCTTACTTTCAGTTGGTTAGATTCATTTGCCTGCAATTGGCCAAAAAAAGCACAGGAAGTTTTCCCGTGCTGGTAATTAATTATGATTTACTATAAGCCAAACCGCGCTTGAGCCGCTTCCAGAAGCTAGTGTCTTCCGTCTGCAAGATCAGTCCCCGGTAGATTTTACTGATGTAGACCAGCAAGCCAACAATACTGGCAAGCAAAAGCAAAAGCGAAATGCCTACCTCAAGGCCACTAACATGGCCACTAATGATGCGCAGCGGCATCACAAACGAGGAGAAGAGTGGTACATAAGACATGACTTTAGCTAGCAGCTGGTCTGGATTGTTAATAAACATGAAAGTAACAATAAAGGCCAATACTACTAAAAAGGTGACCCAAGAAGCAGCCTTGGAGGAATCTTCTGGCTTGGCCACCAAAGCGCCGGAGAAGGCAGCCAAGATGGTATAAATGACTACGCCCAAAATAACAAATAGGAGATTGACATTAACCAAGTTGCGCAGGACCTGGTTAATCAGCAGCTGGTTGTCGTGTATGAAGGAAGCCGTCTGCGGGGCGCGCGTTGCCCACTGGTAGATGGCGGCCCCACCAGCTATATAGATTAAAAGCTGGGTGATAATCACGCCAAAGATACCTAGAATCTTACCCAAAAAGTACTTGGCTGCTGTTGTGCTGGAGAAGATGATTTCCATAATCTTGCTGCCCTTCTCAGCACCAATCTCTTGGGCAGTTACACTGGTGTACATAATTAATATCATGTAGCTCATAAAAATCAGCGCAAAGAGTGAGATATACTGGGCAATCTTATTGTCACCCTTGCTATGCCCTTTTTGCAAAACTTCACTATAATGGGGCTTTTGCTGCAGGGTCTGGGCTTGCTGGGGTGCAAGACGGGCCTGTTGCAAGTTGAGCTGGCTCTGCAGCTTTTGTGTATAGCCTACTATTTGGGTCTTTAATTCATCATCTACGGCATTTGTTCCATGGTAGACTGCCTGCACCTGTTTTTGTTGCAGGTCAAGCACCAAGTAACCGTCTAATTTGTCTGCTGCGACTTTTTTCTGTGCAGCCTTAGCTGTCTTAATCCCTGTATCAATATCAACCACCTTGTGGTTTGCCTTGATAAAATTCTGCCGCAATTGAGGGTTCTGGCTGACAACGGCAATTTCCATATCTGATTGCGGCGAGTCAGCAGAATTGTCCCCGACTAAGTTAAAAACAATAGAGATGCCAATAAAAATAAAGGGCATAAAAACCAAGATCGCAAAAGACCAAGATTTAACTTGACGCCAATACGTTTGAAAAGCAACAATCCACATCTTATTCATTTTTTTCACCGGCTTTCATTCTAAAAATTTCGTCTAAAGTTGGTGGCTGCTGACTAAATTCTTCAATGTATTGACCCTGAGTCAATGCCTCAAAAATTGCGGGACCACTCTTTTCATCATCAATTTTTAGCAAGTAGCGGTCACGTTGCTGCTGGTCTACCTGCTCCACATGTGGCAGTGCAGCCAGCTGAGCTAGCGTCTTGGTTGTTTTGACGTAAATTTCCGTCTTACCAAAGGAATCACGTACCGCCTCAAGGTCCCCGTTTAAGACTACTTGGCCATTTTTTAGCATTGTCAAGGTATCACAGATCTCTTCAATGTTAGTCATGTCATGGCTGGAAAAAATAATGGCCGCTTGCTGGTCCTTGACCTCAACAATGGCCCGCTTGAGCAAGTCAGCGTTGACTGGATCAAGACCACTAAAGGGTTCATCCAGAATTATTAACTTGGGCTGGTGAATCAGCGTACAGATCAGCTGCACCTTTTGCTGGTTCCCCTTAGACAGAGTCTTGATCTTGTCCGTCTTTTTTCCCTTGACCTCAAAGCGCTCAAGCCAAGAATCAATCTGCCCTCGAATCTTTTTAGCAGAACAGCCTTTTAACTGTGCCAAGTAAACAATTTGCTCTTCAACTGTTAGCTTTGGCATCAGACTTCGCTCTTCGGGCAGATAACCAATTTCGTTGAAGGTAGCCTCGGTGACTGGGGCGCCGTTCCAACTAACTTGTCCCTGATAGTGCAGAAAGTTCAGGATACTGTGGAAGGTCGTGGTCTTGCCTGCGCCATTTTGACCAATTAGTCCCATAATTTGACCGGGCTCTATGGTAAAGCTAACGTCTTTCAGGGCATGCACGGATCCAAAGTCCTTACTTAAATGTTCTACTTCTAGCATTGCTCTTCTCCTTATCATATAAAAGATGAGCTCTATTATATCTCAGTTATTAATATACAGCTAGTTATTTTATATATTTTTATCTTAAACTGCCGTAGATTAGAATAACATTTGTTTTATAAAAGATGATTACTTGGTTATGTTTTTAAATTCACTCCAAAAAATGCCTGGACACATGTCCAGGCATTTTACTATTTAGATATTTTTATAATTAAAGATTCGCTAGCTTTTTCTTTTTAGGTGCTGTTTTCGGGCTGCTAGCATCTTCTTCTTGATAACCAAAGAAGTAGGTTATGGTGAAGGCAGCAATAATCGTCACCGCTGCAACAATCCAAAAGTAGAGCAGGTTGTTAGGGTTGCCCTGACCAGCTTTAGCAACAAAGGAAGGAAAACCAATCAGACTGCCAGTAAAGCCATACATATCAACTTTTAGCAAGCCATTGACAAAACTCCCAATTGCAGCGCCAATACTTGAAGTCATAAACACCCGACCATACTTCAGATTGACACCGTACATGGCTGGCTCAGTAATTCCTACCGCAGCGGAAATAGCTGCACTCAGCGACAAACCCTTTAGATCAGGATTGTGCTTGGTCTTAACCCAAACAGCTAAGGCACCAGCTCCCTGGGCAATCATCGTAACCGACACAATTCCGTTCAGGATACTGTGACCATTAGCCGCAATATCATTGGCAATCAGCGGTATCACTGCCCAATGCAGGCCGAAGATGACTAGAACTTGATAAAGCCCACCGATAATTAGACCGGAAAGAGCAGTATTGACTGTGATTAGCCATTGTAGCACAATCGCAATACCTTCAGAAATAAATGAGATAACCGGGCCTACAATGATTAAAACTGTCATCCCGACCAAGAAAATTTCAATTAATGGTGTGAAAATTTGCCGCAGCGTTACCGGCATCCACTTCTTAATCCACGGTTCAATTTTGGCTGCCATCCACGCCGCAAAGATCATCGGGAAAATGGAATAGGTATATTGCGGAATATGAATTGGAATACCGAAAAAGTTAGCATTAATGCCAACACCAGCAATAAAGTAGGCAAATTTCCCACTAGCAAAGATTTTTACCAGGTCGGGATAGATTAGAAAGCCCCCAATAAGAGACACAATTACAGGGTTTGAACCCAGCTTTTGGGCTGCTGTAAAGCCAACAATGATCGGCAGGAAGTAAAAGGCTGCATCCCCCATTGCGTTGATAATGGTGTAAGTCGGCGAAGCTGTGGACATATGACCAAAGTTGGTCAGAATATTGAGAATCCCTTTCAACATGCCGCTGGCCGCTAGTAGACCAATAACTGGCATCATCGATCCCGTGATTACCCCAATCAGCTTGAAGAAGCCGCCCTTAACCTTGTCGGTCCAAGTCTGATCAGTTGCAGATGCTTGGTCATTGCTTGTATCAGCTGGGGCTGTGTAGCCGGGGCCTAGCAGCTTGATTACTTCATCATAAACATCTTCAACTGTCTGGCCGATAACTACCTGGTATTGATCATTAGCACGAGTAACATCAAGTACCCCGCTAATCTGGCTTACCTGGTCGTCTTGCGGAATACTGTCATCCTTTAGGGTAAAGCGCAAGCGCGTAAAACAGTGGATAACGCTTTTGACGTTGTCTGCACCTCCAACTGCTGCCACAATTTCCCGGGCCATAGTTTGATATTTTGACTCTTTTCCCTTAGGAGCTGTCTTAGCTGAAGCTTTTAAGCTTAGGGTCGCAGCAATATCGCCAGCTTGGGCTTGGCCTAATTCTAACTTGATACTTGCCAAAATCTGGGCCGTATTGGTAATGGCAACAATAATTGTAGCTTGCTTGCCAGCAGCTTTAATTGCCTGCAAGTCCATTGTTCCTATACGGTCGCCTGCTTGAACTTGATCTCCTACTTTGACTTGCAAGGCAAACGGCTCGCCCTTCAACTCAACTGTATCAATGCCTAAGTGAAGCATAACTTCTACTCCATCGGCTGTTTGCAGACCAATGGCGTGCTTAGTCTCGGCAATCATTACTACTTGCCCGCCTACCGGTGAGATTATTTTGCCCGAACTGGGTTCTATGGCAAAGCCCTCTCCCAGCGTCTTTTGTGAAAATACAGTATCGGCAACATCGCCAAGGTCAATGACCTGGCCGGCTGTGGGTGCCAGTAACTTAATCTTTTTACCCATATATAATCCTCCCTGCAGCTTTTAGCTGTTTGACATGCTTACGGTATGATACCGCTTTCCTAAAATTATATAACTTGTATAGACAAGTGTCAACAAAATGTTTATGATGTATATCTGAACAGGGATTTTTTGATTTTTTTCATTCCTAGACAGGCTATAATGGACTACAAGATGGTATCATTAGGTTAAAAAAGGTGGACTATTAGCAATGACAATTAAATATCTGCAGATTGCTGCCGATTTAAAGAAAAAAATTAAACATGACCAATACCCTGTTGGTGAGCTTTTGCCTAGCGAGCCAGTCTTGTCCGAACTGTACAACGTTTCCCGTGAGACTATTCGAAAGGCATTAAACGAATTAACAACCACAGGCATCATTCAGAAGGTTAAAGGCAAGGGGTCGGTTGTCATTGACGCAGCTCGAATTGCCTTTCCTGTTTCAACAATCGAAAGTTTCGATGAACTGAATAAGGAAGAAGAGATGCATGCTTATACTAAAGTCTTGCAATTAGCTGACGCTCAATTACCAGTTAGCATCAACAAGCAATTAGGCTTGGCAGACACTGCAGCTACTTATGTCATGCGATTGCGATCTATCAATCAGAACCCGATTGTCATTGACGAAGACTATATTTTGAAAAAGTTCGTTCCCCACATTCCCGTCGAAGAAGCCCAAAAATCCTTGTATTCTTACTTTGAACATGAATTAGGCTTGGCAATTGATTATGCCACTAAAACCATTACAGTCGAACCGGCAAGGCAGGACGTAATCGAATATTTGCAACTGACTGATACTAACTTGGTCGTAGTAGTACGGAGCTTGACTTATTTAAAGGATACTTCATTCTTTCAATACACCGTTTCATACCATCGCCCAGACAAGTTTAAATTTGTCGACTTTGCACACAGAAAGGCCAAACACGGAGGAATTATTTTATGAGTTTTGCAGACAAAGTTATTTACCAGATTTATCCCAAATCTTTTTATGACAGCAATGGTGACGGGATTGGTGACTTGCAGGGGATTATCCAAAAGATTCCCTACCTCAAGCAATTGCACGTGGACATGATTTGGTTTAATCCCTTCTTTGTTTCACCACAAAACGATAACGGCTACGACATTGCCAATTATTGTGCCATCGACCCCTTGTTTGGCACAATGGCAGACTTTGAAGAATTGGTCCAAAAACTAGATCAAAACCAGATTGGCGTGATGCTAGACATGGTTTTGAACCATTGTTCAACTAGCCACCCTTGGTTTCAAAAAGCATTGGCTGGAGACAAGAAGTACCAGCAGTTTTTCTATATCAGAGAGCCTAGGCCGGATGGCAGCTTGCCCAATAATTGGATGTCCAAGTTCGGCGGGCCGGCTTGGGCACCATTTGGCGATACTGGGAAATATTACCTGCACTTGTATGACAAGACCCAGGCTGACCTAGACTGGCACAACCCTCAAGTTAGAGCGGAAATATACAGGGTGCTTAATTTTTGGCGGTCCAAGGGGGTTAAAGGCTTTCGCTTTGACGTGATTAACGTGATTGGCAAGGATGAAACATTGGCCGATGCGCCAAAGGGCACTGAAAGCAAGGTGCTTTATACAGACCAACCAATCGTTCACCAGTACTTGCAAGAACTCAATCAAGAGACTTTTGGTCAGGATCCAGAAATAATTACTGTTGGTGAAATGTCGTCAACTAATATTGCCAACTCTGTAAAGTACACCAACCCAGCTCGCCATGAATTGTCGATGGTCTTTACCTTTCACCATCTTAAGGTCGATTATCGAAACGGACAAAAATGGACTAAGGTACCCTTTGACTTTTATAAATTAAAGCATGCGCTTAATGATTGGCAGGTAGGGATGAGCCAGGGCGGTGGCTGGAATGCGCTGTTTTGGAATAATCACGATCAGCCATGGGCATTAAGCCGGTTTGGTGATCCAATTCATTACCGGGAAAAATCCGCTGAAATGTTAGCAACAGTGATGCACTTGTTGCGTGGCACGCCCTTTATTTACCAAGGGGAAGAGATTGGAATGATTGATCCCAACTATCATAATTTAGCCGATTATGTTGATGTAGAAACCCTCAACGCCTATAAAGAGCTTAAAAAGCAGGGCAAAAGCGACCAGCAAGCTTTGGCAATTATCCAGGCCAAGTCTCGAGACAACAGTCGCTCGCCCATGCACTGGGACAATAGTGCTAATGCCGGTTTTACCTCTGGTACGCCTTGGTTAAAGATCAAAGACCAAGACCGCATTAACGTTGAAACAGAGCTCGACCATGGTGAGATCTTCCCCTATTACCAAAAGTTAATCCATTTGCGGAAGACCTACCCTATTATTGCTTTGGGGTCTTATCATCCACTTGATTTAGACCACTCCCAGGTCTTTGCCTACTGCCGGCAGTACCAGGGACAGACCCTTTTGGTCATTAATAACTTTTACGGGCAAAAAGTATCCTACCAATTGCCAAAACTTTATTGCGGCAAGCCAGCCCAAGTCCTAATCAGCAACTATGACCGCACTTTAAGTGCAGTCCCAACAAAAATTGAGTTACAGGCTTACGAAGCAATTGCATTGCTAACTAAATAGTTAACTGCTTTAAAAATAAAACGACACTCTTTAGAGTGCCGTTTTATTTTCTTATGGTATTAGAAAGTCCCCCCACATAAAAAAGTACGTTTACTAACCTCAAGTGCTGCCTAACAAGCTTGTCTACCTATTGCTTTTTAAATATCAGGTGCACCCCGCCATCTGCTAGTTGCTTGACCTCCTTGATGGCAAATGTGTCATCACCGTATTGGCCCAGAGTGTCAAAGGCGGCCCTTTCATTGGCATCCCCACTGACATGCGGTGCGATTACCAGAGAAATTTCGTCAACCAGGTGCTTTTTCAAGAATACACCGTCAATCACAGCGCCGCCGCATACAGCCAAGGTATCAATGGCAAAGTGCTGCTTCAGCTTGATCAGCACCGCGCTTAGGTCAAAGTCCTCTTCACCGCTAACAATATAGGGAATATCCATTGACCGTAAAAAGGCCAAATATTCTTTGGTCGCCTGCTTAGTGACAACTTCGAGCGCATGCATCCTGTGCCCGTTGTACTCAAAGTAATTCTTGGTCCAATTACACTTACCCTTGCGATCAAAGGAAACCGACCAGGTTGCTGACTTAATGTCAGGAAGCCAGTCCTCATAGGTAATACCTGTAGTTGAAAACTTGCTGAAGTCCGGGCTTCCCTTAGCTGCATACATCTGAATGGTGTTGCGGCCATTCCCATCGGCATTGCTCAAGTTAAACAGCTCGTCTGAATAATACGCACTGGAAACACCGCTGCCATAGGGTCCATCGATCTTGCCATCAATTGAAACGTACATATGGACAATAACTTTGCTGCGTTGCATTATACTTCCTCCCTATATTCATGCTATTTACCATAGATTTCCTGAGCATACTTAAAGGCGGTCCAGGTCTTAGGCCAACCGGCATAAAAGGCCAGGTGGGTAATTAGTTCCACCATTTCTTCCTTAGTGACACCGTTATTCTTGGCCATCTTCATATGGTCTTCCAGCTGCGGCATACCTTGTGTCAAAAGACTGGCAACTGTAATCAGGCTACGGTCACGGGCTGACAGTTTGTCTTCACGCGCCCAAACTTCGCCAAACAAGACATCATCGTTTAATTCTGCAAACTTAGGTGCAAACTCACCCAAGTTATGGCGACCTGCTGTTTGTTTTTTCATGATTATTCTCCTTGATTAATTTTGTCATATTCCGAGTCTGTCACAGGCTCAAGCCAGACCGGACGACCAGCAGTAATGGCCAGGTGCGTAAACCAGCTATCCTTGGCTGCACCGTGCCAGTGCTTAACATCATTGTGCACAACTACCACGTCTCCCGGATGCAGCAGACGAGCGGGCTGACCCCATTCTTGGTACCAGCCTTCGCCGCCAGTAACTAGCAGAATCTGAAAGCCATCATGGTGCTGGTGCCAGTTGTTGCGACAGCCCGGCTCAAAGGTGACGTTGCCAACACCGACATTGAGTTCGGGATCATTAACTAGGTTGACCAAGTAGCTTTTGCCAATAAAGTCTTCGGCATAAGCGACATTTTCCTCGCCCAGGGGAAAAATCACCCCGTTTTTCACTTCTTTATTTTTCATTTTTGTCTTCCTCCTCAAATTGTTGTAAATACTCGGCAAAACTACCTTCATCACAATCATGCAGCTTGCCTTCATACCAGTCGATCTTATGGGTTAAAATCTTTAAATGCATCTGCATCTCGGTTATTTTGGTCAAACTGTTGGTCTTCACCTTCTGCAGCAGGGCCTGGCGTTGGGCAATCGTCTGGTCGCCCTGGCTGCGCAGGGCAACGTATTCCTTGATTTCATTCATGCTCATGCCACAGCCCTTGAGGTGCATCAAAAAACCGATCCATTGAACGTCATGGTCAGTGTAGTAGCGCTGGCCGTTAGGACGGCGCTGCGGAATAATTAACTTTTCATTTTCATAGTATCTAAGCGTATACGGTGAAAGTCCAACTAGCTGAGCAAATTCACTGATTTTGTATTGTTTTTCCATAACTCACCTTTTTCTGCTTGTCCCATGATTTGCAATAATCATATTCTTTAGAGTTAACTCTAAGTCAAGTGTTTTTAGCTAAAAGCACCAAAAAAGCGTGCATGTTGGCACGCCTGTTTAATAACTAAAAACCTAAAAGACATTCTAAAAAGTCCTATTGACTTTGCAGTCGCTGGTGTAAAAGCAAATTTCATTCAGACTCCTACTTGAAACGAAAATTACAGCAGGAAATTATTTTTGTCTACTAATTTTTAATTGCGGTAGTCGTTAACAAAGTACAAGACCAATTCAATCACAATTAATAAATTCCATAGTGCTATCAACACTACAGCAATTGCAATCAAAACGAATGCCGTGTAACTGGTAGTGCTTTTTTGGAACAAGATAACGCCCCCCGCCAGGAAGCCATAACCCAGAACAAAAAGCATCGTATCCGTAATCTTAAACAATTGCTGCTCGGTCTTCATGCTAAGGTACTTGTTCCGCTCATCGGCATCAAGGTCTTCGCTCGTGCCCACGTCCTTGGCGCTCAGATAGGCGCCAACAGTCACCACGACGCTCAAGATAAGCCAGACTAGGTCTTTCACGATGTACGGCCAGGCAAAATGCTTGAGCATATGCTGGCTCAGCAGGAACAATTGGCTGGCGGTACAGAGCATAAAAACCACGGTCTCGACGTAGTATCGCAGTTTTCTCTTCTTATTCTTCGTCATTTTCTACATACTCCTTCAAACAAAATATAGTTTCGATATCGGTGGCAAAAACCTGCGCTAGTTTGTAGGCCAAAACGATTGATGGCTTGTACTTGCCCCGTTCAACCGAGATGATGGTGCGTTCGGTCACGCCCGTTTTTTCGGCCAAATCGCGCTGCGTCATGCCCCGTTCTTTTCTCTTCTCTTTAACCAGGTTTTTGATGGTTCCACCTTCCCCTCAATATGAAGCACGCTTCATGTAGTTTGTTTCATATTTTACCGAAAAATTTCCAAAAAGCAAGATTTTTTGTGATCGATTGTGCGATTCGGATACTTTTGTTAGTCAATGACAAAAAAGCCTGCCTTCTAAGTTCTTTTGAACATGGAGCAGACTTTTACCTTTATTAATTGTGCGTTATATTTAACTTTTACCTTTTGCGGCCAGCAAGTACAGGCTGTCTGCCAGCAAAACCAGAGCGCACAGGAGCAGGCCCCACAAGGGTCTGGTGGCGTTAAACATGATTCCAAAGAAGGCGTAGCCAACCGGTGCGAGTGCCGAGACAAGTGCGCTGGTCGCCGAGCCCACGCGGCCCTGCTTGTCCTCATCGACCTTGGTGCGCACATACATTGAATACGGTAGGTTGATTCCGGCCAGGGCGCCGCCGATGACCAGCATGCAGACGCTGAACGTCAGAACCACAAGAACCCGATTGTTAACCAGACTGGTTAACGCAAGGATTAAGAAGGACCCAGTCATCAAGAGCCCCAGTTTTCCGGTTAGCCTTAGGTAATTTTGCCTTAGTTCAACGGAACCCAGCAGTAGGCTGGCGACGATCATCCCAACTGCACCAAAGCTGTCGGTTATGCCATACGCCTGCGCGCCGATGTGCATGTCTTGCAGCATGATCACGGGCAGGCCCACCTCCAGACTGCTGAGGGCGAAGTTGGCAAAAATTGCAAACAGCAGCAGCTTCTGCAAATTTTTATTTGCCAGGAGGTACTTCAGGCCGTCGACAAATGATTCTACCAGTGAAAATTCCCTGTGCGCTGCTTTTTTCGCCTCTACCAGGTAAAAGTTTAGCCGCCAAATAATCAGCAGAACAATGACTTCGCTTACTAGTTCAAAGACTCCCGTCACCTCAATGGCCAGCAGACCGAACAACACGCCGCCAACGATTGGCGCTAGGGTGGTAACCAGGGCAGAAGTCAGCTGCTCGTATGAAACCAGCTTCTGCCGGTGCTTGTCTACCACCATTTGCATCGTCGAGGCCTTGTAGCTGGTAGACTGCACGTTGTCGCAAATGGCCAGCAGGACCGTCGTTAAACCGATGACAATAATTTTCAAGCCCAGAGTTTCCACCGCACTAAACAGGCTGGTAAATAAAATCATTACCAATACGCTGCCACCCTGTGCTACCAGCGCCACCACCTTATGGTCATACCTATCGACGAGGTAGCCCACAAGGGGACTGACCAGCAGGTTGATCAGCGGCTGAAGCAGCAGGATCACGGAGAACGTAATGCTTGAGCCCGTTTGCTGCAGCACGTACAGGCTCAGGCAAAATGAAAAGATCGAACTCGCAAGATTCCCGACGAATAGGCTGGCAATTGCTAATTTTAGTTGGCGCTTTGACTGTTGTTCCATTTTTCTTTCCCAATTTCTTTAATTATTACTTTTTTTATTAAAATAAAATATATAGTTGATAAATGGTTAATTTCAGTTTTTTCATCTTCTGAGGTCAAAGAAATAAATGGATTTAAATAACCGTATAAGCCATCGTTTCGATATTGACTTTTAACAAATTGAATTAGATATTTTAAAGATTTAGTAGATTTATGTTTCCTGCACTCTAAAATAGAAATTAATAATAATCCCTTTAAATCATAAATTTGTTGAAAATATGCTCTTAATGCATCAGTCAATAAATCGCCACAATTAATTTTGCTAAAAATATAGTCAGTATCTAATCTTTTAAGCGCCAGTTTATATATATCTTTTTTGCTAAATTTATAGTTGTTGTAATAAATTTCATTTATTAAAAAAAATCTTGATTACTAAATTTCATACTTTTTAACTCATCAATTGGAATAATTTGTTCTATAGAGAAGAACAACCTAGTCAAATCAATCATACTAATAAATTCTCCAATAATATCAAGTTAACAATATTTAAGCGTGAAATCATATGCTTGTCTGTAAATTCCTTTCCTTCTTTAACAATCAAAAATATAAAAAATTGATTTGGATCTACTATTTGCTGATTATATTTTTTGAAAATTTCAAGACTTTCGTTTTCTGATAATGGTTTGAGTGCTAATAATTCTGGAAATAATAATGAATGTTTTAAATCTGATATATCATATAAACTTTTATCAAATGTAATATCATAATTTAATATATCTAATTTTGTCAGAATAATATATTCTTTTAACGATAACTCATAAGTGCTATAATCTAAACTTTCAATTGTATATTTATTAAAATTCAGTCTTTCAAAGCAATTAGCAATGCAAAAGCACTTTAGTCGTAGCTTAGGGTTCGTTTTAAAAATATCTTCTAAAAGCAAATTTTCACTTGCTTTTTTTAAGACTTTATAACAAATTGATGTGCTTTCAATTTTAATATCAAAATCTATTATTTTTTCAGATAACTCAGATATCAATTCAAAATAATTAACCTTAGTTAGTTTCTTTTTTGAATGTATAAATATTTTATTCCGTATTGCTTGTATATCTTTCATAAATATTGCCTAATAATCCTAATACAATGATAATAAGTATAATCATCAGTTGAAAAATCATAGTCCCTGTTTAAAATTGGCTCACAAATATATTTGTAGAATTCTTTAAATATGTTTATGAAAACTTTTTTTTGAGATCCCCCAGTTATTAACAAAACAATTAAAAATTCAGCTGCCAAATCATAATTCTTTGATAAAATGGAATAATAATAATTTTTTATAGATTTATCCCAAATTTCTTTAATGTCATTTTGTGAAAAGATACTATTAACCTCAGTTTTGCCAAAATTGAATGCGAAAAACATATCATGTGTGAAACTATATAGATCTAAATAATCATATAAGTAGATATCTTTTTGTTTAAATACTATACTTTTTAATATAATACTTTTCACTTTTTTTTATTTAACAAAACTTTGCTTTTACTACCCCAAATTGCTAATAATTGTTCATTCGGCTTCAGGTATTTTCTATAAAGAAATTGTTCAGTAAACAAGTTTTTAAGTTTTTCTTTACATGCATCCACTGTAAAGTGTTGCTCAAATAATTTATAATATAAAAGCTTGTCTTTTGATATTAATAAATATATTAATATCTCTCCTTTTACTTTATCTGGAGATAATTTATATTTTTCTACATCATATTTAGAGAAAAAAAGCCAGTTTTTTCTAATGATTTCACTGACTTTTTTCTCTATTTTATAGATGTAATTACTTACTTCGTTTTCCACTTTTAAAGTAAACACAATCCTTCTGTTTGTTCTGTTGAATCATTAGAAATGGAAACAATCCACGAGACACAAGCCAGGAATTTTCCTTCTGCCATAGTTTCTTTATTAAATTCATCACTTACATCGGCTGAACTCATTCTAGTAATCGTTAATTTCATAATAAAACCTCCATGAAATTTAGTTTTACCTGAAAAGTAAATTTGCTTTTCTAGGTTAATTAAATTAAAACATATTATTATCTGTTGCATTTGCGCTTTTCTCATATATGATAAAAAGGAAGGGATTAACGAAATCATGAAAAAAGCGGGAACTCAATTTAAAAATATTAGACAGGCCCAGGGCATTACCTTGAGGGAAGCGGCAAGCGATATCTGCTCCATTCAAATGCTGTCCAGGTGGGAGAACAACAGCGGCCACATGGATTTCCAGCGGGCCGTTAAACTGTTCGAGCGCATCAACCTGACCGCGGAAGAATACATCAACCTGGCCGACCTCGATTTCCGCGACGGCATCGCCCTGAGGCTAGAAGCTGCCTGGGAAGACAAGGACACGGCAAGGACACGGCAAGCATGCAGCACCTGGCACAAGAGGCGCTTGACAAGTACCACGCAAGCAGAACGACCATCGACCTCGACTACGCCGCTATTGCGTGCAGCCTGTACTATAAAGTCGCGGGCAACAACATCTTCTCCATTTCCGACCAGAATCAGCTGAACCGCCAGCTATCCCGCGTGACCATCTGGGGCCAGGAATACTTATCGTTGTTTGCGAACAGTACCGCGGTAATCAGCCCCAAAATCATCTACGAGATTTCATCCCAGGTCATTGCCAACATTTCCTTCATAGAAAAGGCCGGCGAGAGTACCTTTCACTTCGCAGTCGCCACCCTCCTTGAGGCCGCTATCGGCCTGCTCGTTAAGGGCCAGGACAAGTTTGCGGACGGCCTTTTGAAGCAGATCAACCATCTCACTCTCCCCGACCGCGAGATGCTCCTAATCGTCGGGCGCAATTTCCTGAACGCCGTTTTAACTTGCCGCAGGGACAAGCACGACGACCAGGCCACACAGATTATTCACTTCCTGACTAGCATGAACATGACCACAACGGCCGCTTATTTTTTGGAAATATTGAATAAGGTTAAGGCGATAGACTAGTGCAGAGCAGCTTATCCTCCTGTCGCCGTGGATTGACATTACTCAGTCGAATCCAGCGGAACAAAAGTACCAAAAAACGGACCCGATGCTAAAAATACCTGTCTTAAAGGTTGATGGCCGATACTGGGCAGGCAGGTTATCTCCTCACAATTACCGCTTGTCGCCAATAAATGGCAAAATGGCAGGCCTGCCTAAAACAACTATATTTACAGGAACGCGCGAAATCTTTTATCCCGATGAACTACAATTAACCCGCAAATTGCAGCGTAATGCTGTCCCCGTTACGCTCCATGTGGGCCATAATTTAAACCACGTCTACCCGGTCTATCCCACTCCAGAAGCAAGCCGAGCCCAGCAGCAAATCATTAAACTACTGAAATAAAGATAAATCACAACGGCTTCGCTCATTGCCAGCAAAAAAGCCTGCCCTTCCAAGTTCTTCTGAACTTGAAAGGCAGGCTTTTAAATTTATGCTCAATTTCCACTATCTCTGTGCAACAGGTTTTACCAAACCTTGACCCGTTTTTCCGGATCCAGCCACATGCCGTCGCCCGGCTGAACGTTGAATGCCTGGTAAAACTCATCCTGGCACTGCACCTGGACGTTGGTCCGCGCTTGCGGGAGCGCATGCACGTCCGTTGCGGCAAGCATTTGCAGGAATTCCGGCTTGGCATTTGTCTCCCAGACGCGGGCGTAGTTTTCAAAGAGGGTGCGGCTATCGCCACCCTCCTGCCTGTTGGCCTCAACAGCAACGGTCAAGCCCCCCTGGTCGCCAATATTTTCGGAGACGGTCAGCTTGCCGCTTAACTTCGCCTGGCCGATTTCGACCCCATCAAACAGGTCCTCTTCGGCCTTGATGCGCTTGTTAAACGCGGCGAAATCTTCAGCACTCCACCAGTTTTTCATGTTGCCTGCCTCGTCAAACTGCGCACCGTTATTGTCAAACGCGTGGGAAATTTCGTGTCCAATCACGCTGCCAAAGCCGCCGTAGTTGGCCGCGCGGTCCTGGTCCAGGCTGTAAAACGGTTTTTGCAGGATCAGCGCCGGGAAGGTGATGTCGTTGGTCTGCGGATCGTAGCAGGCGTTCGGCTCGACGGCCGACATGACCCACTTAGTGCGGTCAACCGGGTGCTGCAAGTCGCTAAAATTATCCTCGATTTTGATTCGTCTGTTGGCCTTAACGTTAGCATACAGGGTGCCCCCCTCTTCGGCCGGGATCACCTCAAACAAATCATAGAACTTCTGCACCTTGTCTGGGTAGCCGATCTTGAGCACCAGGGTGTCCAGCTTCTTGATTGCCTTCTCCTTGGTTATATTCGAGAGCCAGGTATTGGCCCTTAGGCGCTCCTCGTACACCGCAATCATGTTCTTGACAATTGCGGTGGCATCGGCCTTGGCCTCCCGGCCCAGGTAGGTTTCGCCATAGTACTGGCCGACCACGTCGTCAAACATGGCTTTAGTCCGATTATAGGCAAAACGCTGATCCGAAGGCAGCGCATCGATGCCAAACATTGCTTGGGTCAACGGCAGTGCAGCTTCCCTGAACTGGTGCGACAGGTAGTTTGCGGCATCATTGATGAAGCGGCCAACCAGCCAGCCCTTCAATGCGGCAAAGTTATTTTCATTAAACAAATCATCAAAGTGGTCCAGGTATTTCTGCTCGCCGACGATTATCAGTGCGGTCTTGTCAAGCCCCGTTTGTTTGAGCAGCGTGGTCAGGTCCAGGTTGTGGCTCTTATTTGCAAACTCCTCTACGCTCACGGGGTGGTAATTATTCTCAACCTGAGCGTTGTATTCGGCCGTGTTATAAACTTGCGCCATGCGCTGGTCCAGCTCAACGGCGGCCTTGGCATAGCCGGCGGCCTCTTCTTCCTCTACGCCCGCCATCGTCAACAATGTCGCAGTCTGCTTCTCCCAAATACCGAGCAGCTGCGCGGTCTTGTCATCCTGGTAGTAGCTAGGATCACGCAGGATCAATTCCTGCCGGTTAAAAACCGTCACGTTCAGCTGCGCGTTTTTGAAGTCGGGAGCGACCTCAAACTCAAAGGGCAGAACGTACTCAAGCAGCAGCTTCTTAAGGTTCTTGTTGACGTCCGCAAGGCTGGACAGTCCCATTAAGAAGGCCAGGTCGTCCTTAATGGGCGCAGCACCATCCTCATCGCGCTTCTGTGCATTTTTCGCCAGTTTGTAAATGGCCACGGCCTTGGCAAAGTTCCTCAGCGCTGGGAGCGGATTCTTGCCAGCGGCAAAATCATCGAAGTCCTGGAGCAGATGCTTGCGTACCTTCTCGTCAACCGCATAAAAACTGCTAATCCACGGTTCATCCGCGGGAACGGGATTATCGTTCATCCACTTTGAATTCACGGCCAGGTACAGGTTGTCTTGTGGGCGGGCATCGGTGTTGGGCCTGGTGCCGTCGCCTGCACCGCCACGTACATTAAATTTGATCATTTTCTTTCTCCATTTTTTAATAATTTATTTATTTTAGTATAGCCTTTTTAGAGAAGATTTGGCAAAAAAGTCATATTCGACATTTTTATGTGCTTTTGCCGGAATTTAGTCGGACATCATGGCAACGTTAATCCCCTTCTTACTTGCTCAGGTTCACAATCACGGCAGCAATCTCTTTAGGATATTCCCATTGAATGTAGTGAAACGAACCTAAGGCAATAATCTTAGATGCGGCGTGATGGTTAAAATATTCTGACCGCGCATATTCCGCCTTGCGATAGGCTTCCGTAACAATAATTGTAGGGACAGTATCCTCAAACTTAGCAGTAGACCGCCAAAACTCATCATTCTGCATAGCCTCGACTGCGTTCTGACTAGCAGCCTCATCAAACTTATTGCTGGTTTCCTCGGTGGTCCGCCAAAAAGCAGCGGCTTCTTGCGCCGGAAACAATTCATTCATTTTATTATGAATAAAGTCATTACTACTGATAGAGCCTGCCTTAAGATAAGCTTCTTCCTTAGGTGGGTTTAGGATAATTTCGCGTGTCGTAGGCTCAATCGTAACAAAAGCACGTAAGTGACTAATTTTATCCCTCATCTGAAACGCATAAATTCCGCCAATGCTATGCGCCACAACAATAACACTCTCAGCCTTGAATTCATTGATAATTTTTGCTAGTTCACTGGCTTCATCTGTCAAGGTATACGGTGCAGTGGACTTACCGCTAAAGCCCGTATTCAAATAATCGGGCGCAAATAGGCCGTAGTCTTCGGGCAACGCTCCAATTACTTGCGAAAAACTCTGTGCGGTATCAAAGCTGCCAAAACTATTCAGGAAAACAATGAGCGGATTGCCCTTTCTCATTGTGTATTCAATTTGGCCGATGGAAGTATTGACGTATTCTTGCTGCATTAGATGCTCCTTTAAATAAAAATTCTATTATATATTTTAATATAATTATAATACTGATATTTACATTTAACCTATCAAAAAGGCCTGTCCTTCTAAGTTCTTCTGAACCTGAAAGGCAGGTCTTTTAGCGACAAAATCATTTTTAAAATTTGCTTTTGCTCAAACTAACTGTCATTGTCCGTATTTTCAAGCAGCCGGCCCGTTCTATTCGACATCAACCTGGTAGATGGCCACCTCATTGGCCTCGCGGTTGGCCGCCAATAGATATTCCTGGCCATCCTTTTCATAAACGGTGACGTTGCTGGGACCCAGACGCGTGCCCAGAAGGTCAGTGGCAAGCTTGTCATCTTTAATCAGCTCCAGGCCCTGCGTGCCGGCACGCCAACCAAACAAGAAGCAGTTCTGCCCCCTAATCGCGCCGCCCCAGATGGCGTGCCCAAAGGGCGTCTCTGTGGTGCTGACCGCCAGCGTGTTGAAGTTAGCGTCATATAGCCGCAGGTGCGGGCCGTGGAAGCCCTCAATCGCCAGGTACTCCAGCTGCCCGTCATTATTAATATCGGTGGCTGCGATATCTGAAGTTTCCCGTTGAGCTAACTGATGCAGCTGCCAGTCACTCTCCTGCGTGGGATGGTCGAGACGGAAAATACCTTCGGTACCAGTAATTAGCGAGTAGCCGGTCATGCGCTGGTAGCCGTGATTTTTGGTGATTCTGATGGACAGTGCCCGCAAATCAGTAATCTGACCTGAGCCATCATGGTAAGTACCAACCCAGACCTTGCCTGGATCGGACCAGTCATCTGTAGTCTTTTTGGAATTGGCAATGGAACAACCCACATACCAGTATGCATCACCTGCCTGAGGAATGATGTCAAAGCGGTGCAGATAAGGGAATTCGCCCACGACAGTCTGGTCCCAGCCCTGTCCGTTAAAGGTTTCTTTTACAATGCGGCAGTGCAGCGAGTTGAATCCCGGATAAAAGCGCTGTGTGGCCAAAAAATTTAGCGTTCCTGGTATTGGAACCAGCGTCATCGTGCCGCCAACGTCTGGCCAAACGACTATTTTGCTAAACTCATTGTCCAAATCATAAGCATAGCAGGGTTGGTCTTCTTCTGAAGCCACAATCACAAGGTCGCGGCCACAAGCGCGCAGACGCATAATCGCATAGCAGTGATCAAGTTGGTCACTAAAAATTTTGCTAAATTCCATTCTTTTTCTTCAACCATCACTTTCAAAAAATCCCCCTTAGCTGCTGGCCAAAGGGGGTCTACTGTAATACTGGGCAATTCCACCGGCACATAAAATACTACTTGTTAACCTGGTTGCGCGGCCTGTGGTCCCGCAGATAGGAAATAATATTTTGAGCAGCTTCTGCCGCAATCGCCGTTCGGGCTTCCAAGGTAGCAGTCCCAGCATGAGGCGATAAAACAACATTGTCTAAAGCGCGCAATGCCTGCGGCACCTCGGGTTCAGTCTCATACACGTCGAGACCCGCCCCAGCAATCTCGCCTTCTTGGAGGGCGCTAATTAGGTCGTTCTGCTTAATGAGCTTGCCTCGAGCAGCATTGATGATGTAAGCCGACTTCTTCATCTGCTTGAAGACCTGGGCGTCAAAAACACCGGTAGTTGATGGCAGAGCAGGAGCATGCAGGGTAATGACATCAGCAGTTTGCACCAAAGTGATGAAATCAGCGTACTCTACGCCCAGCTTTTTTTCTAGTTCAGGGGTTAGGCGGTGGGTATTCTTATAAATCACCCTCATGCCAAATACCTGGGCAAACTTAGCCACTTGCCGACCAATTCGGCCCATGCCGTAGATACCCAAAGTTTTGCCTTGCAAACCCATGCCCATGTATTCGGGCTTTGAAACGTTGGGCCATTTGCCTGCCCGAATCATCCGGTCGTAAGAGTGGAGGTGGCGCACTGTGGCTAATAAGAGCGCAAAGGTCATCTCAGCGGTGGGCAGCAGCACGCTTTGCGGGCAGTTAGCTACTACAATGCCCTTTTGTTTGGCATAGTCGATATCGATGTTATCGTAGCCCACGCCGCTGACGGAGATAATCTTCAGGGCGACCCCTGCATCAATCAACTCACGGTCACCCCTCATTCCCGCAAGAATCAGTCCTTCATACCCAGCCAGGTGGTCCAGTACCCACGTTCTGCTTGTCTTGGCTGGTTCGTAAGTAACAGCAAAATTTTTTCTTAATTCAGCCAAACCTGCCTCGGGGACAATACCCGTTACCAATACTTTAGTCTTGTTCATTACCCTAACCTCCCTATTTATCCTTAAAAGCAGGATCTACGCTGTCTCGCATTGCCTGCACGTTTTGCGGTTTAAAGTAAATCCGTTCAGCATTATTATACAAGACATCTGCCAGTTCAGAGCTGCTAAAGAGTTTGCTTGCCTCTAGCCAAGTAGACAAGTCATGGTAGGAGTTGAAGGTCGCCGACCACGGTGCATCCGACCCCCAAAAGATGCGCTTGGCACCCAGAATTTCCTTGGCCAGCGCTACGTCTTTTTGACAGCGGGGATATGGGAAAAGGGTCTCGCCCTCAATATCTTGAATTGCGGATACTTCAGTTGTGATATTGCCAAATGGCTGCCACTGCCTTAAAGCATTGACCAATCGGTCTAAATGGTCAGCATTCGGAAAAGACAGGTGACACACAACAAAGTCTAATTCCGGATAGCGCTCAGCCAGGTTGGCGATTGCCTCTGGCTGGTAGCTGGATTGGGTGTAGTCACCGTAATCAACAGTAATGACAAAGCCTGGGTAGTCAGCAAAATAGTGAAAAAGCAGGCCCAATTCTGGTGCCGTGTCCAACCTAAATGGGTGGTGGTAACCGTGCAGGCCGCCACCTTGACTAATTTCTAACTTGATGGCCCGAAAACCCAAATCTTCAACATGCCGCCTAACAATTTCCATGGCATTATCAGCAAAGGGGTCAACGGAAAAAGCCGCAATGAAGCGGTCAGGATATTTTTTAGCAGCCTGGTAAGAATAATAGTTCTGAAAGCCATACAGGCTGCCCTGCAGCAAGACAGCTTTGGTAACCTCGCTTTCATCCATGATTTTAAACGCTGATTCAGCTAAAAAGTCATCCGCTCCCCAGCCATCAGGAATTAGCTGAAGGCGGGTGCCATTATCCCAAATTGCTTGTCCCTTGCCCAAAGGCGTCATGCGGCCCTTGGAGTTAAAGCCAGCAAGTGAGCGGACTAAGTGCATGTGCCCGTCAATCTTTTTCATAATATTTCATTCCTTTTCAATTGCCTATTTCTCTACTACTATAATAACCTTTATTTGAGAAGCATGACTAGTTTGCAGCTTTTTTTAGCAACACCTGATTTATTAAACATTTATGCCAAAGATAACAAAAAGCCTGCTATCACAATTTTTCACTTGTGATAGCAGGCGTCAAGATTTACTTTACTATACGATAAACTTCTCCTTCTTTAAGCTTTGGTAATGCTACCATTTTACTTGTCTTCTGCCCTCTCTTATGCTGAGTAATTCTCAAATCATCATAATTTTTAAATTTACTGCTTTCCAGAGTTATATTGTCCTTAGGAATATCACTTATAGTGGTATATATTGGCTTCCCATTTTCCCAAATTTTAACAATATTCCCAGGACTAGTATAGAAATCAATATCGACTGATTCTTTATTCCTCTTTACCATGTTTAAAACAGGCTTACCTGTAGCATATTTCTTAGCAGAAACAGTTTTAAGCAATCTCTTATCACCATAAACTTTAAATGCCGCATAGCCCTTAAATGGGACTGTTACTTTGAATTTTAAGACATTCTGTTTTACTTCCAAATTTTTAACTACTTTATTATCATATTTAATTTTTAAATGGGATACATCAGAAGTCCTACCAGTAAAAGTTATTTTATGTGTCTTACCGGAATAATTTGCACGAAAATCGGCGACTCTAGGGTTAAGCTTTATGGGTATAGCTACAGTAACAAAATTATCATTACCTACCAAATCTCCAACCATAGCTTTTGAATATACTTTTTTCATTCCCTTTACATCAGATTTTTTAATAGAGTATAAACGATTGGCTGGATTCATTACAGAAATACTATTTTTTGAATTATGCTGTAATCCCAAGGAATGACCTAATTCATGTTCAGCAACATTAACAGCTTGTTGCTTTGTATATTTTAACTTTTTTAGTACTGTTTTATTTAAAATAACATTACTGCGACTAACAACTCCAGTTTTCGTACTATAGGTAACTAAGCAGACACCAGCCAGCCCTTTCAGCGAGTCCATTTTTGCTTCAGTAAGAGCTTTTAAATGGGTTTTTGATTTAGTTACTTTTTTCCATGTAAAACCATGCTTAGTCCAAGCTGAAGTAGCTTTTTCCCAAACAGATTTATAATACTTTGATTGTTTATCAACTACATACGTGGAATTTCTATTCGGATACCTCCATTCAGCAATCGGGGTTGTAGCCTTTGTTTTAGCTGACACATTTGTTGGTAGACAACCTATTAATAATGTTAAAGTTAATATAGAGTAAAATTTTATTTTTTTCAAAGTACTGTCCTTTTCATAATAATAATTATTAATATTATCACTGTAAATATATAATTTCAATATTTGTTGTTATATAAAATATAACAAGTCTAAATTACAATATGTCGTTTCAGTATTAACCTTATTAGCAAAGCTGGTTCAGAAAACTTTTTACTGTAGACCTTTAATAGCAGATGGATTTTAATCAAGCTTTGTTAAGGTATTATATACCAAAACAACTAAATATACTGTCCTCCAAGCAGCTTAAATTTAGCGTTGTAGTTGAAAGGTTTTGACTACTTAATATTAAATTCAAAGAACGGTTGCAAAATCTTAAAGACCAAGAATCACTTGAAAAATGCTATGGATTGAATATGAGTTTAATCCAGATGATCCACTAGTTAAAGATTCAACAAACGATTTGCCTCAGCCTTTAGATTTAGATAATGGTATAACAAAAATGAAGCAAGGTGCTTTGCGCGAACTTACTTCAATTCTATGATCTTATCCATAAATCTTATTGAATATGACGTTGTAATAGTCCTAGGAATAAATACCAAAAGTAAGCCATCAGGTAATTCTTCATACTTCACATTTCTTAATAATTCTAGAAGTTCTTTAGTTTTTCTAATCTTTGAGTATTGCTTATCTTGTTTGCTGTCATCAAGTTTTTAATTGCACCCCCGCATACGCGGGGAACACTTAATTTGACCTTGAAACTTGGTGACTGGCTTAGGATCACCCCCGCATACGCGGGGAACACTTTTGGTGCGCCGCCTAATTGGATTACCGAACAGGATCACCCCCGCATACGCGGGGAACACTCGTTTACATACATAATCGTGTATTGATTTTTAGGATCACCCCCGCATACGCGGGGAACACTGAAATTCAATGCCGATGAGAGTGGTAGTTCTAGGATCACCCCCGCATACGCGGGGAACACCAAGAGATTGCTTACCGTCATAACCACGCTTGAGGATCACCCCCGCATACGCGGGGAACACACTAAACAAATGTTATTAGACCGGGATTTGTTTTTCCAGTAAAGGACAAATTTTATGAGTTTAGTTTTTAAACAAAATTTTGTTGTTTTGTGAGTTTAGTTTATACATAGTAACTTTTCTGAGCTTCAATTTTGCTCTCCTTTACAAAAATATTGATTAAATATCTATAATAATGAACCAGTAGTTAACTACTGGTTTTTTCTTACTATTAAGTAAGAAAAAATGATATTGAGTAGATACATTTATGATACCGCTTATAATTATCTGCTTCAATAGGTTTCAGTAACTGTCTAGACCTATTGTAAACAGTTAGTTTTAGGTTACCAAAGCAGGACTAATACTTTTAGTAAAGCTAAAAAATAAAATGTAAAAATACCACCTGCAACAAAAAGTTGTAAGTGCTATTTCTATATCTATACGATTTTAAAAAATCTGATTCTGCACAGCGAAAAACCGGTTGTAAATGTTGTTATATCAGTCTTTGTTTCTATCTAAAAAATCACTCACGGAACATCGTTTATTTTATGTTCCGTTTATGTTCTTAGCTTTCCTTTTCAAACAAAAATTATCCTTCGCGTATCTGTTTGAAACGTTGATACACCAAGGATAATTAACTTGCACAAATCTAAATTATGCGACTAGAAGCATGTAGTTTTATCATAGCTTTTATTACTAAACTAGCCTTTATATATTAATTTATAAAAGTTGTGTGGCTATTTTTGTGGTTACTATAGCTTATATCATAATTTAATTATTTGGATATTAGTGCTAACCCAAAAATACAAATAATCAGCAGCACATCAGAAAAATGGATTTTTTCCTTTAATGCAAAACTACCAAAAATAACACTATATAAATTGGTCATATTGAGAAAAATCCACGCAATTCCCGAATTAGGCGATGATGTTGCTAACGTATACGTCGCTTGTGCTAGTATTGTCAAAACTGCACGGGCACCATAAATTCCAAAAATCTGTTTGTTAATTTTTACACCCTTAATACGCAAACTATGATGCTTAACCCAAAAAGTAATAATTGTAATGATACAGCGAATATAAATTGTAGCAATCGTAAAGTATACTAAATCAACCAGCCTTATAACGCCTTTAGTTAATAATGGCGATAGTGCTGCTTGTATAATCAACAGAGGACCAATAACCATAAATGTTTTTAACAAAGTTGTCACATTCATCTGACTGTGTCTCTGCTTAAAAATAATGTAGCAAACCACAATAATCGTAGATATAATTGAAATCAAATAAGACGACTTGTTAAAGTAACCCATGGTTAAACAGATGGCTAAGGGAATAAACAAGTCGGTCATTTTGCTTAAAACAATTGATTGCATTATCGTTACTTTTTTAAAAACATAACTGTAACCATACGCAACTAACTGCGCAAGCAAACCATAAATAATAATTTTGCCAATATAGTTTCCCGTTATTTTGGGCGTAGGAAACTTACTTAACAAGCCAATTAAAAATATAGTTACTAAGGCCGTACTGCAAAGATTATTCAAAAAATTCACATTAATTGAACTTTGATGGCGGTATCCCATCTGATAACGATCAATTACTGAGATTATTCCCCTGGACAAAGATGACATTATTGCAAATGCAATCAATAAAAAATTGCTTATTACCATGTTATTAGTATCCCAACTTTTCACTTAAAAATGATTGTTCCAACTTATTTCTAGTCATTTTTACCTGTTCTCAATTTGGATATTTATTATAATCTGCGAGTTCAGGTTTTCCAACAGCGTCTGCTAATAATGTCCTTAAATGCTGCCTTGGCATAGGTCTAGAAATCTGAAAAAGATATTCTTGATTATTTGCAATTTCAAAATAAAGATATTGACCTAATTCATAAATTATTCTATTACTATCAATATTTTCTTGCAACATTTGGTAAACTTTAACAAATACCGTCAAAGATAGATTCATTCTATCTTTTTTATTTTTTCCAAAATAACTTATATGGGACACATAACAACATCTCTTCAAAAGCTTGATAAATCGGTATTTATTAAAGATCAAACTTATTTTTACCACACAAAAATTACCAAATTCTACTTTTGTGGCATTTGTGTGGCAAAAGCTAATATTAACAACTTTGCATAACTATCAACTATAAAAAACACAAAAAAAGCCTATTATCAGGATATTTATAGAAACTCAATAATAGACTTCTTAAAGCTAAATTATAAAAATTAATGCTGACTAGAGGATTCGAACCTCCGACCTCATCATTACTAGTGACGTGCTCTGCCAACTGAGCTAAGTCAGCATTGTCATACTCGACAACGATATTTATTAAACCATATTAGCCGTGTTCGTGCAAGTCTTTTTTCCCTTTTTCTAGGTAAAGTATGACAGTAATAAAAATTAATTTAGCAAATACTAGAATATTGGATAACCGGCTTTCATGCATCCAACCGCTTAAGGATCAGATTGCTATTGATCCTTGCTCATCTTCTTATTGTCAAATTGGTTAATTCTTCTAGTTTACTTAAATATTCATCTTGCAATTCTATCTTATCCACTCGTGAATCATAATTTGCCCGCTGCAAATGGTAAAAGTAGCCTCCAGAAACCTTTGGGTCATTCAAGGTAGCAAGCTTCACCTGCGTTGTATAACCCGCAACCAAGTCATCAGACGCAGCTGCCCCACCCATTTTAGTGGGCACCCAGCCTGGATCTACAGCAGTTGCAATAATGTCCTGATCCAGTCTAGCCAATGACTTGGCCAGCAACAATACTTGCAGCTTTGATGAAGAATAATCTGTTTGTTCTTCTAAATGGTCAAGATTGAGCCGGGCACCCATATGCATATCAGAAGAAGTAAAAATGATTCTTTGCGGCCTCTTCATTAACGCAATTAGCAGGTAGGGCGCCAGAACATTTACTTCAAAGGTCACCTTGCGCTTGCTGGTATATATGCCGGCATTATGGATTACGGTATCAATTCTGCCCAATTTGTTGGCCGCTTGAGCCAGATCAACCACTTCCGCTTTATTGCCCAAGTCCCCAATCAAAATTCCTTTGGCCTGCGGCAGTTCTTTCTTTAGTACTTGCGCTTTTTCTTGATTACGGGCGTGCAGTATAACATTATTTCCCTCTGCCATCAGTTCTTTGGCCATCAGATAACCCAAGCCTGCCGTTGAACCAGTTACTAAAATATTCATCTTGATTTTCCTTTCCCTGCAAATAATAGTTTTTAAAAATTCTGCCTCGTCCCACTTGTAGTAGCACTAGTTGCTTTCCTTAATCATATGGCTGCAATTTGTTGTTTTTAGCTTTGCCATTAATATAACCTTCTTGCCCTTGCCTTTATTAAATGTGTTATTTTTTATTAATTTTTGTGTAACTAATTTAGGCTTTCCTTTTTAAGAGTATAATATACAATCGTATAGTAAGAAGTTTAGTTTAGAAATGGAGTGATGTAATGGCTACTTTAATGCCGCTTGCTACTCAATTCGACTGGTTGTTGCGGATTTTAATCGCTTCCTTATGTGGAGCTCTAATTGGTTACGAGCGGGCAATTCAACGCAAAAGTGCAGGGGTAAGAACACACATCGTTGTCGCTTTTTCTTCTGCACTGTTTATGATTGTTTCAAAATATGGCTTCGCTGACTTGCTTAAATTGTCAGACGTTGCCCTTGACCCATCGCGAATCGCGGCACAAATTGTCTCTGGCATCTCCTTTATTGGAGCCGGTGCGATTTTAGTCAAAAAACAGCAAATTTCTGGTTTAACTACTGCAGCTGGAATTTGGGCCACTTCCGCAATTGGGATGGCGATTGGCTCTGGCTTATATATGCTAGGAATTGCCGCTACAGCCCTGCTCTTCGTTATCCAGATGCTTTTCCATGATGATACCCTAATTGACAAAATTATCATGCACATCCGCTTTAATATTCAAATTGAAGCGGTCAACAAGCATAACATCTTGCACACAATTGAAGGCGAATTGACAGCCAACCACGTTGAAAATGTTTCCGTGAAAATTCTTAATGTCACCGATGAGCGAATTACCTTCTTTGTTGATGGCATTATCAATAATGATATTGATGAAAACAACATTATCATGGCACTGCGCAAGTATCCAGATATCAAGCGGATCAGCTATGCCAGCGTTAGCAAGTAGTTAACTCTATTGATTAAGCGATAGGTAAATCTATTGCTTTTTCTTTGCTATTTGTTTGGCAAAGACACTACAATAATACATGATTTTCTACTGAAAGGAGTAGTTTGATGGCAGGTTCACTTGATTATTTACGTTGGCGCGGGGATTTATCTTTTGCCGAAAAGCCCTTCAACAGTGTTGATGCAGCACTTTTATCGTCACTGGTTTACCTACCTGCGGACGATTCTGCCGCCAACCATACGCTTGGCGAGGTTGCAGTGCAACTGCGCAATTTGCCAGCCTTTCAACACCAAATGCACTCTGAAACAGCGGCTGAAATTATTTTGCTGCCGGAAAGTCCCCGCTTGGGCCAGGTCAAAATTCTTGATTGGACTGACCGCTTGGAGACTGACCCCAATCCCTTGCAGTTTAGCGCTGCCACCTTTGCCGTTGGCAAAAACACAATTGCTATTGCCTTTCGGGGAACCGATGGTTCGATGACCGGCTGGAAGGAAGACATGCGCATGAATTATTTGCCTGAGATTTACGGACAAAACGTTGCTGCTGAGTACCTAACAGAGATTGCCCATAAATTTCCCGACCAGCAAATTTATTTGTTGGGTCATTCAAAGGGTGGCAATTTTGCTCAGTACGCCCTTAGTGCTGTTGCGTCACACATTCAAGACCGCGTCATCAAGGCCTTCAGCTTTGATGGACCAGGCTTTTTCCACCAGGTATACACTAATCCGGGCTTCGTACGTACCATGTCCAAAATGAAGACTTACATCCCTCAAGGATCGATCTTTGGCGCCATGCTCGACCACCCTGAACAAACAATCGTCGTCAAAAGCACCGTGGCAATGCGCAACCAACATGATCCGCGGCGGTGGTCGGTTGGACGGGACAGTTTCACTTTAGCAAAAGGCTTATCGCCCAACAGTCGGGTAATCAGGCATGCGCTAATTAACTTTAACCATTCCATTCCGCAAGATAAGCGCAACGAAACCTTTTCTGACCTGTTTGAAGCCTTTGAGAATTTTGATATCAATGAGCTGCACCAATTGACTAGCAACAAATTAGTCGGCACATATCGGCTCAGTCGCGTCTTTTTGTCGCTTGATCCCCCAACCCGTAAGCTGATTACTCAGATTTTTAGCAATATCTGGGTTTCATACAAACACAACCTGACCTTGCCAATGATGGCCAGCAACTATGCACTTTACCCTCAAAGCAACGACTCTAACCGGGCACCAGTTTTTTATGAATTCTACGATCCGGCACATCCCAATTTAGACTTGCCGCCAGAGGTCCGCAGCAAGCTGCATTAGCCCAATTGTTTCATGTGTAACGCACACTAAAAGGGCAGAGAAACGAAATGTTTCTCTGCCCTTTTTTAATGAAGAATTATTTCTTCATGTCCTTTTTAACGTCGTCAACCTTGTCTTTAATAGTTTCAGTTGCTTTGTGCGCCTTATCCTTGACATCGCCAGCCATTTCTTTGGCCTTGCCTTTGACTTCTTCAGCTTTACCAGCCAATTTGTCCTTCATACCTTTATCTGCCATAATTATCGATCCTTTCCTAACAATATCTATGTACATGATAATGATACAATTTTAAAGAAATAATGTCATCAATAACAGCCTTATTTTAATAAAGGGGCCTTGGCTCTGGCAACTTTTTAATTATATATATTATCCCATTTATTGTGGTTGATCGTGACGATAATCAAGGTTGGAAAAGCGGTTGTATGGCTTGGAAAACATCAATTTAACCGTTCCCCGACTGCCTGAGCGGTTCTTTTCAATAATAACTTCTACCTCACCGTTATCATCTTCAGCGCCAACTTCTTGCTGGTCACCGCCATCTTCGCCTTCATCACGGTAGTAGTCATCGCGATACAAAAACGAAACAATATCGGCATCCTGCTCAATTGACCCAGATTCACGAATATCCGATAAAACCGGCCGCTTGTCCTGTCTTTGCTCAACGGACCGCGATAGTTGCGATAGCGCAATTACTGGCACGTGCAATTCTTTTGCCAGCTTTTTTAATTGCCGCGAAATTGCGGAAACTTCTTGCTGTCGTGACTCGCTTCGGGGGCCTTCAATTAGTTGCAGGTAGTCAATCACAACCAGTCCTAGGTTGCCCTTTTCCTTAGCCAAACGCCGCGATTGGGCCCGAATCTCACTCATCTTGATCCCAGGCGTATCGTCAATGTAAACGTTGGCGTTAGCCAGCGAACCAGAGGCCACAACTAATTTGCGCCATTCATCTTCATCCAACTGTCCCGTTCGCAAGTGCTGCGAATCAATCAGTCCTTCAGATGCCAGCATCCGCTGCACCAACTGCTCGCCGCTCATTTCCAAAGAAAACACGGCCACGGTCTTATCTGTGTGCAGCCCAACAAACTGGGCCACGTTCAAGGCAAACGAAGTCTTACCAACACCGGGACGGGCAGCGACAATGATTAGCTCATCATCATGAAACCCTGTCGTCATCTTGTCCAGTTCCACAAAGCCCGTCGGCATGCCTGTGACCATATTGCCGTCTTCTGGAATATTATTAATTTCTTCAATTGCCGAGTTAACAATTTCTTTAATTCCCCGAAAACCACTCGCATTGTTCTCAGAGGAAACATTCATGATTTCACTCTCAGCATTATCGAGAATATCGGTCACATCATCAGAGTCCTGCATTGCATTCGTGATGATTTTTTGGCTGGCCGAAATTAACCGCCGCAAAAGTGCCTTGCGGTGCACTATCTTGGCATAATACGTAACATGCGCAGCCGTCGGAGTCGCAATTGCTAGTTCAGATACGTAGCTAATGCCGCCAATGTCATCCAGTTGGTTCTTTTTAGTTAATTCATCCTGCAGGGTTAAGGGATCGATTGCATCTTCGCGGTCAGACAAGTCCAGCATGGCTTGAAAAATCAGCTGGTTGGCCTTTTTGTAAAAATCATCGGTCTGAACTTCTGCGCTTGCATCCGCAATTGCTTCGGGATCAATAAAAATTGCACCTAAAACTGCTTTTTCTGCTTCGTCATCGTGCGGTATTTGTTGTGAGATAATATTATCCATTAATCAAGCCCACTTTTTATTAAATTGTGCCTCAAGGACTAGTCTTGTTCAGTGATATGGACGCGAATTTTGCCTTCCACGCCCTTAAACAACTTGACTGGTACATTTGTATATCCCAGCGCTTTTATCGGCTCAGGCAGGTTTAATTTGCGCTTGTCAATCTTGATACCAAACTGTTGCTCTAATCCTTCAACAATCTTTTTGCTGGAAATTGAACCAAACAAACGTGAGTCTGACCCCGCCTTTGACTTGAAGTTCACAACTGTTTCATCCTGATCAAGCTGCTTTTTGATTTTTTCTGCTTCAGCTTTTTCGCTCTCATACGCAGCCTTTTCGTGGGCTGCTAAGCGCTCTAAGGTATGCATGTTGGCCTTGGTTGCCGCCTTGGCCAGTCCCCGCTTTAACAAAAAGTTTTGCGCATAACCATCTGGGACTTCTTTGACTTCGCCGCGTTTGCCGCGACCCCTAACATCTTGAGTAAAAATAACTTTCATCATGCTCTCCTTTATTCAATTTCTTTTTCATAAGTATCAACTGCTTCAAGCAGTTTGGCAAGTGCCTCTTGGACCGTGCTATCTTTGATCTGCGTTGCTGCGTTAGACAAGTGGCCGCCTCCGCCCAGCTTCTCCATGATTACCTGGACGTTGATTTCGCCCATTGACCGGGCCGAAATACTAATTGTCTCTTTATCTCGGCGGGTAATGGCAAAACCAGCTTCGACATTGTCTAAATCCAAGGCTGTATCCGCAGCCTGGGCAGTAACGATCGGATCGATCACTCTACTGTCTGGTCCGCATAAAACAGCCATCTTGGGTTTGATCATCTTCAAGCTGGATACCAACCGGGTTCGTTCAAGAAAGCGGTCAATGTCTTCCTTGAGCAGCTCACTCACGCCCATGGAACTGGCACCAATCGACCGCAGGTAACTAGCTGCATCAAATGTCCGTGTGCCTGTTCGCAACGAAAATTCCTTGGAATCAACTGTAATTCCAGCCAGCATGGCTGTTGCTTCAAGGTCTGTCAATACCCGCTTGCCTGAACTTGGCTGCTGGTATTCAACCATTTCCGTTACCAATTCGCAGGCCGATGACGCATATGGTTCAACATAAGTTAGCATCGGATTTTCTGGAAATTCCTCGCCGCGGCGGTGGTGGTCAATCACAATAATTCGGTTCTTCAACCGGTCATACAAGTCCTTAGAATAAGTAATCGAGTACTTGGAGTGGTCAACCATCACCAGCATTGACTTGTCTGTCACGCTATCCAGCGCTTTGGACGGTGCGATAAACAACTTGGCATCATCCTGGGTCTTTTGCATCTGAGCCACAAGACGCCCAACATCATAATTTGTCTTATTGACGTCCAAAACAAAGTTAGCGGTCACGCCATGCAAGCGGGCAATCTTAACGACCCCCAGGCCGCTGCCAACCGAGTCCATATCTGGACTAGCATGACCGACAACGAAAACGCGGTCAGCCTCCTTAAACAGTTCACTGATGGCCTGTGAAACCATTCGGGCACGTACCCGAGTCCGCTTTTCCATTGGATTGGACTTACCGCCATAAAAGCGGGCAGACTTGCCTGGTTGACTCAAAACTACCTGGTCGCCTCCTCGTCCCAATGCTAGGTCAAGGTTAGATTGAGCTTGGTCAGCTAGCTCAGATATCAAACTGCTGCCAAAGGCTACCCCAATTGATAAAGTCAAAGGCGTGTTATTGCGACTGGTTTCTAGGCGCATTTTATCCAAGACCGAAAACTTGTCTTTTTCCATCTTTTCCAGATCTTCCATATGGAGAAGCAGCAAAAAATGGTCCTCATCAATGCGTTTGAGATAAGCGTTGAACTTCTTGGCATAATTGCTCAAAGTGTTTTGCACGTAAGAACTAGTTGCCGTTAATTCTTGATCGCGCATCGTTTCGCTTAATTCATCGTAATTATCAATAAAAATCTGACCTAGAGCCGGCAATTCATTATTGTATTTTTGCTCAATCTTGGCATAGCGCGTGATGTCAAGCAAATAAATAACGCCTAGATCATCCTGGACAACCATTTCAAATTGATGGCCGTCCCAATTTACCGTATGATTTTCAGCTGTCTTTGACTTTAAAGACTTATCAATTAATTGATTTAATTCTGGATCAACTGCCTCAATTGTGTGCCCAATCAAGTCATCATCCCTCAAATAAAGCTGCAAGTAGGGGTTGACCCATTGAATTTGCCGGTCATTGTCATAAAGCAAAATCCCCAGCGGCATCTTAATCATCGCTTCTTGCTCGCTGCGTTTAATCCGGTATGACAAACTGACAGCAAAGTTATTTGCATTGCCAGCCAAGATATAGGCACCATAAACGGTGCAGACAACAGTCAAGATGAAAATCAAGACCATTGCTAAACCAAACAGAGGGTTCATGATCATCGCCACAATACTGCCTAAAAGCGATAAAGCTAGAATAACAGAGACGGCGGCGGTTAACCGTGAATCTTTAATGAAAGCAGGAAATTCAAGCTTACGTAAAAAATCTTTCATGTAAGATCCTTCCTAATTTAATGTAAAATACATCATTATTATACCTTGTATTGGCTAGAGAAGAAACTTTTCAAGTTTTATTGCAGAGATTAGACCAAAACCAAAAGGCGGAATTTTCTTCCGCCTGACAATATTTTACGAACAGCTATCCTAAATTGGTTATATGGTGGCATTCTTGCGCCACATGCTCATCATGCGCAACAACGATTATAGTTTTACCCATTTTATTGAGTTCAATTAGTAGCTCGATGATTTCATCCCGGTTTTGATCAGCTAAAGATCCCGTAGGTTCATCAGCTAAGACTAGTTCACTAGATTTAACCAAATCCCCCAAAATATCGCCGTTTGTCTATCCATTCAGTTTTTTGATGCCAATACAAATACTGGGATATATCCTTTTTGATGTGCATCATGGGCATCGAAGCTTGCAATTATAATTTAGTTTTATATGCACCAAAAAGCAAAAATGGCTATATAAAAAACACCGGGCCGTTTAACCCAGTGTTTTTAACTTTATTTATTGACTGTTTAGTCTTCAGTAACAAATGGCAACAAGCCCATAATGCGAGCTCTTTCGATTGCCTTAGCTACCTTACGCTGATTCTTAGCGCTGGTGCCAGTGACACGACGTGGTAAAATCTTACCTCTTTCAGAGATAAAACGTTTCAACAGGTCAACGTCCTTGTAGTCAACGTAGTCAATATGGTTGGCTGCGATAAAGTCAACCTTACGCCGACGGTGTGCGCCGCCGCCTCTTCTTTGTTGAGCCATATCCTAGGTCCTTTCTTTAAGTTTAGAATGGAAGATCATCATCAGAAATGTCAATCGTGTCGCCAGATCCAGCAAAGGGATCTTGCGCAGCACTTGGTTGGCTGTTATTCTGATTAGAATTTCCTGTATTAGGCGAATTAGTGGTATTTGGATTAGCAAAATTGCCACCATTACTTGGTGCAAACCCGCCGTTTTGTCCGCGGGATTCACGGTCTTTGCGTGATTCAAGCAACGCAAAGTTGTCAACGACAACTTCGGTCACGTACACGCGCTTACCGTCTTTATCATCGTATGTTCTGGTTTGAATCCGGCCATCAATACCAACAAGTGACCCTTTAGACGTGAAATTGCAGAAGTTTTCTGCTGACTTACGCCAAATGACACAGCTGATAAAATCCGCCCCTCTCTCGCCCTGAGCGTTAGTATACTGACGGTCAACAGCAAGAGTAAACGTAGCAACCGAGATTCCACTCCCAGTAGTACGCAATTCAGGATCACGTGTTAGACGGCCAACAAGTACAACTCGATTAATCATACTTCGGTCCTTCCTTTCCTAAATCACGAAAACGATAAAGTTTTTGCATTTATTTGTCAATCTTGACGATCATTGCGCGTAAAACGGCAGAGTCAATCTTGGACAGACGGTCAAATTCATTGACAGCATCGGCGTTATCAGCAGTGAAAGTCATAACGTGATATGTTCCCTCACGATATTTATTGATTTCATATGCAAAATGACGCTTTTCCCAGTCTTTTGACTCAACCATCGTACCGCCGTTGTCGGCAATAACCTTATCATAGTTTTCAACCAAGGCCTTCTTTGATTCTTCGTCAATATCAGGCTTGATAATATAAGTTATTTCGTACTTAGTAGTTGTCATACTAGTGCACCTCCTTCTGGACTAAATGGTTCTTGCTAAATCCCAAGAACAAGGAGTAATTAAGTTATTACTCGCAATCTCTAATTCTAGCACATAAACAAAAAAATTACCAAACTATCTTCACGTGATCCTGGTGGGACTTATTTATCCCTATAAGTAAATACGTTAAAAAGTTCAGTAATTTTTTATAGTTTCACATTAACAATTATTCTTGTGGTTCGTCAGCTTTCAATGCCTCTTGTGCATCTTCTTGCTCAGCCACTTCCTGATCTTCTTCAGCTGGAACAATTGCAAGGCTGGCAACCTGATTATCACCGTTAATTCTGATCAAACGGACGCCAATCGCACTCCGGCCGGTTTGCGAAACATCGGTAATCTTGAACCGAATCATAATTCCATCATCGGTAATAACCATGATATCTTGCGTTCCGTCAACGACTGTTACTCCAGCAAGCGGGCCGTTCTTTTCGGTAACGTTAGCAGTCTTAATACCCTTGCCACCGCGGCCCTTAACTGGATACTCAGCAGCAGATGTTCGCTTGCCATAACCATTTTCGGAAATGACTAAAATTTCATCGCTATCTTTGACAACGCCAGAGCCAATGACATAGTCACGGTCACGCAGGTTGATTCCGCGCACGCCAGCTGCTGTTCGGCCCATTGAGCGGACAGCTTTTTCGTTAAAGCGAACGGCATAGCCCAAGTGGGTCCCAATCATAATATCTTGCTCACTATCAGTTGTTAAGACGTTGCTTAGTTCATCGCCGTCACGCAAGGTCAGTGCAATTAAGCCACTGTTTCTGATATTAGCAAAGTCGCTAACGTGCGTGCGTTTAACTACGCCCAGTCTCGTAATGAAGAAGAGGTAGCGATCATCAGCATCAGCTGGAATATTAATGATTGTCTGAATCTTCTCGCCCTTTTCCAGTTGCAACAAGTTGACAATTGGCAGGCCCTGGGCAGTACGGCCAAATTCAGGGATCTCATATGCCTTCTTGGAGTATACCTTGCCCTTGTTGGTAAAGAACAGGAGCAGGTCATGCGTGCTTGAGTAAATCAGCTTCTCAATAAAGTCGCCATCTTTGACACCCATACCCTTGATGCCTTTGCCGCCGCGGTTTTGCGTCTTAAACTCGTTAATCGGCATACGTTTGACATAGCCACTGTGGGTCAGTGTCAGTAAAACATCCTGCTTTTCAATCAGATCTTCGTCTTCGATGGAAATAACTTCGCCATCACCAATTTTAGTGCGCCGGTCATCGCCAAAACGCTTTTGGGTTTCCAACAATTCATCATAAATAATTTCGTTGATACGCTCGCGTCTGGCCAAGATATCCTTGTAATCTGTTATCTTGGCTTGCAGGTCCTTAAACTCGGCTTCAACCTTGTCACGTTCTAGACCGGTTAGACGGACCAGCCGCATGTCTAAAATTGCTTGTGACTGCTTGTCATCTAAGCCAAAGCGGCTAATCAGTGCAGCCTTGGCGATATCACTTGACTCACTCTGGCGGATAATGTGAACAATCTCATCGATGTGGTCAAGGGCAATTTTTAACCCTTCAAGGATGTGGGCCCGTGCCTCGGCCTTAGCCAGTTCAAACTTAGTCCTGCGCGTCACAACGTCTTCTTGGTGTTCCAAGTAGTATTGCAGCATCTGCTTTAAGCTGAGGAAATGCGGGGCACCATCGACAATGGCCACCATGTTCATGCCAAAGTTGGCCTGCATCTGCGTCAGCTTGAATAAGTTGTTCAATACAACGCTGGCGCTAGCATCACGACGAATGTCAATTGTTACCCGCATCCCTGTCTGATCAGATTCATCCCGGACGCCAGTAATGCCGTCGATGGTTTTAGATCGGGCCAAATCAGCGATTTTCTTCACTAATTCAGCTTTGTTGACAAGGTAGGGCAACTCTGTGATAGCAATGCGTTCACGGCCGCTTTTTTCAGTTTCAATACTCGTGTTTGCCCGAACAACGATATTGCCTCGGCCGGTTTCATAAGCACGATATATACCGCTGCGGCCCATAATTGTGCCGCCAGTTGGAAAGTCTGGGCCAGGTATGGCCTTCATCAGTTCCTTGACCGTCACGTCAGGGTTGTTCATGAGCATATGAATGCCCTTAATCACCTCTGACAGGTTATGGGGCGGTATGTTGGTCGTCATTCCCACAGCAATACCACTAGTTCCATTAACCAAAAGGTTAGGAATTCTAGCGGGCAATACTACAGGCTCATTTTCAGTGTCATCATAGTTACGCTGCCAATCGACCGTGTTTTTGTTAATATCCCGCAGCATCTCAACTGCAATTTTGCTCATCCTAGCCTCGGTATACCGCATTGCGGCTGGCTCGTCCCCATCAACTGAGCCAAAGTTACCGTGGCCATCAACTAGCATATAGCGATAACTGAAGTCTTGGGCCATGTGGGCCATGGCCAAGTAGATTGAAGAATCGCCGTGGGGGTGGAACTTACCCATAACTTCCCCAACGATTCTGGCTGACTTCTTGTATGCCTTATCAGGTGTAACGCCCAATTCGCTCATCCCGTAAAGAATTCGCCGCTGAACTGGCTTCAAGCCATCGCGCACATCAGGCAAGGCCCGCGCCACGATAACTGACATTGCGTAGTCCAAAAACGAACTATTCATCACGTTAGTCAGATCGACATTTCTTATTCTGTGGTCTTGACTTTGATTGTCGTTATCCATTTAAACCTCCTAAGCATCCAAGTTTTCAACGTATTTAGCATTGGTTTCGATGAAATTACGCCGCGGCGCCACTTCATTGCCCATGAGCAGTTCAAAGACTTCGTCTACATTTTTGGCAAACTCCGGGCTAACCCGGTCAAGACGTCGGTTTTCAGGGTTCATTGTAGTGTCCCACAACTGGTCGGCATCCATTTCACCCAACCCCTTGTAGCGTTGAACCGTCGGCTTCGGACTTGGCTGCAGGCTACCCAAGTAATCATGCAGCTCCTCATCTGTATCAAGATAGCGAATCACCTTGCCTTGACGAACCTGATATAGCGGTGGCCGGGCGATGTAAACATAGCCCTTTTCAATCATCGGCCGCATGTAGTTGTAAAAGAGCGTGAGCAAAAGCGTTCGAATGTGGGCCCCGTCGACATCGGCATCCGTCATAATAATCAGTTTGTGGTAGCGAGCTTTGGAAACGTCAAAGTCAGCTCCAAAGCCAGTACCTAGCGCGGTAAAGAGCGACCGAATTTCTTCATTGGCTAAGATCCGGTCCATTGAAGCCTTTTCAACGTTCAGAATCTTGCCTCGAATAGGCAAAATAGCCTGAGTCAAACGCGAACGACCCTGTTTAGCCGAGCCACCAGCGGAATTCCCCTCAACGATAAAGAGTTCGGAAATGCTGGGGTCATTACTTGTGTTGTCAGCCAATTTACCCGGCAAGTTGGCAATTTCCAATCCGGACTTTTTCCGCGTCACTTCACGGGCGCGCTTTGCTGCAGTCCGAGCTCGTTCAGCCAGTTGCGCCTTTTCGACAATCTTGCGTGCAACTCGTGGATTCTCCATCAAGAAGCGGGTAAAGGTTTCAGAAAAAGCATGATCAACTGCAGTGCGGGCATCAGAGTTGCCTAACTTGGTCTTGGTTTGTCCCTCAAATTGGGGGTTGGGGTGCTTAACAGAGACAACGGCAGTCATCCCTTCCCGGATATCTTCGCCAGACAAGTTATCATCATTGTCTTTAAGCAGTTTGGTCTTGTGGGCATAGTCATTCACTACCCGGGTCAAGGCAGTTTTAAAACCTGCCTCATGCATTCCGCCTTCATAGGTGTGGATGTTGTTGGCGAAAGTCATTAGGGTTGTCTTGTAGCCCTTAGTATATTGCAGCGAAACTTCAACGTTGATATCGTTATCGTTGCCTTCAACGTAAATAGGCTCTTCAAAGAGGACATCACTGCCCCGGTTGAGGAAGGAAACGTATTCTTGAATGCCACCTTCAAAGTGGTAAACATCAGTTTCAGCACTCTGTTTGCGCTTGTCTGTGAAGGTTAGCCGCAGACCCTTATTCAAAAAGGCCAGTTCTCGAATCCGGTTCTTGAGTGTTTGGTCATCAAAAGAGGTAGTCTCGGTGAAAATGTCTGCATCAGGAACGAAATGGACGATCGTGCCATGTTCGCTAAGCGGCACAGTCCCGGTCATTTCCATTTCATGCTGAACCCGGCCACGAATAAAGTCAATTCGATACTTCTTGCCATCACGCATAGTTGTTACGCTAAGCGTTTCTGACAGAGCATTAACAACTGAGGCACCTACGCCGTGCAGGCCGCCGGAAACTTTATAGCCGCCACCGCCAAATTTACCACCAGCATGCAGAACCGTGAAGACTGTTTCCAAGGCTGGACGGCCCGTCTTCTTTTGAATGTCAACGGGAATGCCCCGGCCATCATCTTGGACAGTCACGCTGCCATCTTCGTTGATGGTGACCTCAATTTTGCTGGCAAAGCCAGCCAGGCTCTCGTCAATTCCGTTATCGATTATTTCCCACACTAAGTGGTGCAAACCTTGCGAACTGGTTGAACCGATATACATGCCCGGGCGTTTGCGCACAGCCTCGAGTCCGCCTAAGACCTGAATTTGGCTGGCATTATACTTGTCGGCTTCTTTTTCATATTGCTTGATTTCATCAAAGTTTGACTTATTGTTATCAGCCATTCAATTTCCCCTCTTCTAAATAAATCTTTCCAGATTCGATCCGATATACTCGCGGCTTTTTAATTATTTCCCAGGAAATACCTGCAAGATCCGTCGTGGTAATAAAGGTTTGCGTTTTGCCATGAATATAATTAAGCAGAGCACTCTGGCGGTCATGGTCAAGTTCACTCATCACATCATCAAGCAAAAGTAGTGGATACTCTTCACTTAGCTGGTGAACCAGCTGGATCTCTGCCAGTTTGACACTGAGAGCAATCGTTCGCTGCTGCCCCTGCGAGCCATACAGGTGTGCGTCCTTGCCGTCAAGCTCAAACTCAATATCATCGCGGTGCGGCCCACTCAAAGTTGTACCCTTAATCAACTCTCCCTGCTTGTTTTGGTGAAAGTTGGCCAGCAATTTTTGGTAGACCTCTTCGACGCTATCCTGATCGGTTACAGTGCGTACAGAAGGTCGATAGATTACGGTTAAGTGCTCACCGCTTTGGCTGATGTGCGCATATGCATCGCGTGCATACTGGTTCAAGTAGGTTAAAAACTTATACCGCCGCACAATCACTTCCGCAGCCACACCTGCAAGCTGGTCGGACAAGACATCCAAAAACATGGTGTCATGGGCTTTACCCTGGGCCAATTGCTTGAGGTAATTGTTCTTTTGCTGCAGCACCTGCTTGTACTTACCCGCAAAATAAAGATACTCGCTATTGATTTGACCAAATTCTTGATCCATAAACCGCCTGCGCAAGGCCGGCGCACCCTTAATCAGATCCAGGTCCTCAGGCGAAAACAAGATGGCATTGAGCTGACCCACATACTTTGACAATTTAGCCTGCTCAATCCGGTTGATCCAAACTTTTTTGCCTTTTTTGGTAAGCAAAACGCGCAAGTCTAAGTCAACCTGACTCTTATAGACGTGACCAGAAACATTGGCATAGTCTTGGTCAAACGCAATCAGTTCGCGGTCGCTACTTGTGCGGTGCGATCGAGTTAATGCCAGAAAATAGATGGCCTCGAGCAAGTTTGTTTTTCCCTGCGCATTTTGCCCAATAAAAATATTGACATTGGGATCAAAGTCAACTTCAAGCTGGTCTAGGTTACGGTAATTTTGCGCAATAAAATGCTTGAGATACATTTAGAGTTACCGAAATTGGTATATTTCTTGGGCGACTTCAACTTGGTCACCCGGTCGGATCTTCTTGCCCCGTCGATCTTCCTTGGCCCCGTTAAATAAGACCGGATGATCTTGCAAGTACCACTTGGCTTGGCCACCTGATGAGATGATGCTTTCTTCTTTTAAAAATTGACTGAGGGTAATATATCCACCCTTTACTCTAACTTCTTTAATAATCTTCACCTTCACCATTTAATTACTTATGTTAAGTATATTCGTTTTACAGGCAAAAGACAACTTTAAAAGCTAATATAAAGCCGTATAAACGCTTTTTGGCAAAACAAACACTTTATAGCAAAAGACCTGAAAGATAAAATTTGGGCCTTTTTTGACCGCTTAAGAAAATTTGACCGTAAAAAAAGTCATCCTTCGATGGCTTTTTTCTCTCAAGCTTTGGATAGACTTAAAAGGTTCTGACTGGCGTAATCAACTGTACAAAATCAATGTCCGTTTTATCCGGGTTGACCGTAAAGGGGCGCAGCGGTTGGGTGAATTCCATAACTACAGAATCAGTTACCGATGCTCGCAGGGCATCGCGCAAGTAATCTGGGTTGAAGGAAATCTTTAAGTTCTTGCCTTCTAACTTCTTGAAGCTTACGTCCTCTTCAACGTTGCCAATTTCAGCGGACTCCCCCGATATTTTTGCGCTTTGTTCATCCGCATCTAAGGTCAGGTCAACTACGTTGTTACGTCCAGCGTGGGTTAACAAACTCGCACGGTCCAGTGCGCTCGACAATTCAGCCAGGTCAAATTCAGCTGTAGTTGTGCTTTCAGTTGGAATCAACCGTTCAGTATCTGGGTAGCTGCCTTCCAGCAAGCGAGAATAAAACAGGATGTTGCCAATTTCAAATAGCACCTGGTTGTCGCCTGGGCAAACTTTGATTTCAGGATCGGTTTCGCCAATAATGCGGGCTAATTCAAGTAGGCTCTTGCCTGGGACAATTAGGTCCGTCTTGGCTTGAAGCCCATTTTCTAGGGTCAGAGCCCGACTGGAAAGCCGGTGAGAGTCGGTCGCTACGGCATGAATCTGCTTAGGGCTAAAGGTAAAGTGGACACCAGTCAACACCAGTCGACTTTCCTGAGTGGCAACAGCAAATTGCGTTTCAGTGATAATTTCCCGGAAAGTTTTGCCCGAGATAACAAAAGAGGACTCGTCAGGAATTTCCGGTAATCTTGGGTAGTTATTAGCATCCAAGCCGTTGATCGTGAATTCACTGTTTTCAGAAATAATTTGGGTCTGGAAGCTTTCTTTGACTTCAAGTGAAAATTCCTTTCCCGGTAACCGTCTAATAATTTCGCTAAAAAAGCGCGCTGGCAATACAATCGCGCCAGTTGACTCAACTGTTAAGTCTTCACTTACTGGAATCCGAGTTTCAATTGAGATGTCCGTGTCACTACCAGTTAGGAGTAACTCATTTTCAGATAGCTTAAGTTTGATGCCACTCAAAATGGGAATAGTTGCTCGCGCTGAGATTGCATGCATGACGTTGTTTAAATTGTCTACGAATAGATTTCTGTTTACGGTAAATTTCATTTGGTGCCTCCTGGTTGGATCTTTATTTATAATATTAATTATATATTTAATTAGTAGTATTAGTAGGTCCTGTGATTTCTGTTGAAAAGCAGAAGCCTGCCGAAAATAACGTAATCGGTGCGGTTAAGAAAGTGTGTACAAGTCAAAGAGTTTTCCACAGTTGATAACTTTTTAGCGATCAAGCATTTGTTTCAAATCAAAGACGGCAGTCTTAATATCAGAATTGGTTTTTATTTCCCGACTAATTTTATCATACGCGTGCATCACCGTTGTGTGGTCTTTTCCGCCAAATTCTTGGCCAATCTTCGGCAAGCTGGAATCAGTCAGCTCGCGGGCCAGATACATGGCAATCTGTCGGGGGACAACAATCTGCCGCACCCGCTTTTTGCCCTTCAACTCGTATGTAGACGTCTGGAAGTAATTGGCGACCACTTCCTGAATTTTGGAAATTTGAAGCCCGCGATTCTTTTGAACCAGCTTTAAGTCAGCCAAAGCCTCACGCGCCAGATTGACGTTGATGTCTTCGTGTTCAATCGTTGCATGAGCCTGGACCTTGACCAGAGCACCTTCGAGCTCACGAATGTTAGTGTCAACTTGGGAAGCCACGTAATCTAGCGTACTGTCATCAATCGTAAGGTTCTCTGCTTCGGCCTTCTTGCGCAAAATTGCAATCCGCGTTTCAAGGTCTGGCGGGGTGATCTCAACTTGCAGGCCCCAAGTAAAGCGAGAAACCAGCCGCTCAGACAGGTCGGGAATTTCAGTGGGCAAGCGGTCACTAGTCATGACAATTTGCTTTTGGTCGTTGTAGAGCGTTTCAAAAGTATGGAAGAATTCTTCTTGGATACCCTCTTTTTTGGCGAAGAATTGAATGTCATCGACTAGCAGAAGGTCGCAAGTGCGATATTTTTCACGAAACTGGTCCTGGGTCTTGTTCTTGATTGAATTGATAAAGTCATTAACGAAGGTTTCACTTTGAATGTAAACAACCTTGGCGTTTGGACGCTCCGCCAGCATCTGGTGGCCAATGGCTTGCATCAAGTGGGTTTTACCTAAACCAACGCCACCGAAGATAAAGAGTGGGTTGTAGAAACTACCAGGACTGTCAGCAACAGCCAGAGCAGCGCCTGCTGCCAACTTATTGCCTTCGCCTTGGACAAAGTTGTCAAAGGTGTATTTTTCATTGAGCTTAAGATTGCGTACGAATACGTTTGAACTTGCTTGTGGGGAGCGATCACGCATTTCTTGGGGCTGTGGCTTGGGGGTCACTATGCGTTCGGTGCTATTGTCCCCTTCAATTTGAAAGACCGGCAAGACTTCAATATTGTCGTAGCCGTAAGCTGATTGAATCAACTGTGAGGCCAAGTTTTTCTCCCAATACCCTTTGGTTACGGTATTTTGGACGGTAATTTTCAATTCATGAGTTTCCTTATTATAGGAAATAGGCTTGGTGTTTTTGAACCACGCATTGTAAGCCACTTCGTTAAAACGCTCGCGCATTTCGTTATTAAAATGCTGCCAAAATTTATTGATATCAAACAAGATAAGTCCCTCCGATGACGTTAAGCAAGACTTATTTTACCATCTAAGCAAGATGTTTTCCACAGGTGAATAAAAAGAATTCAGAATTAACAAGATGTGGATAAAGATTTAAGGCAAATGCACAAATTTTAGTCTAAAAAGTGGCTAAATGAGTTTATTTGCATGTTTTCTTGTGGATATTTTTTGCGATAGTACCAATATATTAGGCGAAATCAGCGGCGCGATATCCACATGCTGTGCATAATCTTTTGAACAAGCTGGGTGCTGTGCATAAGTCTGTGTAAAGTGCTGTGATTCTTTGTCTGTGGATAAAAAAGCAGGCGTGAATTTGAACAAGCGCGGGATTAGGTGAGGACGCAAAATGGGGTACGCAAATTTTCGCGGGACGAGTTTGATCCACTGCATTGAATGCTATTTTTATTTTGTCCTTACATATTAATTGCGGCCGTGAGTCGGCAAAAATTAACGAGGAATGCAACGCGCCTTCTGGATTTAAAAAGTCGGGTGCGGAATTTTAATGAAATGAAGCGTCGGGTTTCGGCCAGGCAATTCTTGCAGCGTATAGCAGAAACCGATGGGATTGAAGACGGGCGCGGTGCGGTTTCACGGTGAAATTGTCAAAATATAATGATATTAAAACGCCTTATAAATGATATAATTAAAGCAAACAGCTAATTTGGCTGACCTTTTAGAACGAAGTGGCAAAAATGAAAGTTAATGAATTATTGAAGCACTACCGGTTGCTGGCCAATAAGACCCAGAAGGAGTGGGCCGGAACCGCGATTAGTCCGTCATTCTATTCCAAGATTGAAAAGGGCCTCAACCGGATTACGGCAGACGACTTGGTCAGCCTGCTTGATTATAACAACATTTCGGCCGCAGAATTTTTTGAGAATATCAACCTGGAAAAGAGCCTGCAGTATGATCGAGAATATGAACTAAAGAAATTAATTGGTGAGGCGTACTATAAAAGTTCGCTTGATAAGTTAAAACACATTAAGGCTATGATTGAACAGGAAACATTGCCCAATAAAAAAGACTTGCTCGTTTTAGTCAAAGGCTACATAGCATTGGTGAATAACAATGTCGCAGAATTGGATAATGAGACCAAGGCCGCGATAAAAAATAAGATATTTAATGTTACTACCTTTGATTTGCAATCTTTGGCCATGTATTGTAGCTTCATGCGGCTTTATAATCTTGATAGCAACCTTCTGATTGCACGCAAGGCCATTAAACAATTTAGTAGCAGCAATAACTTGGATATTCAGATAGAGGTGTTAGCAATTATCGTCAATTTGTTGTTTATATGTATTGAAGAAAAGCGCTATGAGGAAACCGAGGCCTTCATTGCCATGTCTAAGACATTTCCGAATCGTCCGGAGTTGTTTTTCCATAGAAATCTTCTTAAACCACTTGAAAATTTCATTAAATATCATACAACTGGCGATTCAAAGTATATGAATGAATGTCAAAAATCTGTCAAGGTAGTTACCTTCTTGGATATGCCAGAATATGGTAAGGAACTTGAAAGATTCCTCAGTGAAAACAAATAAGTAATCAAAAAAGTCATATGTGGTTAAAAATTCGCACATATGACTTTTTTGGTTTCAATCAGTTTTAAAGATTATTAAATCTAAATTGAATAAGGAGAATTATTTTTATGATTGCTATACTTTTTGAATATTTAATGTCAGGCTATAAATTTATATATATTAATTAAACAATAATGAGGAAAAGAAAATTTTTTATCGAGATTTAAAAACGATTAAACTCATAAAGTTTAATAAATTTTTCTGGCTTGGGCTAATACTTGTAATTATCAGTAGCGGGTTGGGAATAATCACACCACTGTATATTAAAAACATAATTGATTTGAAAAATGTTTTTAAATCAACGTTATCTTTATCTTTCTTGTCTAAATTAGTAGTTATTTTGGTTTTACAAACCATAACTAGTGCAGGAGGAAATTTTCTGATTAGTAGGGAAGGCGAGGGGCAAATTGCCCAAATTCGCAATCTACTACAATCTCATTTAATTCATTTACCAATTCCCTTTTTCGATAATCAAGACAGTGGTCGTTTATCGAGTAGGGTAATAAATGATTCTGTACTAGTCAAAAATTTTATTACTGGAGTTGTTCCAGAATTCATCACGAGCATTATCACGGTTATAGGTACTTTTATTGTTTTGTTTTCATTAGATTGGAAATTGACGCTGTTAATCTTTTTGATTTTTCCTTTGGATGCAATGTTTACCATTCCTCTGGGAAATTTCGAAGAAAGACTAACAATCAATTCGCAAAGAAGCCTAAGTGATTTGACCGGCATTGTGACTGAAAGTTTTAGAAATATTTGGGCAGTAAAACTGAACGAAGCAGAAGAAAATGTTTTAAGCAAATTTGGTCAAAAGTTACGCGCGCTGTACAAGTTATCAGTTAAAAGTGAGGCAGTCTATGCCATTTTATCGCCTGTTCAAAGCCTTGTATCTTTTGTTTTGATCGTTTCGGTTTTTTTATATGGTGGCTACAGGGTCCAGCAGAGCACATTAACTATTGGCACTTTAACATCATTTTTAATCTATTTTTTTCAAGTTACTGGACCAATAAATACTATTGCTTCCTTTTATCCTAATTATAAGCAGACAAAGGGAGCAGTAGCTAAAATCATTGCGATTCTTAGTGAAAATAAGGAAAAGTACATTGTTGATGCTTCAAGTAAAGAAATTGCTACACCTTATAACTTATCCGTTAAAGATCTTTGCTTCTCCTATGGTGATAAAAAAGTTTTGGAAGAAGTTAATATGGTGTTTCCGCCAAGACAAAAGATTGCAATTGTAGGTTCTTCTGGAGCTGGCAAAACAACGCTGATTAACCTTATTACTAGACTATATAATCCAACGGCGGGAGAAATCGCCATAAATGGAATTAATAGCAACGAAGTAAATCTCGAAGATTGGCGCTCATTATTTGGAGTAGTATCACAGGAAAATTACATCATATCAGGGACAATCTATGACAACTTGGTCTTTGGACTAAAAGAAGTACCTTCAAGTAATGAAATTAATCAAGCTATAGAAATAGCGAATTTAGCGGTATTTATCGCCAGCTTGGATAACGGTCTTGATGAACTTGTTGGAGAGCAGGGAATCAAGCTTTCAGGGGGACAGCGGCAAAGGATTCAAATAGCGCGAGCTTATCTAAAAAAACCCAGTTTTTTGGTATTGGATGAGGCTACATCTAACTTAGATGCTGATTCAGAAAAACAGGTTTCCCAAGCCTTAAAACAAGTTATGGAAGGGAAAACCATAATAGCAATAGCCCACAGGCTGTCTACTATAACTGATTCAGATAACATCTATTTTTTAGATAATAAAACGATCACTGCTTCAGGAACCCATGAGCAGTTACTTAAAACCGTTCCTAAATATAGAAATTTTGTTAAAGAGCAAGTTTTGAAGACAGATATATAAGGTGAAAAAATGTTAGACGATAGATATTTAAGTTTCAGTAAGAATGAAGACAGTATATTTTATTCTGAGCCCAATTTTATAGATAAAGCAGCAGATCGACTTACAATTCCTGATTTTTCACCGCATGACTGGATGTATACCATCGATAGAGATTGGATATACATGATGAATAAAAATGAACAAGATATGCCTGATCAAGGCTGGAAAATACATATAACGGCAATTCCACAGGAAGCTCAGGAAGAGTTGTATGTGGTTTCAAAATACCTAATAAGCATCAATATTTCATTCAAATTTGTTCCTACAATTGATAAGTTGATTGAAAAAAATTCAAAAAGCGCAGATAGAGCCTCTTCAGGTAAGTTTATTACTATCTATCCGCACACGGAAAAATCATTTATTGAGTTATTGGATAAGCTAGATGACTTAACCAAGCTCTATACTAATGGTCCTTATATATTGAACGATAAACAATGGAAAAACGGCAATATCTTTTTTAGGTATGGCGGTTTCAGAGAAATGATCTTAAATAAAGATGGGCAACGAATAGATGCTATCAAAGATTCTAACGGAAATTTGGTTCCTGACCAAAGAGTCCCGTATTATTACTTGCCAGACTTTATTAAAGAACCTATTGAAATACAACGACAAAATAAAAAAATTCTAATTTCAGAATATAGTGAATTTAATAGATATAAAATATCTCAACCCATAATTTTTAGTAATTCTGGCGGGGTTTATAAAGCAACAATTAATAATCGGCCTTGCGTACTTAAAGAAGGACGTCCTAAAGCAGGCTTGGATTCTAAAGGAAAAGATGGATTTTATCGAGTCTTATCAGAATATAGAATCTTAAATAATTTGAAAGATAATCCATTTGTGGTCAATGTAAATAATTATTTTACTGCTTGGCAACATAACTATCTGGAGGAAGATTTTGTTGATGGTGATACTTTGGATGATTTTATAGCATTTAAGTTTCCGTTTAACACTTTAAAATATAAATCTGAAGATTTGGAAAAATACTCAGAGAATGCCACTTTCATTATAAATGAGCTAATTAAAGCAATTAAGGCTATCCATGCTCAAGGCGTTGCCATAGGAGACTTGCAGCCTTCTAATGTGATCTTTTCTGAGAATCAACACAAAATAACGTTAATTGATTTTGAAGAAGCGGAGAACCCTAATACGAAATTTGAACCGGGTCTAATAATGCAAATACTTATGGTGAAGCCGATTGGTTTGCATTAGGAAAGATAGCATATTTTCTATTTATGCCCATAGAAGCAGCTAATAGCAGTATTTCACCGGAGATAAGGACTATCTATAATGACAGAATAAAGTCTATATTTGGAGACAAGGCAGTAAGATTCTTAGAACAAGTTAGATTAGAAATTGCTAGGCATACTGATGTTGATGGTTCGCCATTATTCATAAAAGAGTTTTTAAATTTACCTAGTGAAAAGTTGACTAAAATTAATAAAGAAGTTTTTGTTAATCAGTTAAGAGCAGGAATTATCAATAATCTAGATTTTAATAGCCAGGGTTTAATTAAAGGTGATATTAAACAATATAAAAATAATATGTCTCGGTATTCTATCGGTTATGGTGCTTTTGGAGGGATAATGGCCTTAACCCGTTCAGGAGGCATTCCAGATGAAATTATTAATAATCTAGACAATTGGCTTTCGAACAATCTTGCAATAATATCTTCCATTAATTTAAATGACAATGAATCCTATGGACTTTTTGATGGATTAGCTGGAATATGCTCTGTTTTATATGACTTGGGCGAAAAAAAGCAAGCGACACAGCTGTTAAAGAAAATCAAACTACCGAATGTACAAGATAATTCTATTTATTCAGGTGTTTCGGGAATTGGCCTAGTCCTTTTATCAGGATTTCTGTTAACTCATGATAATTCTCTGTTACAAATGTGTTATGAAGCGGCTAATATTGTCGAGCAAGACTTTTTAAGCCGAAAAGCCCAACCCGTAAAGACAGAAAACACCGGTCTTTTAAATGGACTGGCAGGTGAAGCACTTTTTCTGTATAAAGTAGGACAGAAAACTACAAAAACAAATTATAAAAATGTTGCTGTTGATATTATCGATTATATTATTAAGTATCAACTTAAATATGACCAAGATGGTAATTTATATGTAAATGATACCAGTAGAAAAATCAAACGAGCAATTCCTTATTTAAATGATGGATCCGCTGGAGTAGCCATTTCAATGATAACTATCTATGAAGATCAAAAAACATATCTTAACAATGATAGAAAAAAGATTTTACGTGATTTAATTAGTGCTACTTACTGTGTTTCTACAGTAGAGGGCGGAACCCTTGATGGATATGCTGGTTTCTTGATATTGGGAACTCTTGTTAGTGCTACTTTTAAAGACGATCAATTAATGGATTATATTTTAGAAGGCCTAAATATGTATCTATTTTCAAATGGAACTAATGAGTTATATTATTCAGGTTCTACTGGTTTGAAATGTTCAATGGATATAACTACTGGGGCAGGAGGAACAATATTAGCTTTGCTAGGGGTAGGAACTAAGCGATGGTACACATTCTTCCCACTTCCAATAGCCGCGAAATTATTTTAAATCTAGTTTAGAAGAGGAGGTGAATAACATGGAAAACCCGGTATTAGATAATTTTCATTATTACGTAAAAGTAGTAATGGTGTAGGATACGGTCAGCATGTATATAAAAAATATATAATTATATGTTAATAATAAAAGTGGCAAAAGGTTTTTGATGATGACTTAAAATGAATAATCAAGAAATTTAAAGCATATGAAAGGAGGTGTGAATTATGGAAAATCCAGTATTAGCATTGCAAGGACAAGAACCAAAGACTGATAACTCTTCGTTATTGCGTAAAAGTGGCAAGAGTACAAACTGTGGCAATAATAGGCATAGTAATTTCAGCCTTTGGTGTTAATAGTAAAAAGCTCTACAACAATAAGTTGAGAGCAATTTAATAATATTTTGCTGTATAGTCTGGTAACGTCTATACCAAGTATTAAAGAAAAGTTTTGAAAAAGTCAGATTTTTCAAAACTTTTTGGTTTTTTCAAACTAGATTTGATATTGCTAAAGCCATAAGTCTATTAAAAATAGTAAATACGAAATAATTATAGCACGGGATAAACTATTTGACTGAGTAATTGATGTGAAAAGTCATATATGGTCAAAGTATTTCAAATATGACTTTTTTATTTTTATTTTTTTGCATAGGATATACTTATTATATCATACCTAATATAATAGGGGGAATGATAATTTAAACACATACTCGTTTGTTAAATGGTACGGTTTTGGCTTTTTTAAAGCAAACAGATCTTTATGGATATGCGTTACTACAAAATGTTCAAGAAATCTTTGATATTTCAGAATCAGCTGATTATCAGATTTTACGAAGATTAAAGAAAGAGTAATTTTTAAAATATATGACAAGTCCTATCAAGGAAGGAATCGCAGATGCTATCACATCACTGGTGAAAGATTAGTTTTATTACAAGCTATTGAAGGAGGATGGCAAGATTTTAGCGCAAAAGTTGATCAAATATTAGGAGAAGATGATGGAAAAAATAATTGATGATTACCTCTTAAAGTTAAAGAAGAACTTAACAGACATGCAAAAAGCAGACCGCCAAAAAGTCATTGAATTCTATAGGAAATCCTTATTAGATGGCCACTTCACCAATTACTCAGCAATTGAGCAGGAACTAGGAACACCCAAGCAGTTGGCACATAAAATCTTGGCTGATTATGTCGTTAAGGATGATGGCGCAACTAAGACGAAGAGTTCACGTTCAAATTTGAAAACAATTTGGTATGTTGTGTTCGGATTGTTTGCAGCACCAATAGGAATTCCGTTTGTTTTAGCGTTGCTTTTATTCCTAGCAGTAGGGTTCGCTTTTTTAGCCGCTTTTATGGCTGTTATGTTTGCTTTCTTTGTTATTGGGGGGATAACTTTGCTAAAGGCCTTTGCACTGTTATTCACTAGTAATTGGGCAATTGGAAGTTTCCATTTAGGTATCGGACTATTGGGCATTGGAGTAGTTCTCCTGTTTCTGCCAATTATTGCTAAGGCGATAAAATTTTTAATTGCTAAACTTGCTGTATTCATGCGCTTTGTGGGTAGAAAGTTTTTAAAGCAAAATTATTACCAAACTAGTATCTCTAACCAGGGAAAGGAAAAACAATGAAAAAGTTTTATCAAATCAGTGGTGTAATAGTAATTATCGGAATAATTTTGTTTATTATTGGAAAGATGAACAATGGTGATCGTGCCCTTAACAAGGTTCACACAGGCATTACGCAAATGACTGGTTCGAAGCCACGCAAAGACGATGACGATCATGCAAAAACGTTCAAGGTGGCCAATTTTACCAAGGTAAAATTTGATGTGTACGAGCCGGATGTTCAAATTTCACGGGGCAAAAAATTCCAAGTGACAATTACTGGCGCAGACCTCAGAAAAGTTAGGGCTAATGTCAAGAATCACATATTAACTATCTCTGATGCCGGGCGCAAAGCTTTTGCCCATGATGAAGGCACTTATCAAGTTATTATTACGGTTCCTAATACGAATGCTATCAAAGAAGCGACCGGTTCCTGTCATGATGGTTACATTTACTTGAACGATTTAGTTATTCCCGACATCAATTTTAAAGCAAATTATGGGGATGTTGTTATTGATAATGTCGATAACAAAAGAGCTCATTTTCAACTGAAAGAGGGCACGTTAAAAGTAACAGACTCAACGTTGGCAAGCAGCATAATACATTCAGATGATGCGGACATGATTATTGCTAACAGTAAATTTAAAGCAACGGCATTTTTGTCCGAAGGTAACGTTAAGATTAGAAATTCTAAGATGCTTGGCAACAGTTCGTTCAAAACAAATAATGGTAATTTCAAAATGAATGATGCTCCTAAAATCACTTATGATCTCTCAACCGATCCTAACAGCGATATTAAATTCCGGGGCCATTATAAGTTATCTCATTTCACTTCCATAGTAAACAAAACGCCAACCCTCAAGGTTACCAGTAAAGATGGCAACATTACGATTAAGTAGCCAACCGCGATAGTACTAAAAAAGTTATGTTTGAATCTTTAATCAAAACATGACTTTTGTTATGCAGGCGGCTGCAGTTCTATTGTCTTACTGTCCCTCCTGCTCGGCTTTGCCTGAAGATACGGTTGACGGCGCCAGTTAGGCCCGGTAACATTAAGCAGAATTGTTCATATGTTTATTGTGGAGGATTAGGATGGATTACCAAGACTATATTGAGCAGGAACTGAAAGACGACGACAACTTGAAGGTGATACTGAAGGGCAGCGTTGAAAATAGTGTGCATGCGGCGGAGAGGGTGGGCGTTGTCAGCGTCGTTTTTATTACGCAGGATGCTGGTCGCGCCCGGCAAAAGCTGGCCGAGTTAACTGCTAATCAAGGTGAAGACGACTACTATATGGTCTACAGCTGCCCGCTGGACACGGACTTGCTGACACTCGGGCACTACCCGTCGATTGAGATTGCCAAGGCGGATTTATCGTAAAAAGCAGGCAAAGTTCACCGCGCCCAGGATAAGCCAAGCTGCAAATTATCCTTAAATTGGTAATTAACGCAATTATTTTTGCGATTTTGCTTGGTTTTTGGCCGCAACAATGGTATTCTAGTTATTAAATTGTGCAACTAGCACATTATTGGAGGTGTAGTTTAATGACAACTAAAAGAACTTACCAACCTAAAAAGCGTCACCGTTCACGAGTTCATGGCTTTATGAAACGGATGAGCACATCTAACGGCCGCAAGGTTTTGGCTAGACGCCGTGCAAAGGGAAGAAAAGTCTTATCTGCTTAAACCACTGAAATCCCAGTGGTTTTTTTAATATCAAAGAGTGGAATGAAACGTTTTGAGAAAGTCTTATCGCGTTAAAACTGAAAATGATTTTCAACGTGTTTTTAAAGCTGGTAATTCAGTAGCAAACCGTGCCTTTGTGGTCTACAAGATTGAGCGGCCAGAAAATAGACACTTTCGCGTAGGTATCTCGGTAGGTAAAAAGGTGGGGCACACTGCTGTGGTCCGTAACCGCCTCAAACGTTATATTCGCGCAGTCTTGACTGAAAATAAAGGACGCTTGCTGCCGCACACTGATTTTTTGGTGATTGCAAGGCCCCATGCCCGTGATTTTAGGATGGCAGAAGTAAGGAAAAACTTGCTCCACGCCCTCTTTTTGGCTAATATTATAGAAGAAATACCTGATAAAGTTGAGGGAGATTAGAGTGAAAGACATTTTAACCAAGAGGAATGTCAAACGGGTGCTTGCACTGCTGGCAGTTGTTGCATTAGCCGTGGTTTTGACCGGTTGTGCTGCATCAGCAGGCAAACCAGCGCCGGTTTCGCATACTAGTGGGAACTGGTGGAATCGCTGGGTCATTTACTACATGTCGACGTTCCTGTTGTGGCTAGCTAAATTAATGGGCAACAATTATGGCTGGGCAATTATCGCCTTTACCATTATTGTGCGGGTCTTTTTGTATCCACTTAGTGCAATTTCAATTAAGAGCACAACTAAAATGCAGAGTATCCAACCCGAGATTGATGCCTTGCGCAAAAAGTATCCAGGCAGTGATACTGAATCGCGTACGTTGCTGTCGCAGGAGACTAACAAACTCTATAAAGAGGCTGGGATTAACCCGTATGCAGGCTGCCTGCCACTTGTTATCCAGCTACCAGTGATGTATGCCTTGTATGGCGCAATTTGGCAAACGCCGCAATTGCAGACGGGTCACTTCCTATGGATGGACTTGGGTAAGCCGGACCCATACTTTATCATGCCAATCTTGTCGATGATTTTGACTTTCTTGTCAACTTACATCAGCCAGTTGTCAACGCCAAAGGAGTCACAGAACTTCTCAACGAAGATGATGACTTACGGTATGTCTATCATGGTTGGTGTCATGGGTTTATACTTCCAGTCAGCGATTGTTGTTTACTGGGTTATCTCCAACCTCTTCCAGGTAGTACAAACCTTTATCTTGCAAAACCCGATTAAATATCGGCGTGAGCAGGAACAAAAGGCCAAGCAGGAGCGCGAACGGCAACGCCAATTGCGCCGGACTTACAAACGGCTAAAACGCAAAAAATAATATTTAAAATTAAGAGTTTAATCTAAAGTGATTTTTAGATAAAGCAGTCAAAGTGCTTTATACATCATGGCTCTCATGGTGTTATAATGCGCTTTTTTTATTGAAAAAAGGAGAGAATCATGGTTACGACTCTGACAGAATATGACACAATTGCGGCCATATCAACGCCGATTGGCGAAGGAGGCATTTCGATTGTACGCATGTCTGGTGAAGATGCAGTTGAAATTGCCAATGGCGTATTTAAGGGTGCCAACTTATGCAAGGTGCCAACGCACACTATCCACTACGGACATGTAGTAGATCCGGCAAGCAGCCAGGTAATTGATGAAGCGATGGTGTCCGTGATGCGTGCACCTAAGACTTTTACTCGTGAAGATATCGTGGAGGTCAACTGCCATGGCGGAATCGTAGTTACAAACCGCATCTTGCAGCTGCTTTTAACGCAGGGTGCCCGGATGGCAGAAGCAGGAGAATTTACCAAGCGGGCCTTTGTTAATGGACGCATTGACCTAACTCAGGCTGAAAGCGTGATGGACATTGTACGAGCTAAGACGGACCGAGCTCGTCAAGTTGCAGAAAACCAGCTTGAAGGTGGTTTGCTTGAACGCATACGGGCAATGCGCCAGGAAATTTTGGATACCTTGGCTAATGTTGAGGTCAATATTGATTATCCTGAATATGACGCTGATACGGTAACGGCCAAGCAAATGATTGCCGTGTCCAAGTCAGTCATTGGCAAGGTTAACGCCTTACTCGAAACAGCATCAGAAGGGACAGCCTTGCGCAATGGTCTTGCTACTGCAATTATTGGCCGTCCCAACGTGGGCAAGTCGTCGCTGCTGAACTACTTGACCAAGAGCGATACAGCCATTGTCACGGACGAGGCTGGTACAACCCGAGACACGTTGGAAGAATATGTTGCAGTCAGGGGGGTTCCGCTAAAGCTAGTTGATACGGCTGGCATTCGGGAAACCGATAATAAGGTAGAAAAAATTGGGGTTGAGCGGTCCAAAAGGGCGCTCTCTAAAGCAGATTTAGTGCTCCTGCTCTTTGATGCTAGTCAGGAATTGACCGCAGAAGACCAGGCTTTAATTGATGCAACAGCTGGCAAGAAACGGATTACAATTTTGAACAAGACCGACTTGGGTCAGAAGGTTTTTGCATCCCAGTTGGAAGCATTGACTGGCAGCCAAGTAATTGCTACTTCAATTTTGCATGAAGAAAATCTAGACCAGCTGGAAGAGGCCATCAAAGACTTGTTCTTTACTGGCATTGAGAATTCAATGGACCAAGTAATGGTTACCAATCAACGTCAGGTAGGCTTACTGGAAAAGGCCAAAAAGCAGCTGCTAGACGTCATCCAAGCGCTCCAAGATGAGGTGCCGGTAGACATTGCCCAGATTGATTTTAACGGTGCCTGGGATACGCTAGGCGAGATTACGGGTGAAAGCAGCCCTGATGAACTGGTTAATGAATTATTTAGTCAATTTTGTTTAGGAAAATAGGTGCATACAAACAATGATTAAGAATTACGACTCAAATGATTATGATGTGATTGTGGTTGGTGCAGGACATGCCGGCAGTGAAGCAGCCTTGGCGAGTGCCCGCATGGGGCAAACTACCCTGTTATTGACAATTAGTCTGGATATGGTTGCCTTCATGCCGTGCAACCCGTCAGTTGGTGGACCAGCCAAAGGGACCGTGGTGCGGGAAATAGACGCCCTGGGCGGAGAAATGGGTAAAAATATTGATGCCACCTATATCCAGATGCGGATGCTGAATACGGGCAAGGGTCCAGCTGTGCAGGCCTTGCGTGCACAAGCAGACAAGTGGCAGTACCATGATCATATGAAGCAAGTGATTGAGAATACCCCGCACTTGACGCTGCGCCAAGCCACAGTTGATGAATTGATTGTTGAAGACGGTGCTTGCAAGGGCGTGGTCACTAATACTGGTGCTTGCTACCATGCCAAAAGCGTAGTATTGACTACAGGCACATCAGCCCGAGGCCGGATTTTTATTGGGGAATTGAACTATTCGTCTGGGCCCAACAACACTATTCCGGCCATTAAATTATCTGAAAATTTAGAAAAGCTGGGCTTTAAACTGCGTCGCTTCAAGACAGGAACGCCGCCTCGTGTTAATGGCCATACAATTGACTATTCCAAAACAGAAGAAGAGCCCGGAGATGCCGTACCACGTCATTTTTCATATGAAAGCAAGGATGAAGACTACCGCACGGACCAAGTTTCCTGCTGGATGACCTATACCAATAAGGGCACGCACAAGATTATTAACGCCAACTTGGAACGCTCGCCAATGTTTACTGGTGAAATTACGGGTGTGGGACCGCGCTACTGTCCATCGATTGAGACCAAGGTGGTTCGTTTTGCAGATAAGCCGCGGCACCAGATCTTTTTGGAGCCAGAGGGCAAAGATACCGAAGAAGTCTATGTTGGTGACTTTTCAACCTCTATGCCAGAAGAAATTCAGCTGCAGATGCTGCATTCAGTAGCAGGCTTGGAAGATGCGGAAATGATGCGACCGGGTTATGCGATTGAGTATGATGTGGTTGATCCTTGGCAGCTCAAGCACACGCTGGAGACGAAAAACATTAAGAACCTATTCACAGCTGGTCAAATGAACGGCACTTCAGGGTATGAAGAAGCAGCTGGCCAGGGTCTGATAGCTGGCATCAACGCTGCACTTAGAGCTGCTGGGCGGCCTGGTTTCACTTTAGGACGCGACGAAGCCTATATTGGCGTCTTGATTGATGACTTGGTGACCAAGGGCACGCAGGAGCCTTACCGGTTGCTGACTTCGCGGGCAGAGTACCGCCTGATTTTGCGTAATGACAATGCCGACCTGCGTTTAACTGATTATGGCTTTATGCTTGGTTTGATTTCAGAAGAGCGCTATTCTGAATTTTTAGCCAAAAAAGAGCAGATTAAGCAGGCAACGGATGCGATTAAGACGATAACGGTCCATCCAGAAAGTGCCGTTCAAGACTACCTTAAAAGTATTGGTGAGGGAGAATTAAAGGCCGGCGTTAAGGCTGATGTCTTTTTACGTCGTCCACGTGTGACAGTTGATGACATTGAACGCTTGACTGGGATGCGGGTTTCGCGAGAGCGCTATGTGAAGGAGCAAATTGAAATTAACGTCAAGTATGCAGGCTATATTAAAAAAGAGCAGCAGCAAATTGACCGCTTGCACCGTCAGGAAGCCAAGCGCATCCCAAGTGGGATCGACTATTCGGCAATTGAAGGGTTGGCCACTGAAGCTCGAGAAAAGTTTAGCAAAATCAGACCCGAGACGATTGCCCAAGCCGAAAGAATTTCTGGTGTCAATCCAGCCGATATAGCCATCTTAAGCGTATATGTTCAAAACGGGCGCTATGCCAAAATACGCAAATAAATTTAACAAAATTCAAAAATATTTTCCAAAAGTAATATATAGCAAAAATCTGCTTAATGTTTAAGTTGTCACAATTTAATTTGCTGGTATCACTGAAAAGTTTACAATCCACCCCCAATATTTGTGAAGTTAATATCTTTACAAAGCGCTTACATCGTAACCATAACTTAATTTTTAGTCACTTGAAATTGTGAAATTATATGTTTTAATGTAGTGTGTAAGTAAATGTATTTAAGGAGATGCACTTCAAATGGCAAAAATTAATGGCGCAAATGCTATGCTCCAAGTTCTCTTGGACTGGCACATTGATCATATTTATGGTTTCCCAGGCGGTTCATTCGACTCAACGATGAACGCTATCCACGACTTTAAGGGTAAGTTAAAATATATTGAGGTTCGGCATGAAGAAGCTGGTGCTTTAGCAGCAGCTGCTGAATACAAGTTCACTGGCCAAGCTGGTGTCTGCTTTGGTTCAGCTGGCCCTGGTGCTGTTCACTTGATGAACGGTTTATACGATGCTAAGTACGACAAGGTTCCAATGGTAGCAATCGTTGCCAACGTTCCAACTAGCCGTCAAGACATCGATTTCTTCCAAGCTTTTGATGAAAAGCCTTGGTTTGACTCCGTTGCAGTTTGGAACCACCAAATCAAGACTGCAGACCAAGTTCCTTCAATGATGGACGAAGCTCTTCGTCAAGCATATGCAAAGAAGGGTCCTGCAGTTTTAATCCTGCCTAAGGACTTTGGTTGGGCTAAAATTAACGACAACTTCCGTGTAACATACAACTCCATGCAAGCTGTTCCTAACTATGCAGCACCTAAGAAGGATGAAGTTGACGCAGCTGTTAAGATTCTTTCAGAAGCTAAGAACCCAGTTGTATACTATGGTCTTGGTATGAAGGGTCACGGCGATGTCTTAGAAGCTTTTGCTGAAAAATTCAAGACGCCTTTAATGTCATCAGTTATGGCTAAGGGTATTGTTGAAGACAAGTTCCCAGCATACATGGGTTCAATTGGTCGTGTTGCTCCTAAGCCAAGTGACGATATTCAAATGCACGCAGATGCTGTTATCTGGGTTGGTAACAACTCACCATTCTCAGTATTCTTCTTTGACCCTAAGGCCAAGGTTGTTCAAATTGACGTTGACTCAGAAAAATTAGGCAAGCGTCACGCTGTTGACGTTCCGATTTTAGCTGATGGTGCTAAGACTCTGCAAGCAATTATTGATGCAGCTCCAGCTCGCCAAGAATCCCCACTTTACAAGGCTGCACTTGCTGACCGGAAGAACTGGGAAGAATGGGAGCACAGCTTCGACGATTCAGACGAAATGCCTGTACGCCGTGAACCAATCTTTGAAGTTATTAACAGATTTGCTGATGACAATGCGCAATACGCTATTGACGTTGGTAACATCAACATTGACTTCCAACGCTTAATTAACTTGCACGATGAGCAAACATGGGCAACCTCAGGCTTGTACGCAACTATGGGCTTTGGTGCTCCTGCTGCACTTGCTGCTGCAACTGTTCACCCAGACCGTGAAGTTTGGAATTTGAGTGGTGATGGTGGCTTTGCAATGATGAGTCAAGAATTATTGACTCAAGCTCGTTACAACATGCACGTTATCAACGTTGTCTTCACTAACGAAACTTTAGGATTCATTGAAGCTGAACAAGTTGATGAATCTCACCAACCATTATCTGGTGTTATTATGCCAGACAACGACTGGGCTAAAGTTGCTGAAGGTATGAACGTTAAGGGTGTAACTGTACGTACTAAGAAGGAATTCGAAGACGCAGTTAAGGAATTCAAGCAGATGGATGGACCAATGTTAGTTGACATTAAGTTCACTCATGACATGCCATACTCAACTGAGTTGAACATGCTTGGTGACCCAGAATTCGTTAAGAAGTACCAAGCCGAAGGCTTAAAGCCATTCAGCTACTTTGCTGAACAAGCTGGTTTGGTTGAAGATGTTGCTTCAGGCGCTTCAGAAACTGAAGAAGAGCCAGAACCAGCAGAAGAACCTGACACTACTTCAGGTGCTTCAGCACACTAATTTAGTTAGTATATAAATGAAAAAGCGAAGTTTGTTAAAACTTCGCTTTTTTGCTATTGTACAAGTATAATGATAAAGAACGATTTTAATGATGGAGGATTAAATATGCAGCAATTTGGGGTTATTGGCCTATCCGTCATGGGTAAAAACCTTGCTTTAAACGTCAAAAACAGTGGTTTCTCTGTATCGGGCTATAGTATCGACAAAAAAGAAGTTGATGCTTTTGCCCAGTATGAAGATGAGCAACTTAAACCAACTTATACTTTGGAAGAGTTTGTGAGCTCGCTTGAAAAGCCACGAAAAATCTTAATTCAAATCGCAGCAGGAAGGCCAGTTGATGAAACTTTAGGCAAGCTGCTGCCACTTCTTGATAAGGGAGACATCTTACTAGATGGTGGGAATTCAAACTTCCACGATACTAACTGTCGCTTTCACGAAATGGAAGAACATGGCATTCACTTTATTGGTATGGGCGTGTCTGGTGGCGAAGAAGGGGCCCTTAATGGCCCCGCCCTTATGCCAGGCGGTGATGAACCAGCTTATCAAGAAGTTGCACCAATTTTGGAAGCCATTGCGGCTAAGAATACCGCAGGGCAGCCATGTGTTAGTTTTATAGGACCAGAAGGCAGTGGTCACTATGTCAAGATGGTCCATAACGGTATTGAATATGGCATAATGCAAGAATTTTCTGAAGTTTATGACATATTACGCAAGGTTGCTGGCAAAACCAATGACCAAATGTCAGCTATTTTTGCAAAATGGAATCAAGGACTTGTTCAAGCTTATCTTAGTGAAATTACTGCTGAGGTTTTAAAACAAAAAGATGATCTGACATCTGACCATGTCATTGATCATATCCTGAATGTGGCCTCATACAAGGGTACCGGGAACTGGATGCTGGAAGATGGGATACATTTAGGTGCACCAATCAGCGTGATTGCAGAAGCAGTAATTGCCCGCTTTATGTCTAAAGCATCTACCCGTGAGGGTAAAGAGGTCACTTGGACCAATGCAATTCCCGCCGACCTAATTAGCAATCTAGAAAAGGCTTTGCAGCTAAGCCAGGCAGTAGCATATGCCCAAGGATTTCAGCAGCTTAAGATGGCAGCTGATGCTTATGACTGGGACTTGCGCTATCCATCGATCGCCCAATCTTGGGAAGCAGGCTGTATTATCCGCTCGGCCATGTTGAAGGATATTGAGGAGGCCTTTGCAGGTGGCAAGCAACTTGATAACTTGTTCCAGGCCCCATATTTTAAGGACTTGCTGGATAAGAATATCTCAGCTTTGCAACAAGTGATAGAATTAGCGACTAAAGCGGGCATTCCAACTCCTACATTGAGTGCATCGCTCAACTACTTGGAATCAATTTTCAATCCTAGTCTGCCCGCTAATTTAATTCAAGGTCAGCGAGACTACTTTGGAGCACATACCTACTTAAGAAATGATCGTGAGGGCGTCTTCCATACGGAGTGGTACGAAGAAAAATAGTCCTGTTACACGTGTAACAAAAAATCAGATTAGTTCAACTTAATCTGATTTTTTGCTTGAGTTTGAAATGGTGCAATAAAAGTAGGGAGAATATGAAAAATAAAAATATCCAAATAAAACTTCTGTTTGAAGCAATGTTAGTAGGTTGCTGCAGCGGGCTAGTAGTCGGCTTTTTCCGTTTTGGCATTGAGAAAATGACGGACTTATGGCTGGATTTGTTTCACGTGGCACACCATAATGCAATGTGGTTGATTCCTATTATACTGGGCTTGACGCTAGTGGGGCTGATTGCTGGTTACTTTGTCAAACAATATCCTCATGTTGGGGGATCTGGTATTCCGGAAGTGAAATTGCAGCTTGCAGGCAGTCTTGACTTACAATGGTGGCCCACACTATGGCGTAAGGTTATTGGCGGTATTTTAGTCATTAGTACAGGGCTGTTTTTAGGACCTGAGGGACCTTCTTTGCAGATTGGATCAACTATTGGTCAAGGAGTTGGAGAAGCCAGCAAGGAGGCTAAAACGAATGCTCGCGTGCTCCTGGCCACTGGTGCTGCTAGTGGACTAGCTGCAGCTTTTGGAGCGCCATTGAGTGGGGCCTTATTTGTACTTGAAGAAGTTTTTCATAATTTTTCACCACGGGTGTGGCTGAATGCTTTAGCTGGCGCCCTGGTTTCTGACTTTGTTGTATCAAATATTTTTGGTCAACGGCCATCACTGTCCTTGGTTTACCGCTATAGCTTTCCGGTAAGTCTGTATGGCCACTTGCTGCTGCTGGGTCTTGCACTAGGCTTATTAGGTCATTTGTATAAAAGCGGCTTATTTAAAGGCAAGAAAATATATGCCAAGATTAACTGCTTGCCGAGTTGGCTTTTTGGACTTATTCCGCTTGCACTCCTGGTTCCAATTGCCTATTTTTGGCCCCTGATTACTGGTCCAGGCAACAGGCTAATACTGGCTTTACCACACATGATTAGCCAGAGTAGTTGGAAAGTGGTGGGAATTTTGCTTTTTTTCTTTGTCGTCAGACTAGTTTTTTCAATTATTTCTTATGATTCAGGATTGCCAAGTGGAATCTTCTTGCCAGTACTTACAATGGGTGCTTTAATCGGTGCCAGTTATGGCTTGATCATGGTTCAACTCCACCTATTGCCTGCAAAATTGGTAATCAATCTGGTGATTTTTGCCATGGCTGGTTACTTTGCGGCGGTAATCCGTGCTCCTTTCACGGCAATCATGTTGATTACTGAAATGGTAGGATCGCTGCTCCACCTGATGCCACTAGCAGTTGTTGCATTTGTTGCCTTGTTAGTTGATGAACTGCTAGGCGGCGAGCCTATTTATGGGACACTGGCGCGGGCCATGGCTTCTAAGAATAGGACAATTTCTGCTGAAGGAACAGGTAAGACAGACCAGTTGACGATACCAATTTATGAAGATAGTCTATTAGCTGGAAAAGAGATTGCTCAGGTTGATTGGCCACAAGATACGCTGGTCAAAGCAATTTTTCATGATGGCAAGTATTTAATTCCTAGCGGCCAGACCACTATCAAGGCAGGAGATTCGTTGATTCTGACACTTGATGCTGGTCATCGTGGTCAGGTCTTTAAGCAGATCAGGCAGCTGCAAGGAGTATAGGATTATCAAGATATAGTAAAAGCGTCATCCTGTTGGGTGACGCTTTTACTATTTTTTATTCATGAATTGAGGTGATGTTTCGGGTGCCCATATCAGGCAAATGATGAATGCTGCAAATAAGATACAGGCACAAACTAGAATGGCTAAGTGAGTGCCACCAATCCGATTAAGAATTGGCAAAAGAAAGGTACCAGCTGCAGCACCAATACGGCTGATAGTAATGCATACGCCGACTCCACTTGCTCGTACCTGATCATCAAATAATTCTGTGGGGTAGGGGTAGTCCAAGACTAATCCCGAGGATAAAACAATAGCAAAAATTGAAAAAATAAGTAACTTAAATGTTGGTGAGGAGTGCGGCATTGAAGCCAAAATAAGCATTAAGACCGTACAAAGCAAAAAGTTACTGGTCAGGAAAAGGCGCCGACTGATGCGATTAAAGACAAAGATGCCTAAGAAAATTCCTAGCAGCATGCTTATATTGTATAGATTACCCGAAACTTTTGGATTGTTAATGCCCATTCCCTGTAAAAGAATTGGCAGGAAAATACTGATGCCAAAGAATGCAAAAGTTTGACAAGCATAAAATAGTCCTCCGACTAAGGTATGGCGCAAGTATTTTTTGCTGAAAAGAATGGTCCATGAAGGCTGATCTGCTTTTTTAGGACGCTTAAAGTGGCGCGAAATGCCCCACTTATGGCCCAGTATTTTTCCGATGACCTTATTTGCGGTGTTAACTTGTCCTTTGCTTGCTAACCAACTAGGTGATGGTGGAAGACGGAAAAGGCTCCGGAAAATAGCAGTAATCAAGGCAGGCACTGCTCCACTTGCGAGGATAACTTGCCATGTGTGCGCACCGAAACCGTCCAAGTATGTGCCCGTTAGATAGGCGGTGATGAACCCCAATACCCAATAAATCAGGAGATGACTCTGCCGTTTGCTGTCTTCACCATTAGGCAACCACTCGGTTAGCAAGGTATTGCCAACTGTGTAATCAATAGCCATCATCAGCCCAATCCCAACCCTAATTAAAAAGGTAAATGGCAAGTTCATAGTGGTAAGGTGCAAGAGTGAAAAAACAGCCAAAAGATACATGTTGATAGTTAGTAACCTGCGGCGGCCAATGCGGTCTGAAAGGTGGCCCATAAAAGCACTACTAGATAACCCAATTAAGCCTCCGGCTCCGATTAGTCCGGTCCAAAGATCGCTAATTTGGATGTACTTCGTGGCATTGGTCAATGCCGTCCCAGTAATGCCTAGTGCAAAGCCGCAGGTGAACTGACCTAAAACAATCGCTATCATCACGCGCAAATGTATTTTAGATAGCGGTGCCTTCTTGTAATCTTGTTTAATTGAGTGAGTATTATGATTTTCGTTTTTACTTTGCATAACTATAGCTTAGCCAGTGGCCGCACTATTTTCCAAACATCTCCTTATTGGCTGTGAGCCAAGATACTTATCCACCATAACAAAGATTAAAAGCCCATGCAAAAAGGCCGCTTGGGTTAAGCGGTCTTTGCGGTTGGCGAAAGCGAATAAATAATTAGTTTTTAAAAGTTCATTTATTAAGAATTAGCACAAAGAGCACAAGTGTTACTAGTCCTATAAGCCAAATGCCCAGAATAACGACAGTTTTCATGTAGCGCAATTCGGTCTTGACCTTGATTTCAGCGTGGCTAAGCGTATACTCGCTAGCAAACATCGCAAAGGTGAAAGAAAAAAGCCAGAGCAGTGCACAAAGCTTGCCAATAATGGTATAAGGGAAAAAGACCGTGTTGAGAGTCGCAAATAATGCAGTGGGAAAAAATACTAAAGTTCCTTGATAGCGGTTGTACCACTTTTCAGCTTGCTTTTCCATTATCAATCCTCCTCCTTCTGTTTGCTAATTATATTGAAATTAATAGTCACAAAATTATTAATATATGATATATCGGCGGTTGGGAAAAGTAAAGGAAAATTTTGTTTATAGGGAGTCCTCAGATAAGCAACAGTCACAAATAAAAAGGCTAACAGTCAGTTGACTGCTAGTCTTACATCATAAAAAGATCTGTAATTAAACCAAAAAGAGATCGATAATTCCGAACGTCAAAGCGCCGATGACTAAATCAATAAGAGCTGTAAGTATGGGGTTAATGTTCAAATCAGTGTGCTTGAACAGATAATCATTGCCAAAAGACGTGAAACTCACCAATTAAGCCCAGCAGGGAAAAGGTAATGGCTGCGGAATAGTTTTGCAAGGAATTGGTTTTCTTATTAGTCAGGATAATTGTCCATCTTTTTTCCATTAATTATATCCTGCTTCCTCCAACTTACAAGATGTTTTTAAACTACATATTAGTGATTAAGAAGAAGATGACAAAGACGAAGAAAAGGATGTACATCATCGTTGAAACCTTCTTGGCTTGTCCGGAGGCGAGCATCGTGATTGGGTAGGCAATCAAGCCAAGAGCCAGGCCATTTGAGATAGAGTATGTCAGCGGCATACCTACTACCGTCAAGAAGGCGGGGAAAGCAATCTCAAACTTGTCCCAGTTGATCTTCTTTAAGTTGCCGGCCATGAGAACGCCTACGATAATTAAGGCTGGAGCTGTAACCATAGTAGGAATAACAGCTAAAAGCGGACTGAAGATCATACTGATCAAGAAAAAGATCCCAACAAAAATTGCAGTTAAACCAGTTCTACCACCCATGGCAATTCCGGCGCTTGATTCGACCGAAGTTCCTAGTGGAGCTGTTCCCAAAACTGCACCTTCAACCATTGCTAAGGAATCTGAAAGAAAGGCTCGACCAATTCGGGGAATTTTGCCATTTTGGTCGACCATTCCAGCTTGCTCAGTCATGCCGATCAGAGTACCAGCGGTGTCAAAGAAGGTCACTAACAAGAAAGTCAACACAACCATAAATAGTTGAGGGGTATTGATGTCTTTGACATGCAAGACGGCTTGACCAAAGGTTGGGGCAATGCTGGGAGCTGCCGCAATAATACTTTTAGGCACGGCAATTTGTCCAATAAGAACTCCGAAGACTGCAGTTATCACCATACCAATAAAGATTGAACCGGGAAGATTCATAGTCATTAAAATGACAGTCAATGTCAGTCCAAATAGAGTAATCCAAACCGCGGGCGAGTTGAACTTGCCCAAAGCGACTAGATTGGAGTCACTGTTAACAATCAACTTGCCATTTTGCAAGCCAATAAAGGCAATGAATAACCCAATTCCAGCGGAAATAGCATACTTGAGGTCTTGCGGGATGGCGTCAACTACTTTTTCGCGTAGTTTTAAAATAGTGATTAAAATAAACAAAAATGAGGCTACCAATACAGCTGCAAGGGCTGTCTGCCAGTTGATATGCATACCGGCACAGACGTTATAAGCAAAAAAGGCCGCACTCCCAAGAGTTGGTGCCAATGCAATCGGGTAGTTGGCTACAAAGCCCATTATGAAGCAGCCAACTGCTATTGAAATTGCAGTCACTGTGAATGCAGCTCCCTTATCAATACCAGCGGCATGCAAAATATTTGGGTTTACAAAAATGATGTAGGAGAGGCTGACAAAGGTGGTTAAAGCAGCAATTAATTCACGCTTGACAGTGGTATGAGCATCGTTTAAATGAAAGACTTTTTCTAATGTCGACATTTTTCCTCCAAAGATATATAAAACAATAAAACTAATGTATCTAGTATATAACTAAATTACGGGCAATTTCCATGCTAAAGCAGAAGAATAATTTCCTGGGAAATAAAAAAGGTATTGCATGTCAATTGACGTGCAATACCTTTTTAGCAGTAAAATCACCACATACCGATGACTTTCATCCAAGCTAGTCCAATAATACCATAAACAAGAATGTAGAAAATACCAAAGATAAAGCTTAGTTTCCACCATTCACTCTGTTTAACATAGCCAGAAGATGCCAGAACAGAGGCCGCAGGACTAGAGTAGTGTGTTGTTGATCCCATAATTGCTGAAAACATTGCCAAAAACTGGGCTGCCAAAACTTTTGGTGCACCTGCAGCAATTGCAACCGTTAAAAGTGGTAAGTACATCGCTGAGTTGTGGGCAGTTGCACTAGCAAAGAGGTAGTGCGTGTAAAAGAGCACGAGAGCAAGAACAATCAGTGCAACTAACCAGCTAACACCTTTCATACCAGAAGCAATACTGCTTGAAATCCAACCAATGAAACCAAACTGAGTTAATTTTTCGGCCATGAACACTAAGATCGACAACCAGATTAAAATATTCCAAGCTCCGGTTTCATTTAACAAGTCTTTGGGTGTAAGTACCCCAGTGATAAGCAGTAAGGATACAGAAATAAAGGCAATTAAAGTAGCATCAATGCCTAAAGTGCTTGAAAGCATCCATAGTACCAAGGTAATTGCAAAAATCAAAGCCATTAGCTTTTCAGGCAAAGTGAGCTTGCCCATTTCTTTTAATTGGCTGGTTGCCCACTCTTTAGCGTTAGGTGTTTCTTTGATTTCAGGCGGGTACAATTTATAAACAAAATATGGCACAGTGACTAGGCAAATAGCTGCAGGAACAATGCTGGCCATTAGCCACGGCATCCAACTTAAGGTTACGCCTGCCTTGGCGGCTAGCGCTACTGCAATTAAGTTTGGTGCACAAGCTGTCATAAATAATGAAGAAGTGATGATGTTTACTTGGAATTCAGTAAATGTGAGGTATGCTCCCATTTTTTTGCGTGAAGGATCATTGGGCTTGGACCCAAATGTCTCGGCCAATGACTGGATTAGGGGATAGACAACCCCACCAGCTCTGGCTGCATTAGAAGGAGTAGCAGGAGACACAATCAGGTCAATGGCCCCAATTGCATAACCTAGTCCCAGTGATTTTTGGCCAAACCATTTAACAAAGTAGAGGGCTATTCTTTGGCCTAGGCCAGTTTTGACGATACCACGTGAAATCATAAAGGCCATCACGATTAGCCATGCTGATGAGTTGGCAAAGGCTCCAATAGCGCCTTTAGTGACCACCTTACCGTTAACCACTTTATCTGCTAGAGGCGCTAGACCTAGACAGATAGTCAAGGTGAAACCAATGAGGGTGACACCACTGATTGCAATAGGCAATGTGATACAGCCAACGATGGTAGCAATAAAAATTGCCAACATGTGCCAGGCTTCAACCGTTACGCCAGCTGGACGCACAGGCGTAGTGAACCAGATTAGCAGACCAAACAAGATTGGCAAGATAAATTTCTTGTAATCTATTTTTTCAAGTACTTTCATATAAACCTCTTTTAAAACAAAAAATAAATACAATAAAACGGCTAATCATTTTATCGTATTTATATATTTTATCATAATAGCTATTTTTTTAAATATTAATCAAAAAATCAGAAGTTAAGTACCCATAAGAAAAAGATGAATACGAAGAAGAGAACCCACATCATAGGAGTGACTTCCTTGCCCCGCTTAGCTGCAACCATGCAGATGGGATAAGTGATTAGACCCAATGCCAGGCCGTCAGAAATAGAGTACGTGAGGGGCATACCGATTAAAGTCAAGAATGCAGGTACAGCAATTTCCATCTTATTCCAATGAATATGAGCGGTATTTTGAGCCATTAATACGCCCACAATAATTAAAGCCGGAGCAGTTACATGTGTAGTAAAGAGGCCTAGAAGTGGACTGAAAATCATTGAAATGAGAAAGAAGATGGCAACAAAAACAGCGGTTAAACCAGTTCTGCCGCCCACAGCAATTCCGGCACTGGATTCAACGAATGCACCGACAGGGGAGGTTCCCAGAACAGAGCCCACCATCATGGCAGTCGAATCAGAAGCTAGGGCTTTACCAACGCGGGGCATCTTATTATCCTTCATGAAGCCAGCCTGTTGAGCCAGACCAATTAAGGTGCCAGCTGTATCAAAAAAGGTGACTAAGAGGAAAGTGAGGACTACTACCCACATTTGCAGGGAATTAATATCCTTGATGTGGAAAACAGCTTGCCCAAAGGTTGGGGCAATACTTGGCGCTAGAGAAACAATTTTGCTTGGCAAGGCAATTTGACCAGTCGCAATGCCGAAAATGGCAGCTAAGACCATGCCAATAAAGATAGCGCCGGGAACGTTCATAATCATCAAAATGACAGTAACAATCAAGCCAAAAATTGTGATCCAAACAGCTGGATCATGCAATGAGCCAAGTCCAACCAGGGTTGACTTGTTGCCAACAATTAATCCACCATCTTGCATACCAAGAAAGGCAATAAAAAGACCAATTCCTGAAGAAATGGCAAATTTTAAATCAGCTGGAATAGCGTTAATGATTTTTTCCCGCAGCTTGAACATGGTGATTAAGATGAAAATGATGGAAGCAACAAAGACTGCAGCTAGAGCTGTTTCCCATGAAACATGCATGCCAATGCAGACAGTATAAGCAAAGAAGGCGTTAATGCCAAGAGCTGGAGCTTCGCCAATTGGATAATTGGCAACTATTCCCATTAAAGCTGTGCCAAGAGCACTAGCCAACGCAGTAGCAGTAAAAACTGCTCCCTTGCTCATACCGCTTGCCCCCAGGACGCTGGGATTGACAAATAAGATATATGACATGCTGATAAAGGTAGTCAATCCTGCCAGAAATTCCACTTTTACGCTAGTCTTGTATTTATCGAGTTGAAAATAACTCTTTATAAAATCCATTGAACTTCTCCCACATAAATAATGTTCGTGTTTTAAATAAAATAAACAACTATTACAGTTTAACACGCTTTAAAATAATTGCAAATGCGAATTATACTGTGAGGATATAGTGAAAGATAAGGAGCTTTTACTAAAGATGAAGACAAAGAACATTGACCTCAACCCTTGGAAGTTTGTAAAATAGCATTAAGCTAATATCAAATTGATAGCTAGCATATAAGGAGGGAACATGGCTAAACTGCTTTTTTCTGATATCGATGGAACACTACTGAATTCAAACCGCCGTGTAACGTCTAAGACACGTTCTGCAATTCAGAAACGGATTGTCAAGGGTGATGTTTTTATACCTGTTTCAGCAAGGATGCCACAGGCAATTATGACAGCAGTAGGGCAAATTATGAAATCTTGTCCAATGATTGCATATAATGGTGCATTGGTCTTGGATGAATATGGCCGTCCGCTTAATTCAAAATTTATGTCTGCTCAAGAAGCAGCATCAATTTGCACATATGTTGAGCAAAAAAATAATGGCACCGCTTGGAACGTTTATAGCGGATACGATTGGTATTATTCCCCAAGCAATAATTCTGATCTAGTGAAGAAAGAAGAAACAATTGTTGAGGTTGCAGCAACAGCTAGTTCTATAGCTAAGGTGGGGCAACTCAAAGGCGTACATAAGGTATTGATTATGGGTGAACCCAAAGAAATCGATAATGAATTAGTGGAGTTAAGCCAGCTTCACCCTGACTTGGTTTTGGTTAAATCTTCTCCCAACTTGCTTGAAATTATGGTTAAGGGTGTCTCCAAGGGGTTAGGCGTTAAGGTGATGGCACAGGCTTTAGATGTTGCTAAAGCTGATTGCTGGGCTTTTGGTGATAACTATAATGATGAAGCCATGTTGCAAGCAGTGGCAAATCCGATTTTGATGGGGAATGCTCCAGCTGATTTAAAGGCAAAATTTACAGCTACAACATTGGACAACGACCATGATGGAATCGCTGCTATTCTGGATGGATTGAATTGATTTTTATTAGCAGGATTAGTTAGCCGTTTGAGAACAAACAAAAGCCGTTTTCTTGGCTATTAAACCAAGAAAACGGCTTTTTTACTTGTAGCACTAGCAAATGACAAAGTTAGTTAATGCGCTATTTTGATATTTGTAGGCTTGTCCCAGGTAGAGGGCAGTTTACCTATTTCCTTTAGTTTGGCAACAATTTGGTCCAGGACGTTTTGCAAATCTTGCTCATTTGAAATAAAGTCAAGCTGATCGCCATTGATTTCCATTTTGTCAGAATAATCGTATTTTTCATACCACGGCTGGTAATAGCGCAGCAAACGCTTGTAATAATCTTCTAGCGTAGCATCGTAGCTCAGTTGCTCGTATGGTCGTCCCCGCTTTTGAATACGCTTGATCATGGTGTCATAAGAAACGTTAATGTGAACTAGCAGATCTGGATTCTTTTTGGGCATATGCTTGAGTTGCCCCATCATATTGTTCAAGAGCTCATAGTATGTATCAACCTCTTCCGACGTTGCCCGTCCAATATCGGCATTCATTTGAAAAAAGAGGGCATCTTCATAGATTGACCGATCAAGGACGTTATTATCATCTGTTAATGCATCCTTGATACTCCGAAAACGTGTATTAAGGAAAAACACTTGCAACAAAAAAGCATATTTCTTAGGATCTGCGTAGAAAAGCGGCAAAACAGGGTTGTTATCGACACTTTCATAAAATGGTTTAGTCCCTAAATAGTTGGCTAAAATTTCGGTTAAACTGGACTTCCCGGCCCCAATTGGCCCGCTTAAAACAATAACTGTCATCACGTTCCTTCTTCGTTATTCTAAATTACCTATTTGGCGTAATTTTTCATCAATTTGGTTTAATACTTCTCTTTTGGCTGTCTCATCAATAATAAAATCAAGCTGGTCACCATCAATTTTAATCTTAGGAGAAGCATCATAACTTTGATACCAAGGCTCATAATAGCTGATTAAGCGAGCATAGTAGTCCTTAAGACTAGGATCAGTACTAATTTGCTCAAATGATCGTCCTCGCCTCTCTATTCGCTTTAACATTGTATCAAGCGAAACATGAATATAGATTAAAAGGTCCGGCTTTTTGCTTGGATTGCCTGGGGTATCCTCCATCATATTTTCAAGCAGACTGTCATAAATCTGAAATTCTGTTGGATCAGCCACACCATTTTCGGCATTCATTTTAAAAAATAGAGCATCTTCATAAATTGAACGGTCAGATACACTATTTTTTTCTTTAACTGCTTGCGTTATTTGTGCTAAACGGTGGTTAAGTAGATAAATGTTTAGCAAAAAGGTATAGCGTTTCATATCCTGATAGTATAGAGGGAGTACAGGGTTGTTATCGACTCCTTCGTAGAAGGCTTGTGTACCCAAGTGTTCAGCTAAGATACTGGTTAAACTGGATTTACCGGCTCCAATTGGCCCACTTAAAACAATAACTGTCATCACGTTCTTTCTTAAATACAATATATAGATCTTCTTTTAGTTTAATACGATATATAGTGGTACACAAGCAAAAAATAAATTATAACATTACATGAAATGTCAAGCGAATTTCGATAGTACAAGGCAAAATATTTTTAGCAAATATAAGATATTGTATATCTAATGATTAGACATAATAAATAGATAATTTCAAGACTAGGACAGCGAATTAATTGTACTTGAGTTGATCAAAGAAAAAACTTGTTACACGTGAAACCTTAAAAGAAAATTATTTTGATAATCTTAATGTAAATAAATTGCTATATTCCAGCAGTTAAAGTAGACAAGCAAAAATGCACTGAAGAGTAATTCAGTGCATTTTTGAGATTTAGGTTATTGCAGATAGGTTACTTAACCCGTCTATCTTTTTGATCATTGTCTTTTTGGTCTTCTATCTTATCTTTTTGATGACCAATCTTTTCTTTAGTATCTTGAGTTACATCAGAAATTCGATCTTGCAGACTTACTGAATCTTTTTCGTGCTGCTTCTTGGTCTTAATATCTACAACCGTAACGTTAACTTCAACCGTGTCTAAACCAGTCATTTCTTTGACCTTATCATAAATCTTCTGCTTAATTTGGTCATATAGCTTGGTGATTTCAACACCGTATTCAGCAACGATTTCAATGTCCACTGCAACCTGCTTTTTTCCAACTTCAACATTAACTCCTGAGGTAACATCATCGTTGTTGACAATCTTATCTGCCAGATTGGAGAAGAAGCCACCATCGACGTCTAGGAGCCCTTTAATATCTGATAGCGCAATACCGATAATTTTTTGAATTACCTTTGAGTCATATTTTAAATCGCCTTTAATGTCTTGCTTAGCTTTACTCTGTACCATAAATATTACGATCCTTTCTAAAAATTATTTACGCTTGAGATCTCTTAGCAAGGGCAGGTAGTGTCCGCCTAAAAGACCTAAAACCAACATTACAACAACAAAGATAGTTTTAAAAAACCCTAATCCCAGAAAACAAAATGCCAGTATCACGCAAATTACAGCACCGCTTATTTCTGGGAGGTATTTATGCAAAAGTTCTTTCATTATCTGCCTCCTTTATTGGACGCGTCTTCTTGACTGAGCAGGCTTGTGGTAATTGACAAACTTGATTTTGATTTTTGGCTTTTGGTCAATTCCCAGCAATTGCTTTAGCTGCTTTTCCAGTTCTTTAAGGTAGTCATCTAATAAAGCAGCTACATTTTCACCTGAACCAAGATCGCCACTGATTCTGATCCTGATTTTGCGGTTAGTGAGTCGTGAATCCACTTTAACCTTGGTTAAATAGGGTAGATCAGCTAAGGAATTGGCTACAAAGCCATTGATTGCCTTGCTTGTGACCTTGACTTGACCGTCACGTTTACGAATTAGGTTAAAGTCGCGTTGGACGGGCCAACATACTGTGACAATTAGGCCAATGATCAGAAAAACTAAAACTAAGGCGCTGATGCCAATCAAATACCAGGCAAATACGGGATTCAAATTCCCTAGGGCAGGTAATTTAACATGAAGGTATTTTTGCCAGAACATGCTGGTTGACCATAAAAAATAAATTGGCAAGGGCAGTAATACCAGCATTCCAACTACCAATAACCACTTTTTACTCCGCTTCAACTTACCACCATCCTCTCTTTTACTACTATACTAGTACTGGCTATATTTGGCAGCATAGCAATATGCACTGATAAATATACATTATCGTATTAATATAGTTAAAATAAAAAGAGGTGCACATTAGTACATCTCTTTTTGAGTAAAGTTGCTTACTTAATTTTTATACTTGTCATCCAGCTTGCTTGCTGCATCCTGGTCAATAATTGCTGTAACATTTGGGTGTTTTTGCAATATTGAAGCTGGAACATCTTCAGTAACTGGACCTTCAATCATCTTTTTAACTGCATCAGCCTTATTTGCACCAAAAACCAAAAGTACAATTTGCTTAGCCGACATGATGTTGGCAATCCCCATGCAGATGGCTGACTTAGGCACGTCATCAATATTGTTGAAGAAGCGAGAGTTAGCCTTGATAGTATTCTGTGTCAGTTTAACTTCATGAGTAACTGAATCAAATGAGGTACCAGGTTCGTTAAATGCAATATGACCATTTTGCCCCAAGCCCAAGAGCTGGATGTCAATCGGATTTTCCTTGATAATCTGGTTGTAGTCTGCTGATACGCCTTGAGGATCTTTGACTGCTTTAAGACCATCTGGGACATATGACTTTTTGAATGGTTTCTTGTCGAATAAGCGTTTCTGCATGAAGTAGTGATAGCTTTGGTCGCTGTCTGGGCTCAAGCCAACATACTCATCAAGGTTGATACTGACTAAGTTGCTGTTGTCGATATCGCTCTTGATCCATTCTTCATATAAGTTTTCCGGAGTAGAACCAGTAGCTAATCCGAGTACTTTTGCTCCATTTTCAATTCCGTTGCTAAACAATTTAAGGGCCTTAGCACTACCGCTAGCCTTGTTTTCTGTAATAATAATTTTCATTGCTGTGCCTCCATATCTCATTAAGCTAATTATAAATTGGTATATGCCAATTTGTCAACTAGCAAATTAAGATAAATTTGATAATTTGTTTCTTCTGAAAACCATATCGATTGCTTTGGCAGCATGGTTTAATAAATGTAGATATTAAAAGCCCTAATCAATGTTTCATGTGAAACATTGATTAGGGCTTTAGTTTTATGGTTAATAGATAACTTATTCGCTGCGTAAGGCTGTAGCTGCGTCTTTTTTAGTTGCCATACGAGCGGGTAGGTGTCCACCGATCATCGTTAAGATGGTTGAAACAGCAACTAAAATTAGTGCGTGCATGGGATTGAGCTGGCCAACGTTGCTTAGGTTAGTGATATTATAAAGAATACTATTGATAGGGAAAACTAACAGTTGCGCAATAATAATTCCCAAAATGCCAGAAAAGATCCCTAAAATGAATGTTTCAGCGTCAAAGACACGAGTAATGTCTTTCTTACGTGCACCTAAGGCTTTGAGAATACCAATTTCCTTTGTTCTTTCTAAAACTGATGTGTAAGTTAAAATACCAATCATAATCATTGAAGTAACTAAAGAAATTGCGGCAAAAGCTACCAATACAGCAGTAATCCCTCCTAGTAGTTTACCCGTAATAGAAGTGACAGCATTGGACATGTCTGTGTAAATAATCCGTTCTTTTTTGGACCTGCCCTTGTTCCACTTGTCCAAGTATTCTACAACTTTGTCTTTAGAATCAAAATTATTAGGGTAGATCATGATACCGGCTGGCAGGGTAGACCCACCAACTGATTGCAACATCTGTTTTTTTGCACTTGTATCCATGCTTTGGCCAGTCATCACGTTCTGGTTAGTTTTTTCCTGTGCTCTAACAATTGTAGAATTTCTGTTTTGCTTAATTACTTTTTGTGCAAGCTGGTCGCTGTATACGATTCCATTTGCCAGCAGGGCCATGGAGTCATTGCTCTTAGGCCGGATGACACTTACAATACGCAATTCAATATTGCTGGTATCATACATCTTTGAGTTTGGCTTTTGGGGGACAAACATTCCAGTTGGCAGTTGCTGGTAATAGTTATCATTGGCTACGACTCGATATTTCATGCCAACTAGCTTGCTATAATTCAATTTTTCCCCAGACCTGTTTTTAATGCCTAAATTGTTCAAAATATTGGTACTGATCGTATTTTTGTTGTTTACAACCAGAACTAGATCAGTTGCCTTGCTTGGCCAGGTACCAGATAGTAACTGGTAATTTTTCTTAACCACATCGCTTCTATCCTTAGTCAGAGCAGTAGGGAAGACGGAAGACCCCATAAAAGCAGCACTAGGACTTTGAAACTGCATTTGGGCATATTCCTTTCCTTCTCCTGTTCCAGTTGCCAGTGGTGAAAACTGGACTTGTTTGACTTTACCACCTACTCTTGCTAGCAAGTTGAGGTTAATGCCAGCTTGGTAGGAAATGTTATTGGCGTATTTTGGGTTGATCTTTTTGACGTAATCAACATATTTTTGGGTAATCTTGTTTTTGTGAGTTACTTGTTGCAGACGATCCTTCTTGGCGATAATGTAACCACGGTTTTTCACGTTTTTTTCTGAATCTGCATTTTGACTGACATTGGCCATATCAGTAGCAGTTTGCATAATTGTTACAGGATATTTGGCTAGTGCCTTGCTCATCGTTGTATCTATCTGCTTTTGAAAGCCGTTTGAAAGGGCTAACACGATTGCGATTGAGATGATTCCGATGCTGGATGCAAAGGCCGTTAGAGTTGTTCGTCCTTTCTTAGTCATAATATTGGTAAAACTAAGATTAATTGCGTTCCAATATGACATCTTGGTTCGCTTAAGCTTGAATGTATCTTCTTCATTATCAGCAGTAAACGGATTAGAATCATTGAGAATTTTGCCATCCTGAAAATTAACGATGCGGGTGGCGTATTCACTGGCCAACTTAGGATTGTGCGTCACCATAATAACTAGGCGTTCATTGGAAAGTTTTTTAATTAACTTCATGATCTGCTCGGAAGTTTCAGTATCAAGTGCACCTGTCGGCTCATCGCAAAGCAAGATGTCAGGATCGTTTGCTAATGCCCGAGCAATTGCTACACGCTGCATTTGCCCACCTGACAACTGGTTGGGACGCTTAGAAATTTGATCCTTTAGTCCTACTTGAGTTAGAGCTTCGACTGCTCTTTGATGCCGTTTGCTTGCAGAAACACCAGATAAGTTCATTCCCAATTCAACGTTAGCAATAATCGTTAGGTGGGAAATCAAGTTATAGTTTTGAAAGACAAATCCCACAGAGTTGTTGCGATAAGCATCCCAATCAGTATCCTTAAAGTTCTCTGTAGACTTACCATTAATAATTAGGTCACCAGTGTCATAGCGGTCCAGGCCGCCAATAACATTTAACAAGGTTGTTTTGCCAGAACCACTGGGACCTAATATGGCAACAAACTCTTGGTTGCGAAACGAAATTGAAACATCATCAAGCGCATGGGTGATGGTATCACCTACATGGTAGGACTTGCGTAAATCTTTTAATTGAAGCATATACTATTCCTTTTTTTAATAAATAATAATCAATATTTTACCACGAATATGGGGCTCGAAGATAATAAGTTACTTAGATTAATTAGAGTTAAGACAGGTACTAGAAGGCAATTTTGGCAAATTTTATGATTAAAGTATGCTTAGTTGCCCTGTCATAGCCTGATCCCAATTAACTGCATTACAGCATAAATAGCGTAAAATAAGATGATGGCTAAAATGACTAGCAAGTGACGCCGCTTACTAATGAGGAGTACCCCAGCAAATTCTCGGACTATGGCATTAGGCAAAAAGTACAAACGGGTGTAAGATCCAACACCATTGGCATTAAGTCCAGTAGCCTTAGCATGTAAGGCTGCTCGCAAGATGTGGTAGTTGTTGCTAAAGAATTTTGCATGAAAGTTTTTGCTACCAAAGTCTAAGGCAGCTATTTGCTCAGAAAATTGCATATTTTGATATGTATTTTTTGATTTGGTTTCAAGCAAGATGTAGGCAGGATCAATACCGCGAGCAAGCGCATACTCTGCCATTGCTTGAGCTTCGGGAACCTTCTCATCATTGCCTCGCCCACCGGACATGATTAACTTTGGCATTGCTTGGCCCTTGAGCACTTGCTTTTGGGCAAATTCAATAGCGCGGTTGATCCGTCCTGCAAGAAGTGGAGTGACAGTTTCACCATTTGCTAAACCGGCTCCAAGCACAATCAAGTAATCTTGCTTATATTGGCGTGGCACAAACTGGTAAAGAACTAAATTGACAAGAAAATTGTAAGCGACAAAGAGCAGATAAACAATAATTGCTGCTGGTGCATAAGTTAGGGTTTTGATCCAAGCCGGCAGGTTGCTGAACGGATCAAGCAGAATTATGCCCCAGGCCAGTATGATTATGAGACCAATAAATAATGTAAGCAAGTTAGAGAGGGTATGGCTTTCATGCCTCCATACAACATAAGCATTTGCCAAAAAGAACAGCCATGAAAAGATAACTACTAAGTTAATAATTCCCAACAAAAATACTAGCAGTATTTCATATAACAATGTTAATGCCGGGATTTGGGTGGATTGGACAATGACAGTTAGCCAAATGCCTAGCATAATAAGAAAGAAAGTAAAGAGGATACCATTTAGCAAACTTCGGGGCTCTTTCAACCAAAAAGTCAAAAACAAGATAAAGACGGCAAGTAAAAGCAATGAAAGATAAATGAATGGTTGGTTTTGGCCAAAAGTTCTATAAAAGTTAATCATAAGTTGCCTCTTAAGGTTGGATTGTTAAGTATATTATAGGCAGATGATCCACAAAATCATAGTTATAGAGTGCTTTTTATTTCCCAGGAAATATTGATTTCAAAAACGTGTGAAAGGATATCAGCCAATACACGGGCTAATGCAAAATATGACTAATATCAAAAAATACCTAATTTATAGTATACTTTAATAATGTCTTGTATTGTTAAGTTACATGTCTTATTGTTAAGAAAATGGAGTACTAAGAATGAAGAAGTTGTTTTATTTCCTCGGGAATATTGTTGCTATATTTATAGCTTTCTTGCTATATGGGGTGGTTCAAGGGTTTTACTTTTATCCTGGTAAGTATGCAAAGGCGCTACACTTGGGAATGGGGCCCTACATTGCATTGACGCTCTTAATAACCGTTCTTGCTTTGCTACTGCTATTTTGGCTCTACCGCCGGCAACTAGCCCATAGCAATAATTGGAATTTTAATGTAAAACCACATTGGAATGGTTCCCGTCTTTTAATTGCATTTATAGGCTTTGTCTTACTAATTGTTGCTAGTACCGCAACTCAAGCTCTGCTTAAGCTGGGTCCAAATACAACTTCAACTAATCAAGCAGTTTTAACTGGAATTTCTCGGCAAGCAGGAATGTTTTTTATTCCCGTGGTTGCTATTATCGCGCCACTTTTTGAAGAAACCATCTTCCGCGGATTGATTTTTAATACTTTCTTTGAGGCAGACTCGCCTTTAAGCAAGTGGCTAGGAATAATTTTGAGTGGCTTTGTATTCGGCTATATTCATGATCCAGCTTTAAGCAAGTATATTTTTGTTTACTGGGCTTTGGGCATGGTACTAGCTTGGGTTTACACCACTACGAAGGACTTGCGCTATTCAATGATTGCTCATATGCTGTATAATTCACTAGGCTTTTTGGGCTAAAATTGATTAGTGACCCATGTATTGTGGGAATCAAACTAGAATAATATAAATAAGCCATGTCGCGTGACATGGCTTATTTATATTTACTAAGTAATTAGGCTTTATTAGCAATGCCTGTTTGCTTAGGATTCTTGGGCTTTGTCTTCGCCAGAAGTGCTAGGCTGATAGAGATCATATCAACAACTTCCTGTAAAATAGCTCCCCAGAAAGCAGGGATGACTCCGGTAAAGGCAATTAGTTCAATTATTACTACGATGGTTATAGCTGTCAAAACGTCAACATTGGCCACCTTCATTGTATGCTTAGAAATGGCCACGGCATCATTAATTTTGGACAGGTCATTGACCATGATAATAGCATCAGCGCTTTCACTTGCAGCAGATGCCCCCTTGGCCCCCATTGCAATTCCTACATCAGCAGCTGATAAACTAGGCGCATCGTTAATACCATCACCAGTCATAACTACTGGTCTGCTTTCTGGTGCTACATTCTTAATTGCCGCGATTTTCTCAGCGGGGAGCAGACTATGGCGAATATCATTGATACCAACGTCCTTACCAATTTTGTCAGCAACATCTTGGTGGTCACCAGTCAGCATCATCATGTGTGCCTCAGTTTGTCTGCGTAAGCGGGCAATTGTTTGCGCACTTTCTGGTCGTACTTGATCCTTAAAGGTAATATAACCCGCATATTGACCATCAATTGATACATAAATGGCAGTTGAGTTGACGGATGGGGCCGGCTCCTTAGGACTAACGAAGCTTAGTTTGCCTACCATCACTTGGTGTCCTTCAACTGTGCCACTAATACCCTGGCTGGTAGTTTCCTTGATATTGCTGGCCGCTTTTAAAAGATCCTTATCAATGGCATTGACAAGTGAGTTGGCAATGATGTGGCTCGATTGCTGCTCAACGCTGGCTGCATAGCTTTGCAACATTTTGCTATCAATACCACTATCATTGGCTGGAACCACTTCATCAATCACTAATTGGTTTTCAGTCAGTGTACCAGTTTTGTCAAAAGCAAAGGTTTGGGCTGTTGCCAATTTTTCCAAAGTAGGTCCCGACTTAACGATGATATGGTGTTTAGACATTGAGCTCATGCCAGATACCAGTGCAACTGGAGCAGCGATTAAAAGAGGACAAGGCGATGCTACAACCATAACCTCGGCAAAATTAACCGGATCGCCCGAATGCAACCAGGCGGCAATTCCTATTACCAGGGAAATAATGGTGAAAGGCACGGCATAACGGTCTGCCATTTTGACAAATTTAGCAGGCTTTGCTTGAGAAGATTCAACTAAAGCTACAATTGTCTGATATTCCGAATCACTCGACTTCTTGGTTACTACCATTTCAACAGCTTCACTGCCGTTGATTGAGCCAGACATTAAGTCATCACCGCTCTTTTTGGAGACGGGAACTGATTCACCAGTTAATGATGCCTGATCAAAACTTGACTCGCCGCTAACGACCCTGCCATCTACAGGCACCTGTTCACCTGGTTTAATCAGCACATGGTCACCGATAGCTAGTTGCTCAACGTCAACCGATAATAATTCCTTGCCTACAATCTTGTTGGCAATTGTTGGAGAGTTGCTCAGGAGTGCTCGCAGCTCCCTGTCTGCTTGTCCGGTGGCATAATCTTCCAAGGTTTCACCACCAGTCATCATGACCAAAATCATCCATTCGGCCCATATATCGCCAATCAAGATGGTTGAAACAACTGCGATAACTGCCAAGATGTCTACCCCATAGCGACCAGATTTGAAATCACTGGCAATCTCGCTTAACAGGGAAATTGCCATCACTATTCCGACCAGGTCAATTAAAATTGCTTGAATAGGGAACTGCAAGCTGCCAATATGAAAGATGCTTGGAGCGTGAAGACCAAATTGACACACAAGCCCAATAGCACCGATTGCAAGTACGAGGATAAATTTCCACTGCTTTTTGAAATCCATATGATAAGTGCCTCCTAAATAGAATATTAATGTAATGTGTATTATTTTAGCACTAATTTTCCTGTTTGTTTAGAATAGGTCTAAATAAGCTGCAAAAAGTTATCTGTTATGAAAAAGAGCAAGCAGTCTTGCTCTTTTAATAATTATAGGGGCACAAGCCATAGTTGCCTTTAGTGTAATGGCATTATTAGTAGGTTGAACGGTGATATAGGAGAGTTTTAGTCAATTAACCGAGAATCTACTGTTCTTTTTTAATTTCCGTAACGTGATACTTTTGTTCAAAATTATGAGCAATAAAATTAAAAGACTTAATCCATTCCCGCCTAGTCAGTAGCCCTTGAAAAACACCATAATCATCAACGACAGGGAGGAAGGCATTGTCAACTAGTAAATGGAGTTGGGTTTCTAACGTTGTTTGAACGAAATTGATTTTATCAAACTTAGTTTGCATTACATCGCTAACCTTGAGTTCGGTTAGTGGATCGAGCGAAATATCGTCAGTTTCCAGCATTTTAGCAGTAATCATTGCCAAACTAAGCAGCCCGACTACACGGCTTTTGCGATCGAGTACCGGAATTTTAGAATATTTGACACGAGTCAAAATTAAAAACGCATGGTAAAGCGGGTTGTCGTCTCCGACAAAGGCTATACGAGAAGCTGGAATGATAAATGAGCCTGACTTTTCTTCAAGCAGACGTTTGATTGCAGGTGAAAACATTTGATATGAACCTTTCTTAGCATAAATACTCACTTAATCTTATAATAATGAAAAAGGGCCCGCAAGATTTGCGGGCCCATTAGTTTTCATCTACTTTGAAGGAGTAAGAATGAATGAAATAAAAAGTGGGAGTATGTAGTAAGCTTTCATAACTTACTACATTTAGAATGATATACCTCAAATATGAAGTAAAGGTGTAAATTCCCTTATGAAAGGGTAAAGAATTCCTTTAAAACTGGTAAAGAAAAGCGCAAATACCTATTAAAAAGTGTGATATTGCTACAAAAAAGGCCTTCTAATGTGTAAAATTACTTTTAGCACTCTTTTGGGTAGTCAAAATTGCTGCAGGTGAAATACTCTAGTTGAAGCTAGGCAATCAGCATGCAAGCAAAGCTGCCATAATTGTCTGATAAACGGTGCTTTGATACAATTAGAGATGTTGTGTCTAGAATAGCCTTTTTTACAGGATAAAGAAAATGAATCAACAAAGATACCGACAAAAGATAATCTTTTGGCTTAGATTTTCAGGTTGGCTGTGCTTACTGCCGGCCGTGGCTTGTTTGAGATTATACCAAGTATTCAGAACAAGTGATTTGGCCTTTTGGTTTATGGCAGAACTAATCCTGACCATTGCATTTGCATGCTATCTTTTAGCAACTGCGGAAAACAAGAGGTGGGAAAAAGTTACCAACCTTATTACTTTAATGATTGTTGCAATTTTGCTTGTGCCAATCATCATTCTTATTCCGCTTTATTTTGCTTATCGCGCCTGTCGTAGGTTGAATGAGGGGCCATAACGGTAAAAAATATTTAAATTTAGAAAAAAAATAGTCAAATTTATGCATCCGGTTTGGGATACCAGTGTTATAATTCGATAGTACAATACAGATACTGAAAGAGATGAAGATTAATGGTTAAGAAAGAAAAAGCCGAGTCGCGTAGCAAACGTGTCGGTAAGTTTGTTCTGACAACGCTTATTTATTGTGGTATTTTGATGGTGTTAATATATTTATATCAATATAGCGGCCTTACTTCGGTTCACTTTATTTATAACGAATTTTAAGGTGGTCAACCAAGATGATTAAAGATATAATTAAAAAAATTGATGAAATAGCTTTAAACGATGCCAATCGGATTGCTTACGACTATTTGGGTCAGACTAATACCTACGGCAATCTTAAAGAACGTTCAGATGCATGGGCTCATAAAATTGCCAATCTAAAAATTGCGCCAGGAAGTCCAGTGATGATATGGGGCGGTCAAAACTTTGAAATGATTGCTAGCTTTTTAGGCTGTGTCAAGGCTGGGCATGCTTATATCCCTATTGCCAGTTATTCAAATGCCGAACGGATTGTAATGATTCAAGAAGTTGCGCAAGCTCAAGTGCTTTTAGCGATTGATGAACTCCCCCAGATTGATCTTACTGGTATTGAAATTGTTCGGCCAAGTGAAGTTGCTAATGGCAATTATTCGCCTGACCCAGCTAATTTTGTTGCTGGTGATGATAATTTTTATATTATTTTTACTTCGGGAACTAGTGGCAAGCCTAAGGGCGTACAAATTAGTCACAATAACTTGCTTAGTTTCATTAATTGGGAATTGGAAGACTTCGACTTGCCGCAGCATCCGAGTTTTTTGGCGCAAGCACCATACTCATTTGACCTTTCAGTTATGAGTCTTTATCCGGCACTAGTTGGTGCAGGCAAGCTGGTGGTACTGCCGCATGAAGTGACGCAAAATTTTGCGCAACTATTTAAAACGATGCCAACATTGCAATTCAATGTATGGGTATCAACGCCTTCGTTTGCTCAGATGTGTTTTCTAGATAAGACTTTTGATAGTCAACACCACCCAGATCTGTCACACTTCCTTTTTTGCGGTGAGGAGCTCCCTCACAGCGAAGTGGTTATGTTGAAGAAGAGGTTTCCGCAAGCACGCGTTTATAACACTTATGGTCCAACTGAGACCACAGTTGCAGTTACCCAGGTGGAAATTACGCCTGAAATATTAGCTCATTATGATCGTTTGCCTATTGGCAAGGTTAAAGCAGACACAACTATTACTATTGATAAGACGAAGGGTGACCAGCCTGATGAGGGTGAAATTATTATTGCAGGCCCAAGTACTTCAAAGGGTTATATGAATAATCCCGAAAAAACGGCCAAGGCTTTCTTTAAAATCCCGGCCGATCAATATATGAGTCACCGCTCTGGCGATGAAGGCTTTTTTGATGGCGACTTGCTTTTTTACCGTGGCCGAATCGATTTTCAAATTAAATTTAATGGCTACCGGATCGAGCTTGAAGAGATCAACCATTATATTGGTCGCAACAAGCTGGTTGATCGCGGTGTGGCTGCACCTAAATATGGCAAGGATCATACGGTTAAGCAGATTGTGGCGGAAATCAAGCTGAAAAAGGGCGTCTTGGAAAAATACTCAGAAGACGAAGTCACTAAGGCAATTCGTGCTGACTTGACAGAAAACTTGATGCCATATATGATTCCGCAACGATTTGTTTACCGTGAAGAATTGCCTATTTCGCAAAACGGCAAGGTAGACATTAAGGCCGTGATTAAGGAGGTTAACGAGTAGTGCATTTTAATTTCATTAACTTGCAGCCCTATGGGAATCCGCAGTACTTTATCTACCTGATAATTGGGTTAATACCTATTATTTTGGGTCTATACTTTGGCCACCGGTTTAAAGTCTACGAAGTGATTTTTTCACTAGTCTTTTTGTTCCTTATTTTTGATGGGGACAAGTGGGAGCAGGGCGTTAGCCTAATCATTTATCTGCTATTTCAGCTGCTGGTCACATATTGCTACCTGCATTATCGAAAAAATGGTAAAAACAAAACCTGGGCCTTTTACTTGGCAGTGATTTTGGCAATCATTCCATTGGCTCTGGTCAAGTTTAAAATAGCTTTTCCGAAAATGAGGATTCCGGGAGTATTAGCCTTTTTGGGCATTTCTTATATTACCTTTAAAACCGTGCAGGTAATTATGGAGGTACGTGATGGTGCCATCAAAGACATTAATCTGGGCACCTACTTGCGCTTCCTGCTCTTCTTTCCCACGCTGTCTTCAGGACCAATTGATCGCTACCGGCGCTTTGCCAAGGAATGTGATACTGCACCTAAGCGTGACCAGTATATCGATGACTTAGCCCACGCTACCCGGTACTTATTCCAGGGCTTTCTTTATAAGTTTGTCTTGGGCTGGTTCTTTGGTACCTATTGGCTGCCTAAAATTACAGATGCAGCACTGATTGCTGGAACTGCCAATGGTGGCTTGAAACTGTCTTGGTGGTTGGTAGCATACATGTATTGCTACAGCATGTACCTCTTCTTTGACTTTGCGGGTTATTCCTTGTTTGCAGTAGCGATCTCATACTTTATGGGAATTCATACGCCAATGAACTTTAACAAGCCGTTTATCTCACAAAATATCAAGGAGTTCTGGAACCGTTGGCATATGACCCTATCGTTTTGGTTCCGAGATTACATTTACATGCGCTTTACCTTCTTCGCAATGAAGAAAAAGCTGTTCAAGAACCCGATTAGGCTATCGCAGGCATCATATTTGTTGCTTTTCCTAGTAATGGGCTTTTGGCACGGCTTAACGTGGTATTATATTGTGTATGGTCTCTTTCATGCTGTGGCAATAATTATCAATGACTGCTGGATCAGATTTAAAAAGAAACATAAGGATAGGTTGCCTTCCAACAAGTTTACCAAGGGGTTCGCAATCTTTGTCACTTTCAATGTTGTTTGTTTCAGTTTTCTAATTTTTTCAGGCTTCCTCAGTCAACTATGGTTTGGCTGGAAGTAGGAAGTAGTTTTATTTAAGAGGTTTCACGATGGATATTAAAAAAGAAGTTTTAGCTATTTTACAAGACTTAACTGGTGAAGATTTATCAGACAAGATGGATGAAGATATTTTTGCCAATGGTTTAATGGATTCAATGGCCAGCGTACAGATGCTGCTCAACTTGCAGGAAAAATTTGCAATTGATGTGCCGGTTTCTGAATTTGATCGTACTGAATGGGACACGCCAAACAAGATTGTGGCAAAGGTGGAAAATTTAGAAAATGAGTAATAAACGCCGGCTGTGGCAAATTTTTGGCCCGGTTCTATGCGCTATTATTTTGCTACTGGTTATTTTTCTTTTGCCTTGGGAACGGACTTTTTCTAAGGATGCGATATACCAAGCAGCCAATTCACAGACAACAACCATTTTTAAAGGTTCGCGCATGAAGCAGAATGCTTTTGATGATGGTTATGTGCCTTTCTACGGCTCAAGCGAGCTGTCTCGGATGGACCCGCTCCACCCAAGCGTATTGGCTAAGAAATACCACCGTAACTATCGACCGTTCTTGCTGGGCGGTCCTGGTAGCCAGTCTTTGGCGCATTTTTTAGGGATGCAGGGTACGGCCAAACAGTTAAAAAACAAGAAAGCGGTCGTGATTATCTCACCGCAATGGTTCACCAAATATGGCCAGAACCCAGATGCTTTTAGTTTGTATTATTCTCCCTTGCAAGCTTGCAACTTTTTGTTAGGAATCAAAAAGGACAATATTGCAAACCGTTACGCGGCTAAGCGCTTTTTGCAGATGCCAGAAGTAAAGGGCGTGATTAAGTATGGGATGAAGTCGATTGCGCGGGGCGAGCAATTGTCCAGTATGCAGCGCTTTCTCCTGGAAAACCAACGGCGCATGCTCAATAATGAAGACAAGTTCTTTAGTACATTTCAGCTGCGTGATCGAATCCAAAAGATTAATAACCAGGCTAAGCTTTTGCCCGATACATACTCGGTTGCGGGACTTAACCGGGTGGCAGACAAGCAAGCTGCTACCCACACTAATTCGAATGATTTTGGAATTAACAACCGCTTCTATCGGATGCGGCTAAATAAGAAAAATTTGGCCAAACTGAAGGGGAGTCAGCGTAAGTTTGACTATACTAAATCAGTGGAATATAGCGATTTTGAGTTGATGCTGCACCAGTTTGCTAAGCAGCATACCAATGTCTTATTTGTTATTCCGCCAATTAACCAAAAGTGGGCTAATTACACAGGCTTGTCGCAAACAATGTACCAAGAAGCTGTTTCCAAAATTAAGTATCAGTTAGCCAGTCAAGGCTTTGACAATATCAAGGACTTGTCCAAGCGTGGTGGTGAGAAGTACTTCATGGAAGACACGATTCATTTAGGCTGGCGCGGTTGGGTTGTCGTTGATGAAGCCGTTAAGCCATTTATGGCCCAGGCTAATGGCCCGTATAACTATAACTTGCACAAATACTTCTACTCTAAGAAGTGGCAGAATAAGCCCTACGAAGTTAGTATGACTGATCGGACACCGACTACCAGCAATCATAAAGAAGTTTTAAAAGAAAAATAGTGCGCCAGCAAATTGATGCCTTGAAGATCAAGGGTTCAGTTTTAGTCGTCAAGAACGGAAAAGTTCTGCTCGATTATGCTGAAAATAACACAACTGACACTAGTTATTTGATTAATTCTGTGCAAAAGTCTTTAACGGCGGCAATGGTGATGCGCCTCATCCAGTCTAACCAGCTGCACCTGCAAGACCATCTCAGTCGTTTTTATCCAGAAGTTCCTGGTGCCAAAAAAATTACAATCCAAAACTTGCTAACGATGACTGCTGGGCTTGATCTAATGCCTGGTACAAAGTTGGGGCGAAAACACTTTGTTTCCGACCAAGATAACATTCAAAGTGATGTAGCCAAGACGGTTTTTACTGCGCAACTATTGAATAAGTGGCATTACAGTTCACTAAATTACGTTTATTTGTGTGGGATCATTACGCAGATTACCGGCCAAAGTTATGAACAATTATTCCATGAAACGTATGTTGAGCCTTTAAGACTAAAACGTACCGAATTTTTATGGTCGCCAGCAAGCAAGATCTTGGCAAGTCAATTAGTGCCAGGAATGGTCTTTCATCAAGGCCGCTATAATGTGGTTAAACACAAGACGGCATTGCGTGATGCACGCAGTGAACTAGGTGCAGGATCAGTTGTGATGTCCAACCAGGACTTGGCCAAGGCAATACACTATCTGCTAGCTGGCAGGTTTTTGTCCAAGAAAAGTCGTAAACTTCTTTATCAGGCCGAGCAGCCATATTATTATGCTGGTGGTCTCTATAATGATAATCATCTTAAGGTCAAGACAGCAAATGGTGCTGGTGCAGGATACTACACCTTCATGCGCACTACCAACGATGCTAAAACCATGATTATTATACAGACTAACAAGACTAAGAATGGCCGCTTTACAAGGTTAAAGAAGCAAATAGACCGGATTATGGTGCGACTGCTTGGTTACCCAGAGGGTAGTGAAAATATAATTGGTTGAGCCTTGTCTTTTAGTTCATAGCATGCTAAAATTTTGATGTGCCGTCATAGGGAATGTATTCATTTTCTTCGGTAGCGAAAATGTAATTTTTCTATATGTGGTCAGTAATGACGGCACAAACACTGTGTGAGCTTAGTTCCGAAGTTGGTGGAACTAGGCTTTTTGTATGTGCTTGTATATTATTTGCAAGGTGGCAGGCAGTGGGCGTAAAATATAATTCAGAAATAAGTGAAGAGAGTAATGAAGGGTAATTATGAATAGAGCAAGATTAAAATTTGAAGCCAAAAAAAGTTTGCAGGGCAACTGGGGCTGGGCTGCTGTAGTTGCACTGGTGATGACAATTATCAATGCGCTTATTTTTGGTCCTAGAGTCAAAGAGATCATTGGTGGTTTTAAAAACATAGGCAAAGTGCATGTAAATAGCAGTTTTGTTGCTTCAATCGCTGATCCAGGCTTTTGGGGTGGACGACTAAGTGGTAACGCGGGCATGAGCTTTTTGAGTGGCTTCTTTATGCTGAGCATGGCTGTCACATTTTTGAATTTTGCCCGTGGACGCAAGTTGCCATTTTTTAAGGCAATCTTTTCTACTTTTACGGATGGCCGCTTTATTCCTGAGTTTTTGAACTACCTCTTCAGCTACCTTTTTGTTTGCTTGTGGAGCCTGTTATTAGTTATCCCGGGTTGGATTAAAGCATATTCTTATGCTTTAACGCCTTATATTGTAAATGACATGGTTGAAAGTGGTCAAAGCGTACATGCAACAACAGCCATAACTGCTAGTCGTCGCTTAATGGCTGGCCACAAGTGGGAGTTGTTTGTTCTTGACCTTAGTTTTCTTGGTTGGTTCATCTTGTCTATGTTAACATTGGGCATTGGTTTCATTTGGCTAATTCCTTATGAACAAACGACCAAGGCTACTTTTTACCGCGAATTGGCTGGCGATCAATTTAAACATTAGAGTAAATTGTTTGTTTTTGCCTTGATTGGCTAATTGATCAAAATAATAAAGAGAGCAGGAAATTCCTGCTCTCTTTTTTTGATAAGACTTTTATTTAACTACCTTTAATATTCGTGCAAATCCTCAACGCTGCTTTGGAACAATTTTCCCCTATATTTTGAAACGGTATCATCAGTTTCTTTGAGTGCATCCTTAACCTGGTTGGAATCTAACTGGTCAACGAGATAACGTTTAAGAGCCTGATTAATTAAGTCGTCTAAGCTAGTATCTGTTACTTCAAGGTATTTTGCGGTTAATTTTTCTACTTGTTCAGTTAATTCGATTTTTTCCCTGCTCATTTTTTACGTCTCCACAATCCCCTCTATTATACCATTTTCCTTTAAAGTTACGATTAAATAGGCTGGTTGCACTCATAGTGAATGGTCGACGATGTATAATTGCAATGATACCATATTCTAGTTAGCAATAGGGGGATAGATGATGACCGAATTAGCAGTTAGGGTGGTGCTTAGGGTTCGCCGGTCAACCTTTTTGCGGGCTGCGCAGCGGACTCTTGTTATGTTGATGCCAATTGCTGTAATTGGCTCATACTTTAAATTGCTGAGTGACCTATTTTTTTCTCCTTCTGGACTAATTTACAATATCTTGGGTCTTGATAAAATTATGTCTGACCAAATTTGGTATGGTGGCTCTTTTGTTTGCCGTGGAATGGTTGAAATCACTTTCGGTGTTTTTGGTCTTTATGCTAGCTATTTTATGGCACATTATACTGCGCGCATTTACCATAAGGATCCAACTATGGCAGGTTTATCTGCAGTTTTGATTATGCTTTTTTGCTCATATGCGTCAAGCTCGGGCAAAAACGATTCTTCTGTTAGTAGCCTGCTTCAACTTGATGCAATTTTTGCTGCACTAATTGTGGGTTTTGGCGTAGGACAGGTATTTCATTGGCTGGGCAAAAATTATTGTATTAATCAAGAAGAACATACGAAATGGATCCAGCGCCGGACTAGGGATGCTGTTCTGCCTGCAATTACTGCGCTGGCCATTGGCATAACTTTAGGAATAATTATCTATGAATTGCAGATCAAAATGTTGAATTCGGCCAGCTTTAAGGAGCTGGTTAACCGGATTCAAACTACCAATAACTTGGCTGAAGTGTTGCTGCTTTCAGTACTGGTGAACTGTTTAGCTTGGCTGGGCATTAGCTTTCCTTTAAATTCCCTTAGTGGACAAATTAATAACGCCTTTACTGCAGACAATCTTACTTATGCGCTGCAACATGGTGGTTCATGGCATGTGCCCTATAAGTATTTGGGTAGTTCGCTAATTAATAGTTACGGTGCAATGGGCGGGGCAAGTATTGGCTTAGCCCTGATTGTCATCATACTTTTACGCCGGAGCAACAAAGAAATTGCGTCTATTGCTCGTTTAAACTTATTGCCTACTGCCTTTGGTTCACCTTTAGGCTTTGCAGTGGGGCTGCCCCTTGTTTTGAATCCGGTATTTCTATTGCCCTATGTTTGTATTCCTTTAATTAATATGGCCATAGCTGCTTTTGCCATTAGTTTGCAGATTATTCCAGTTTGCGTGTACCCAATTTTAAAGGGTACACCAGGGTTGTTAATTCCATTTTTTGGCAGCAATGGCAGCTGGCAGGTCTTGCTCTTCACTATTGCACTCTTCTTGTTAGACCTGGTTCTCTTGTTGCCAATTATCAAGATTAATGAGAAGGTTGAAGCAGTATTGAACAATAGCCAAAGAGGTGATTAGCTTGAATAAAAATTCTAACTATAAGTGGCTTGTCTTGCTGGTTGCCTTAATGACTATCTTGGCCATTCCCAGCTTTTCCTGGATGAAAAAAGATAACAATGCCAGAGCAGAACGGAGTAAGTCGCTTCTTTCACCAGTGATTATGGTTCCAGGATCAAGCGCCACTACAGAACGATTCAACCAGTTGATTGATGAGCTTAACAAGACAACGCAAAATCGACATAGCGTTTTAAAAGTTACCGTTTCACGTGAAGCAAAACTGAGTTATAGTGGTTCGATTGGCAAGAATGATTTTGAGCCCCTGATTATTATTGGATTTGCTAACAATAAGGATGGCTATGCCAATATTAAAAAGCAGGCGGCTTGGCTGGACGTGGCATTTGCCTCATTGATGCAAAACTACAAGTTTAACAATTTTAAAGCCTTCGGTCATTCCAATGGCGGCCTTATTTGGACATATTGGCTTGAAAATTATTATGCTCAATACAAGCACGATACCAAGATTAAACAGCTGATGACTTTGGGAACGCCGTATAATTTTACGGAACAAAATATTAATAACCGAACTCAGATGCTGGAAGAATTCATTAAGAAGCGGACAAAATTGCCGCGAAATTTGAAAGTTTATTCGCTATCAGGTGGAAAAAATTATGAATCAGACGGAATTGTTCCCGAGACCAGTGTTGCTGCAGGCAAGTTCATTTTTCAAAACCAAGTTAAAGCCTATACAGCAATGACTGTGACTGGTAAGCAAGCTGATCATTCAAACTTGCCCCAAAACAAGCAGGTGATTCAAGCAATCAGGCAGTACTTGTTGAAGCGGCCGCATAAGGAGTTAAAGCCCCATAATAAAGGAAAGGACAATCATTGATGAAGTATGAAGAACAGCCAACCAAGATAGAAGTAATTGGAGGTCGAGTCAATAATTTAAAAAATATTAACGTTGACATTCCATTGCATCGGTTCGTAGCTATTTCAGGTTTAAGTGGTTCAGGCAAGTCTAGCCTGGCTATGGGTATCCTCTATTCTGAAGGAGCGCGCCGTTATTTAGACTCTCTTGCTGCATATACTAGAAGACGGATTAGCCGCCAGGTGGGCAAGGCACAAGTTGATGAGGTGCGGCATATTCCATCAGCACTTGCATTACGACAACGTCCCGCTGTCCCAGGGGTGCGGTCGACCGTAGGAACGGTTACCGAAGTTTTCAATATCTTGCGCTTGATTTTTTCTCGCCTAGGTTCACCCGTTTGTCCTAATGGTCATCGGGTACCACCAACCATTGATATTGCCCAGGCAATGGACTTAACCGGTGAAGAGATGGGTCAAATCACTTGCCCAACTTGTGGCATCCAATTTTATGCTTTCAGTGCAGAAGACTTTGCCTTCAATTCTGACGGTGCGTGTCAAAAATGTCAGGGCGTAGGAACCATCGAACAGATTGATGACCAAAAAATCATTGCAGATGAAAACAAGACGCTTGAAAAAGGCGCAGTTGCCACATGGCAAATACCAGGACGCAACTGGATGTGGCGCATAGCTCGTGAATTGGGTGTGCGTACAGATGTACCGTACAAGGACTTGACAACGGATGAGAAAGAAATTGTCTTGCATGGAAAAGAGCGTAAAGTGCCCATTGACTTACCAACTTCTACAGGTCGGGTATACCATCTAGATGCTCTGTATGAAAATGCCTATAATGCCGTAGCCAATTCTCGCAAGACTACTAAATCAGAGCGTGGACTTGAGCGTATTAACTCCTTTTATCATTTCAGTACTTGTCCACGTTGCCAAGGCTTTCGCATTGATCCCAGCCGCTGGCAGCAAGAAGTTGCTGGGAAAAATATTATCCAAGCAGAGCAGCTGACTCTGGGTGAACTGTCCAAGTACATGCAAGAAATCCGGACCTGGATGCCACAAAACATGGCAGACTTGGCACAAAATCTAACGGGAGAGTTGCTGCATCAAGTTAAGCCACTTTTAAAGTTAGGCTTAGACTACTTAAGCGTAGACCGGCAAGCTTCAACTCTGTCAACTGGGGAATTGCAGCGCATTCAACTAGGGCGAACATTGCGAACGGAAACAACGGGTGTTTTGTATGTGTTGGACGAACCGTCAGTTGGACTTCATCCTGATAACGTTGACGGACTAATTGATGTGTTTCATGAATTAGTCAACCAGGGTAATTCTTTAGTAGTGGTTGATCACGAAACTGCTATCATCAATGCCGCCGACTGGATTATTGAAATTGGACCAGGTTCTGGCAGTCAAGGCGGGCAAATTATTTCCCAGGGAATACCAGCTCAAGTTATTAAAAATAAGCATTCACTAATCGGCCCATACTTACAGGGCAATGCACCTTTGTATGTGCGCAAGCAAAAATCTAAAGACCAACTCTTTCAGCGAGGAGAAGTGGAGCTAACTGTCACTAAGCACTTTAACCTTAAAAATATCCATGCCCGCATTCCACTGGGCTGCTTAACTTCGGTTACAGGCTTTTCAGGAGCTGGTAAGACCAGCTTAATTCTTGATTCGCTATTGCCAGCTCTCAAAGCGCAAAAAGAAGGATATCCGGGTCCAAGCTGGGTAAAAGGATTAAATAATAGTGGGATTAAGAATGTGGTTAGCGTCGATTCTTCTCCTGTTGGCAAGAACCAGCGTTCAACTGTTGCGACCTACACCGACATTATGGACAACTTGCGCAAGCTATTTGCGCAGCAGCCCCTAGCAAAGAAATTAAAGTACCGACCAACGCACTTTTCATATAATAATAAGGAGGGAGCCTGTCCTGCTTGTGGCGGTAGTGGGGTAATTGCGCTTGATATCCAATACCTTCCCGATATGGTTGAAACATGTTCGGTCTGTGGTGGACGCCGCTATAATGAAGATGTATTGCGCGTTAAGTGGCATGGCTTAAGTATTGCAGACGTGCTGGACTATTCAGTTGATGAAGCTTTAACGCAGCATCTTTTTTCGGATCAGCCTAAAATCACCCAGACTGTCACGACTTTGCAGGATATGGGGCTAGGTTACTTACATTTAGGTGAGTCAACTCCAGCGCTGTCGGGTGGGGAGGCGCAAAGACTCAAGTTGACTAGCCATACCCATCGCCAGCAAAAAGGAAGTCTATTTGTTTTTGATGAACCAACGGTGGGACTTCACCCTCAGGATGTTCGTACGCTTTTACAAGTTTTACAGAAGCTGCTTGACCAGAAGGCGACAATTATCACGATCACGCATGATTTAGATATTATGGCCAACAGCGACTATATGATTGACCTGGGTCCCCGGGGAGGAGAACATGGTGGCCAAGTCGTTGCTGCTGGAAGTCCTGTGGATATTGTGGAAAAAGGTAGCGGACTGACTGCCAAATACTTGAGTGAACATGTTAAATCATTTCAAAAATAAAGAAGAAAAGTCTTGATTAAGGCATAGAGCCTGTAAAGCAAGGCTTTTTTAGTTGGTCAACAGAGACTATCGAGGTATCAAAAAATGTGGAAAAATCGAAGCAAAATTATTGCCCTCTGTGGATAACCTGCTATAATATTAAGTGTAAGCAATTAGCACTCAAAGCCATCGAGTGCTAATTGCAAATTAATAGCCTATAATAAGGGGTGTTGTATATGGCATATTTTGACAATGATTTTGATAATCTATTTAAGGAACTAAATGATACTTTCTTTAGTAATTCTAGTGAGCATGAGGGGGCGATCCCAATTCACTATGCAAGTAACATGAATCCTGCACCACAGTTTCGCCCAGGCGCTCAAGTACCAGAGCAAGCGCCAAAAGAAAAACCCATTGGCGTAGATTTAGTTGAGCAAGCCAAGAAGAACAAGTACGATCCGGTAATTGGGCGCGATGAACAAATTCAAGAAGTCATTGAGATTCTGAGCAGACGTAAAAAGAACAATCCGGTTCTAGTTGGTTCGGCAGGCGTTGGGAAGACGGCAATTGTTGAAGGCTTGGCCCAAAAAATAGCGCAAGGTGATGTGCCGGATAAAATGAAGGACAAGCACATCATTGCGGTTAACATTAATGATATGGTCGCTGGTTCTAGCTTACGGGGCAGCTTTGAAGAGCGCTTAAAGGGCGTGATTGACAAAGCCAAGAAGGATCCCAACATTATTTTGTTTATTGATGAACTCCACAACATAGTTGGTGCGGGCTCAACTGATTCTGAAAATAATAATGGCGATGCTGCCAATATTTTGAAACCAGCACTAGCTAATGGCAACTTAAACCTCATTGGTGCAACAACTACTGGTGAATACCGCAAAATCGAAAATGATTCAGCCTTAGCACGCCGGTTCCAGCCAGTGCAAGTTCCAGAGCCCTCTGCTGCGGTTACAGTTCAGATTCTAAAAGGCTTGAAGAATAAGTATGAAGACTACCACCATGTTAAATATAGTGACGACGCTTTACGCCTGGCGGTTGAATTGTCTCAGCGCTACATTCAAGGTCGCTATTTACCAGACAAGGCCATTGACTTGATGGATGAGGCTGGTGCCAAGAAGGGACTTGATACTGTACCAAGAGATGTGGTTAGTTTAAACAAGCGGATTAAGAAACTTGAAGAAGAGAAAAAGGATGCGGTTAAGCAGGAAGACTATAGCAAGGCCAACGAACTGAAAAAGCAAATTGAAAATCTGCAGGACAAGGTTGACCATGCTGATGATGCAGCAACTCCGCGAGTTACCGATCAAGACATCTATGCTTTGATTGAAGCCAAGACGAAGATTCCAATGAGTGAACTGCACGCAAGTGCTGGACAAAAGAATCAAGACTTAGCCGCTAAACTAAAGAAGGCGGTTATTGACCAGAATAACGCAGTTGATGTTATTACTGATGCAATTGCGCGCAAGCAAGTCTTCAAGGACAACGACCGGCCAACTGGGACCTTCTTGTTGACTGGTCCAACCGGTGTGGGTAAGACAGAACTTGCCAAGCAATTAGCGATTCAGCTATTTGGCGGTGAAAATCACTTGATCCGGCTTGATATGTCCGAATACCAAGACCAGATGGCAGTCAACAAGTTGATAGGTTCGGCTCCTGGCTATGTTGGATATGGTGAAGGTGGACAGTTAACTGAAAAGGTGCGCCACCAACCGTATAGCTTGATTTTATTTGACGAAATTGAGAAAGCCAACCCACAAGTTTTCAATGCCCTGCTTCAGATCATGGATGATGGTCGACTGACCGATGCACAAGGAAGGACCGTCTCATTCAAGGACACTATTTTAATCATGACCTCGAATGCAGGATATTCTGATAAGCTCCTCAAAGAGGGCATAGTGGACCATGATAAACTGGTCAATGCACTTGAAGCTTACTTTAGACCTGAATTTTTGAATCGGTTGGATGCAATTGTTCCATTTAATTCGCTGTCCAAGGCTGATATGGGTAAGATTATTGACCTATACTTGAAGAAGATGGAGCGCGTACTGGCCAAAAAAGAAGTTAAAGTCGAAGTATCACCAGAAGCTAAGGCTTACTTGGCTGACAAGGGGTATGACAAGGAGTTTGGTGCGCGGCCACTGCGCCGGGTAGTTGAACAAGACCTTGAGACGCCAATTGCCAAATTGTTGATGAAGAAGCCAGCTACTAAGTCAATTAAGTTCACGGCAGATGGCCAGCATGTATACTTAAACGGTACTGCCATCTTGGATATTAATTAAAAATCAAACCTGACAAACAATAATAGCTATAAATGAAAAGAGTCACTCCGCTGTGGAGTGGCTCTTTTGTGCTAGGAAAAAGCAGGTAGGGAGAGACTGTTCCACGTGAAAAAGGTGGTGATTTTTTGTTTCATGTGAAACTAACAGTCCTGACCAATTTTGCTGGTATAGCTGTTGACATATCTAATCATATAAGCTAAATTAGCTAGTATTAAATAAATATTAAAAGCATTCATAAAGAATTGCTGGAAATTAGAGGTTACCTGCAGTGAAACAAAAAGTAGAAGAACTTGATTGGTCTAACTTAGGCTTTGAATATCGCGACTTGCCCTATCGTTATGAAGCTAAATTTAAAGATGGTAAATGGCAGAAGGGCAAGTTGGTTGAGGACTCGACTATTACCTTGTCTGAGGGTGCTGAGGTGCTCCATTATGGGCAAGAAATTTTTGAGGGCCTTAAGGCTTACCGTCGTAAAGACGGCAAGATCAACCTTTTTCGCCCAGAGCAAAATGCACATCGCTTCACTTTGTCGGCTAGGCGCCTAGCAATGCCGCCGTTCCCAGAAGATTGTTTTGTAGATGCAGTGAAACAGGTTGTCATAGCCAACCAAGAGTTTGTGCTACCATATGAAAGTGGAGCAACGCTTTACCTGCGTCCTTTTATGGTAGGCGCATCGAACGTTCTAGGCGTTTCAGCTGCAGATGAATATATTTTCCGCATTTTTGCAGTTCCAGTTGGTGCCTATATCAAGGGTCTGAATCCTGCTGCCTATCTTGTTAGTGATTATGACCGGGCAGCGCATGCTGGTACTGGTCGGTCTAAGACATCAGGCAACTATGCCAGCAGCTTGCTGCCGTCAGTTGAGGCTCATAAGCAAGGCTTTGCCGATTGTCTTTATTTGGATCCGCGCCAGCACAAGTATATTGATGAATTTGGCGGAGCCAACTTATTCGGTATCACCCAAAAGGATCAATTTGTAACGCCTAAGTCTAAGTCGATTCTGGTATCAATTACCAAGCGTTCGCTCTTGGAACTGGCTGAGCGAATGGGCTTAAACCCAGTTGAACGACAGATCACCTTGGAAGAAGCCTTCACAATGAAAGAGGCAGGAGCAATGGGCACAGCAGCTGTGATTTCACCCGTTGGCTCAATCACGTATAAGGGTCAAAAGCACGTTATTTATAGTGAAAATAAGACTGGTCCGATTACGAGCCAGCTTTACCATGAATTAGTTGATATCCAATATGGTGATAAAAAAGGTCCAGAAGGCTGGGTCCAGACATTAGAATAAGAAAAGTTGAGATTGAGTCAATTTAAAATAACAAACAGTATCAGTTTTACATTTCAACGCTGGACTTTTGGAATGAAAATTCAAATTAATTTAATTGGGCAGACATTACTGCTTGCTTTTTATCAATAATGTCTTGAAAGTTTGTAAAAGTAATTTTTTTAATATGTTCTTTGGCATTCGTGATAACAAGAATTACTGTTGGATCTTTACCACTTTGTTCAATTAAAGGGATATCCATTAATGCAATATTTTGTCCTGCAATAATATTCTCTCCTTCGTGGACAAAAACTTTAAAAGGATTATTTTTTAATTCAATTGTATCGATACCTAAATGAAGTAAAATTTCTAGCCCATCATTTGTCCTGATGCCAATTCCATGATTTGTTTTAGCAACCATTGAGATTTTTCCCGAAATGGGAGCATAAATGTGACCGGATGCAGGTTTAATTGCAAATCCTTCGCCCATCATCTTTTTTGAAAAAATTGGATCATTTACTTGATCTAATGGAAGTATAGTTCCAAAGGCGGGGGTGTTGATTACAATAGTAGTTTCACTTTTAGTATTACTAGTTTTTTTAGCGTACTCGTTATTAACTTTTCCCCCTAAAACTAAGGCTACGAACGTACTAACCAAAAATGAAGATACTAAACAAACCATCATTAATAAGACGTTGGTAAAACCTTGGCCTGCTTTAACATAAACTGGTAAAGAGGTAATACCAGGCATTACAAAGGCATAGCATTTAATACCTAGTAAAACAGTTAACAAACCGCCAACACCTGAACCACACATTGCGGCGAACATAGAGCTTTTATGTATGACATTAACTGTATAAAGAGCTGGTTCAGATATGCCAATAAATGCTGAAAAACTAGTTGACAATCCAGCTGCACGGAGTTCTTTATTTTTCATGCGTAAGGATGTACCGAAAGCAGCTCCGGATTCTGCCATATTATGGACAAAGGAAACAGGCAATAAATAATCATAACCTAGAGTAGCAATATTCTGTATTTGAATAGGGGAAGTAGATTGGTGCATTCCTGTTAATACAATTAATGGCATGAAAAATCCTAATAGGAAACCCGCTAACAGGCCTGCTCTGTGGAACAGCCAAACAATGCCATTAGCTAAGTATAAGCCGCCATATGCTCCAAGTGGTGCTAAAACCCACATAGCAATCGGAATTGCAGTAATTAAAGTTATTGCTGGTACAACTACTAACTTCAAAACGTCTGGAACGTAATGGTCAACGAAATGATAAATAATAGCCGTTAATCCCACACCCAAAATAACCGGAAAAACAGATGTAGCATAATTAAATACAGGAATATTTAATCCAAATAAAGTTAATCCAGAGTGACCACTGGAAACTTTTTCTACAAAGCTAGGGTAAAGCAAGGCACCGGCCATACAGATCCCAAGAAATTCGTTTAATTTAAATTTACGGGCCGAGGAAATAGCAAGTAGGAATGGCAAAAAATAAAAAGGAACATCAGCAATTAAGTTAAATAATGCTATTGTTGAATTCTTTTCTAAGACAGGAGATAAAGCTAAGATTATTGCTAAGATTCCTTTTAACATGCCACCAGCAACGAGGGCAGGAAGAATGGGTTGAAAGACACCCGAGATTACGTCTATAATCATTTTTCTTGTAATTTTATGTTCGGCTTTTTTGGAAATTGATTCATTTTTGTCTTTAACTGTACCTAAAATTTCCTCAATTTCACTAAATACAGAATCTACATTAGGACCAATTACTACCTGGTATTGATTGCTTTTAATTGCTGTACCTAAAACCCCTGGTAGATTGTCTATTTCAGATAAACTTGTTTTGGAATCATCGTTGATCGTAAATCTTAATCTAGTTATACAATGCCAATAATTGTTAATATTACTGGTTCCTCCAAGAAGAGCAATTATATTTTGCGCTAATTCCTTCTTTTTCATAATTTAAACCTCCCAACATTAATTTTCAATTAGAGATTGTTCTAAATGTTGCTTAATTCTATTTTTATACCAATAGTAAGAATCTTTTTTATATCTTTTACCGGATCCATTTCCGCCATTGTCGAGGTCAACGTAAATAACGCCATAACGTTTATCCATTGTTAACGGTCCACAAGAGACAATATCAATGATTCCCCACATTGTGTAAGCAAGTAAATTAACGTCGTCTTTAATTGCTTCATCTAATTGATCTAAATGTGCTTTTAAGTAAGCGATACGATAATCATCATGTATTTGGTTATTAGAAGTTAGTGTGTCATATGCTCCAAGACCATTCTCAGCTACAATTACGGGTAAATGATATCGATCGTAGATTTGGTTAAGTGTAAATCGGAGACCTATTGGATCAATTTGCCAACCCCATTCGGATTCTTTTAAATATGGATTTTTCTTGGTCATTATTAAATTACCAGCTGTCTGTTCCCAATTAGCATCATTAGTTGATACTTGAGAGAAATAATAAGAAAAAGAAATAAAGCCAGCCGTCCCATCCTGCAATAGTTCTTTGTCACCGGGCTCGAAGTGAACATTGACGTTAATTTTGTCAAAATAGCGTTTCATATATTCGGGATAATAGCCACGAGCCAATACATCTAAATAGAACCAGTTTGAATATTGATCATCTTGAATAGCTTGTAGGTTGTCTTCTGGTTTAGAAGTTGCAGGATAAGTTGTAAAACGTGCAATCATTGCACCAACCAGCTTACCCGGAACTAGCTTTCTCCCAAGCTGGCCAGCTCTAGCACTACATAAAAATTGATGGTGCAAACATTGAAAAATTTCTTGATCCATATTTTTTTCATTTCCAGGAATCAAGCAAACTCCGTCCCAAGGAGAAAACTTTGCAGCATTGATTTCATTAAATGGTAGCCAAAAATCTACTAGGTCTCCTAAGCGCTTGTATAAACCTGTGACGTATTTCTCAAAAAAAGTAATAATTTTTCTGTTTTTCCAGCCACCATATTTTTTAACTAAATTTACTGGTATATCATAATGAATCATTGTGGCAAAAACTTTGATATCATATTTTTTACATTCAGAAAACATATTACGATAGTATTCAATGCCTGCCTCATTAGGCTTTTCGTCATCACCATTAGGAAAGATTCTTGACCAACTAATAGAGGTGCGAAAAATTTGAAGCCCCATTTCAGAAAATAGCTTGATATCTTCTTTGTAATTATGATAAAAGTCGATACCTCTTCTGAGAGGATAATATTGTGTATTAGAATCTTTCAGCGCCTTTTTGTACTCTTCTTTTGAAAAGGGATTATGTTGATGTTTGTATTCAATCTGATCAGGCGACCAAGAGGGATCTAAATAACGTAAGTCTTGTGTTGAAATTCCTTTGCCACCGTCATTAAAACCGCCATCAGCCTGTGAACAAGCAATAGCTCCACCTAATAAATAGCTTTTATCATAATCTTTTTTGCTCATTAAAGTGTCCTCCTTAATATAACTTTTAATAGCGCTTACAATGCTACAATAATAGTGAAATTATAATTTTTAAATATCATAACTATCTATAATGTTTATCATATTCGATAAGGAATTTACATGGATAATCTATTAAAGCAAAGAATTTTTAGCACTACTAATAGTGAAAAATGGCATTTAAAATACAAAAATCAATTGAGTCCGTTTTATGAGACGTTAAAAACAAAAAATTATTTGGGACAGCAGGTGTTTTTCTTTGATTTTGCAAAAACTTTAAAACAATACAATGTCGGAATGATCAGAGAGACTAGATTTACAACTATTCCACCACATCTACATAAAGATATGGAAATGAATTATATTTATTCTGGTAAATGCACTTTTTTAATTAATGGCAAGAAAGTGACGTTAAAAAAGGGCGATATTTGTATTTTAGATACTGGAGTAATAAATAGTGTTGAATATAAAGAAAAAGAAGATATTGTTTTTAATATTATATTCAGAAAAAAGTATTTTTCGTCAACTTTTCTTTCACAATTTGTTGGAACTGATACTTTAAGTAAGTTCCTACTTAATGCTATTGTTGGTAGGCAACACTCTGATAATTTTTTAGTCTTTCACACGAAAAATTCTGTAGAATTTAACCAAGTCTTCGACTTAATACTGAGAGAGTACTATTTCCCTGAGGCTAACAGTATTCATATAATTGAAAATTATTGTTCTATTTTATTTTTTCACCTTAGCCGACTAGCCACTAATAATAACCAAGATTTGATTGTTAAACAGACCGACAAAAATGTTTTATTAATTTTACAGGCTATTGAAAAGAAAGAAGGAAACTGTTCCTTAAATGATTTAGTCCGCGATTTGCATTTTTCATCAAGTACAATTTATAAACTGCTAAAGTCAAGGACTGGGAAATCATTTACACAGATAAAAATCGAAGAACAATTAAAAAAGGCAAAATTACTGTTAACAGAAACTTCTATGCCAATAATTGACGTCATGTTAAATGTGGGGATAAAGAACACTACTTTTTTCTATGATAAATTTAAAAAACAATTTGGTGAAACTCCCAAACAACTTAGGCGGAAAAACGTATAGTTACAAATATAAGGAAACAAAAACAATACCTATTTCATAATTAGGCATTGTTTTATTATTACCATATAACTTCAATCTTGTTTTTATGATAATATCTAAGCGTATCAGCAAGAGGCTTTTTATCAGTAATTTTGGAAAACTGGTCTCGATAGGCAGCGTTTCATTTGCAAACTATCCAGTACCAAGCTTAATAATTATGTCGATATATATTAAAATAATTAAATATATGTTATCTTAAAATTGATAAATCTAAGGAAAAACTATAATGAAACAAAATATCTTCAATACAATCGAGCAATTAACCCAGGAGAACGCAACCATTATTGCTCAAGAGTGGCACTATGACGGTGAGTATGCCTTCTATGATATGGAAAATGACCAAGAAAACTATGAGGAAATCATGTCGTCCAAGTTGCGGGGCGACCGCTACTTCCAGGTCCTGGATGAAGAGGGCAGGCTTACGGCCTTCTTCTGTCTGGAAGAGGCCGATAAGCCAGGTCAGGTCGAAGCAGGTCTGGGCATGGCACCAAGTTTAACCGGCCATGGCTTAGGTATTCAATTAATGCATTTAATTGAGAATTACGTGCAAGAAAAACAGAACTTCGAAACAATCGTTTTATCAGTAGCCAGCTTCAACAAGCGCGCCCTCAAGGTCTACCAGCGTGCAGGCTTTGCTATTACTGGCACGGAACAAGCACAGTCAAACGGCGGCAGCTATGAATTTATCCTCATGGCCAAACAATTTGCAAATAACTAATAAGGAGTAACTAATGATGGATCAAAAATGGCAAGAAATGTACCAGGCGGCTAAACGTGTGCAAGGCTTCCACGTACTGTCATCGCACATGGAGGTTGGCGGCGTTGCGGCAGCGGTTTTGAGTGCATCTGGTCAGATTTATACTGGTGTTTGCATCGATACGGCGTGCGGTTTGGGTGCTTGCGCCGAACGTAGCGCTTTGTTTAATATGATTACGCAGGGCGAAGCGCGAATCACCCGGGTGCTGGCATTGATGCCCAACGGCAAAACCGGTGCGCCATGCGGGGCCTGCCGTGAGTTTATCGTCGAGATGATGGAAAAAGATTACCGCAGCGTTGAAGTGATGCTGGATTACAAACAGGACAAGGTTGTGACGATGGGCGAATTAACGCCGGAATGGTGGCTATAATGAACCAAGAAGTTAAAGATTTTTGGCAAGCTTTTTGCAAGCGGCACAGTATGGCAGTTGACACGCCAGTTGACGCCTGGGCCTTTGGCGATGATCCAGACGGACTGGCCGATCTAGTAAAGCGTGGAATTAAAACGGCAACGACGTCGGCTTATGAGTTATACGACCACAACGATGAATTGCCGCAAGTGGGGGAGTGGGGCATTATTCTGACTAGCGCTGGGAGTCCAGTTTGTGTGGTACAGGAAAAGGTGGTAGAAATTGTGCCCTATAATTTGATTTCGGTTGAACATGCCTATCATGAAGGAGATCGCACTTATGAAAACTGGCGGGAAATCCATGACTGCTTTTTTAGGCAAGAATATGAAAGGGCGGGCAAAAAGTTTTACCCGCAAGCGCCGATGGTTTGCGAAGTATTTGAGAAGGTGGAATGATTCTTTTCAACCGGCAGATTAATAAAAAACTTGTCAAAATTAAAAAAAGATGATACATTAAGTCCAACTTAAGAAAACGAGGTAACTGCCCAAAATGAAGAACTAATTTCTGATTTTATTAATAAGCAAAAAGAATCAATAATCTGTGCACTCCTTATGCATGTTTTTGCCTATGATCAGAAATTAGTAATGAACTTTGTGCGGTAGTCTCTGTGTGACACTGGCTTTTTGTGCACTGCTAATCTGATTCTAGGCAATTGGATTATCAGTGCTTTTTCTTTATTCAAAAAGTGGGTGTGACATATGGAATATCTCAAAATAAATAACCTTAAACTAGAATATCAGGGTGAACAGCTCTTTTAAACGACGAGTTTAAACGTTCAAGAAAAACAGCATATCGGACTAATTGGCGATAATGGTGCGGGCAAAACCACTCTGCTCAAGGTGCTTAACGAAGAACCGGTAGTTTTTGACATCACAGGACAAGTCCAGCGCAATTGTCAAATTGTCCGGGTGCCCCAGATCCTGACTTATGATGAGGAAAGTGGTGGTGAACGCGAAAAAGCTGCCATTATGGCAGCGGTTCGATGCTTGCGGCAGTATCCAAACGGCTTGCTCCTGCTCGACGAACCAACGTCCAACCTGGATATTGACCAGCAGTCTTGGCTGGTCAAGTTGGTAAGTGATTTGCCGCAACCAGTAATCACCGTTAGCCATGACCGACACTTTCTAGCACAAACAGTAAATACAATTTGGCAGGTTAAGGATCACAAGGTTAGGGAGTATCGTGGTACTTATGATGAGTTTGTTGCAGTGGAAAAGAAGGAAGAGGAAAAGCAGAAGCTTGAATACCAGCACCAGGAGAAAAAAGTTCACAAATTAAAAGAGGCCCAAAGAAAACGTGAGGTAACGGGTCAGCAATTCAATAAAAAGAAAAAGAATATTTCCTGGTCTGACTGGAAGGACAAGAAGCTACATTTAGGCGGAACGCAAAAAAGGATATTGGGCTCAAGCAAGGTGCTGGGGAAACGCGTTGAAAAAGAAACGGGAAAGCTCCAAAAACCGCAGAAGCGCCGGCCAATCACGTTGAACAATCTGCAGGTTGGCGACTTGACCTTGCCGCCAAACAGTACAGCGGTCCGTATTCAACCGCAAAAAATTGCTGTTGCCCAAAAGTACTTGTTTCAGGTTTCTGACCAGCTGAAAATCATGAACGGTATGAAAATTGCACTTGTTGGACCCAATGGCAGCGGCAAGTCCGTTTTTCTCAGCAAATTGTGGCGGAGCCAACTTGTTCAGTGGGTTAATCCGGAGGTGAAGATTGGTTTCTTTAAGCAAAATATGACCCGGGAAATAATGACAGTCAAGACAGTCCAGAGTGAAATCCAACGGGTAAGTATTTTTGACAATACTGCCACAATGCAGCTGTTAGGTGATTTGCACTTGCGGCCATTCTTGCAGACGCATGTTTGTAACTTAAGCGGCGGCCAGTTGATCTGCTTCAAGCTAGCTCGGGTTTTGCTAGGCCAGCACAATCTGCTCATCTTAGATGAGCCCACCAATTTCTTGGATTTATCCGCCATCAAGGCGCTAGAAGACTTTCTCAAGAATTATCCTTTTGCCGCGGTCGTTGTCTCGCACGATCAGGAATTTTTGGATAACCTGAACTTTGCTACTTGGAAGATTCAGGCTCATCGTTTGGCGCTTCCTAATACTTTTGTCAGTCAGAAGAATGCACAAACAGACAACCAGTTGAGTTTATTGAAATTCAAGCTGGATCAAGCCCTTTCTGATCCTAATGTAACACTTGCTGAAATTAGGCAAATCAAACATGATATTGCACAATTTGATTAAGTTGGTAGAAATTTAATAATAGCTTTTTTAGATTGAATTAATTAAAATGTTATTAATTACGGCTTTTGCTATATAATAAAAGTAATATCAAGGGTTAAGGCTAAAGTAAGGAGTAAAAATGACAAAACAAATTATTGGAATTTCTGGTTCAGTAATTATTGATGAAGGTGGCATGTTTCCTGGCTACCGGCGCAGCTATGTCAACGAGGACTATGTTGACTCCGTGGTACAAAATGGTGGGGTTCCTTTCATTATTCCCGTCACTGCGGATGAAGAAGTCATTAAAAGACAAATGGACCAGGTTCAAGGCTTAATATTATCAGGTGGTCATGATGTGGATCCCCACTTGTACGGTGAGGAATTGCTGCCGCAAATTGGGGCAACTTGGCCGCAACGCGACCACTTTGACATGCTATTACTGAAAATAGCAGAAGAACAGGGCAAACCTATTTTAGGTATTTGCCGGGGTGCACAAATTATCAATGTAGCTCACGGTGGTAGTCTTTACCAGGATATAAGTTACCGTCCAGAAAAGACCTTCAAGCATGAGCAGGGTCACACGCCAGACTTGCCAACACATGGCGTGAAGGTCAAAAAAGACAGTCACCTGGCCCATATTTTAGGTAAGACTGACTTTCTCACCAATTCCTTCCACCACCAACTAATTAAGGATGTGGCTTCTGACCTAGTTGAAGTGGCCCAAGCCAGCGATGGTGTTCCAGAAGGTTTAGAAAATGAAGCAGGCAACATCATTGCGGTTCAGTGGCACCCAGAGATGCTCCACCGCAATCCTGATACCGAGTTCATGAACCAACTGTTTAAATTTGTTATCGATAATGCAAGGCAAGGAGACTGAGCAATGAATACAAACAAACAAGCAAGTGACAAGCTAGGCTTTTGGTCGATTGTCTTTCTAGCAATTAATTCAATCATTGGCTCAGGTATCTTTTTAACACCAGGCAGCGTGGTTAGCCAAGCGGGCAGCAAGGCTTTGATCGTCTATTTAATTGCCGCTACTTTTGCCGCTATTTTAGCTATTTCATTTTCAGCTGCTGCCAAGTATGTAACTAAGGCAGGGGCGTCTTATGCTTATTCCAAAGCCGCTTTTGGCGATAATGTCGGCTTTTATGTCGGCATTTTGCGGTATTTTTCAGCGAGTGTAGCCTGGGGCGTGATGGCCGTTGGTGTAATCAAGTCAACCATTTCTATCTTTGGGGGCAATCCCGATAACCTTACAAGCGTAACGGCCGGCTTTTTAATCTTGATGGTCTTTATTACTGTAATCAACTTATTCGGCCAAAAATTCGTCAAAATAGTGATGAACATGGCAACAGTCGGGAAGTTAGCCGCTTTAGTGCTGATTATTATTGCTGGCGTAGTCTTGCTGATCACAAGTGGCGCTTCGCACAGTTTAGGTGCAGCCGACCAGATTACGCAAAATGGCCAAAAAATTGTTCCTACGTTAGCCACAACTGGCTTTGTCATGGCAATAGTGTCAGCCTTTTACGCCTTTACCGGCTTTGAATCAGTTGCTTCAGGGTCAGATGATATGCAGGCCCCAGAAAAGAACCTGCCTCGGGCGATTCCACTTGCTATCTTCGTTATTGCTGCCATTTATATTGGCGTTGTGGCGGTGGCCATGGTACTTGATCCTAAGACTCTGATGACTACCAAACAGGTAGTAGCAATTAGTGCAATTTTCAAAAATGAAATACTACGCGATGTGATCTTGGTTGGTGCCTTGGTTTCAATGCTGGGGATTAACGTAGCCTCGAGTTTTAATGCGCCGCGGATTTTGGAGGCAATGGCCCGCGAAAAGCAATTGCCAGCCTCCTTAATTAAAAGAACCAAGAATAACTTTCCTATCCGGACCTTCTTTATTTCCGAAGCGCTCGCGATTCTAGTACCCCTGGCCTTTCAGTATAATCTGACCAACCTCATTACACTGAGCGCAATGGTCCGCTTTTTAGGCTTTATTGTGGTTCCTCTAGCTGTTATTCGTTTCTACTATGGTAAAAACAAAGAAGCAGTTCTGCCAGCACCCAAGAATGTGTGGACAGACATCGTCGTGCCGATCGTATCAATTGTATTAGTTATATTCTTGCTAGTTAACTATAATTGGCAGGCTCAGTTTGGTATCATGCAGAATGGCCAAGTAGTTGGCGTTAATTGGTACGCAATTATGATGATGGTCTTTGGCTTTGTGATTTTGCCGCTGATCATGTTTATAGTTGCTAAAAAAGCACGTACTATCTAATAATTAAGCTTTAAATCAGGAAATAGAAAAAGACCTCGGCATAAGCATCTGAACTTATTGCTGGGGTCTTTTTATTTTTGGCGGTGTGACCAAGAGACTAGTTAACTTAGGTATTTGCGAAAGAAGTTTAACTCATCTAAGTTACATTGCTTGGCTAGGTCATCCTTCTGGCTGATATGGAAGTCGTGACCGCGGTGGTGGGTATCATCACCGTAAAAATGAAGTTCATGAAAAATGCCCTTGGCATGCAGGTATCCTGAAAGCATATAGGCGTTGTCGCGCAGGAAGTCATCTGTGCAAGTCATGAGAAAAAGTGGCGGCAAGTCTTTGGTTAAAAACTGCTCCACGTTTAATTGCTCGTATTGGTTGAGCCTGATTTCTGGACGAAAATAAGCTTCAGGTGCACCAGCAAAAGACTTGATTTCAGTTAAAAAGTAAGCACCGCAATTTAAAGCAGATGCTCTAATATTTAGGTCAGGAAGTGAGTAACCAAAGTATTTGCGATATTCATTATTAGTATAGACGGCCAAGATTTGTTCTCCCATCTGGCCGCCAGCACTGTCACCAACTACAAAGATATTTTTAAGGTCTAAATGGTATTTTTTGGCATTTTCGGGCTCTGCTACCCAATGAAACACCCGGTTAATGTCATCTAGTTCACCAGGATAAGCCACATCAGGCGCTAAACGATAGTTGGCATTAACTACGGCAAACCCGGCTTTAGCTAGAGCAAGGCATTAAAACTGGTAAGTTTCTTTTGTACCGTATACCCAGCCCCCGCCATGAATGTTGACAATTACTGGCAGTTTTTCCGTTTTTTGCTGGCTAGGAAGATAAACATCAAGCAAGTGGTACTTGGAATCTTCACCATAGGGGATGTCATCAAAACGCTTTACTCCAGCAACTTGAGTTGATAGTCCTGCGTCGCGCTCATCGTCCCATTTTTTAAAATCTGTTCGCATTTCGTCTACTAATTTTTGATAATTTGGCTCAGTCATCATATTCTCCTATTTTTAGTGAAACCGCTTTACAATAACAATTGTAGACCAGCTTGCTTAAAAATAAAACCCAAGATCTTGCCCATGTTGGGGTTGAAGGGAATTAACAAAAGATGGTAATCGAAATATCAATCGACAAAGTAACTGAAACTCTACAGTTATGAAGGGCTGCTGTTTGGTTCAGCAAAGCGAAAATCACCATCTCTGATGAATGTCCTGCTATTTTTTTGCAAACTAAAATCAAAAAGTGTACGTTGATGCTGTGAAAGCGCTATTTTATACTAGGGCTATGATACTTGAATAACTAGAATAAAAAATTCTGTTATGGTTAGATGGAAGGAGTATTGTAATGAGTTTTTTAAATGCGATATTAATCGCAGCCTGGTCGGGCTACTGTTCGTTTGATGATCAGGGGCCACAAATGTTTCGTCGACCGTTGCTAGTCGGTCCAATGGTTGGACTGATTTTAGGTGACTTGCCCACGGCGTTGGTGATTTCAGCGACCTTAGAATTAATGTGGATGGGTCTGGGCAATATGGCGGGCTATCATACCCCAGATATGATTGTAGGGACAATTATTGGTGTAACAGTTTCGATTACTTCTGGAACGGGTGCAACTCCTAAGGGAATTGCAGCTGGCGTTGCAGCTGCCACGACGGTTGCCATTTTGATTCAACAATTAATTGTACTTACCAAGGTATTAAAGCAGTTCTTTGAGCCTTGGGCAGAGAGACTGGCTGAAGAGGGTGACCTCAGCGGGATAATGAAGATTAACGTTGTTGCTTTACTGATCCAATTTTCGATCCGGGCAATTCCCACATTTATCTTTGTTTATTTCCAAAAGGGGATCGTTGACCAAATCCTAAACGTAATTCCAAGTAATGTACTGAATGGTTTAGGTGTTGCTTCTGCGCTATTGCCTGCTGTAGGGCTATCAATTTTGATGACCATGATGATGAAAGGTTCTTTGTGGCCTTTCCTGATCTTTGGTTTTGTACTGTCTGCGTACTTAAAATTAGAAATTTTACCTGTTACTTTGATCTCTTTGATTTTTGCTCTGATTTATTCTTACATTATGGAAATTATGGATCAGCAAAATGAATTAGCATCTGGCAATGTTACTACTAGCAATAAACAACTTGAGGATGATGAGGGCTACGACTTATGAGTAACGAACAACCAACTAAAATAAGCAAAAAAATAACTCGTAAGGATTTAAATAAGGTTTTTTGGCGATTACAAATCTGGGGGTTAAACGTAACTTCAACATTGGTTTTGACCCAAGCTATTGGATTTCTAAATGCCATGGTTCCAATAATCCGCCGGCTATATGGCGATAATAAAGAACTCAGAATAGAAGCGATGAAACGGCACTTAACCTATTTCTTGTCACAAATTACAGCTACTGGCATGATTCTAGGAATTACAGCAGCAGTTGAAGAAACAACTAATGAAGATGAAAAAGAAGCTGTTGTGGCCATTAAGACGGGGATGATGGGACCACTAGCAGGAATTGGTGATAGTGTATTCAAGATTACCATTCAAGCAATTGCGGGTAGTATCGGCGCTGCCTATGCATTACAAGGAAATGTCCTAGGACCAATTTTAATGTTTGTCATCTATAATGGATTAAATATCTCTGTTAAGTATTACGGCATCGTCTTTGGCTATGAAAAGGGTACCGAATTTATTAAAAGCGGCAACCAAAAGAAAGTTATGCAAAAAATCATCAACATTTCCACGGCAGTCGGAGTAATGGTAATTGGTGCTTTGATAGCACAGTATGTAAAAATTAATGTCGGCACTGTCATCCATACCAAAGGTACAAAAATTGTTATCCAAGAATTATTGGATGGCGTTATGCCAAAACTACTCCCACTATTGTTTACACTTGGGTTATATAAATTGCACGATTATCTGCCGAGGAAGTATTTAACTTGGTTGATATTTGCCATTTTAATTATGGGAACAATCTTAGCGGTAATGGGCATTCTTAAGTAATTTAACAAAGGGAGAAATAACATGGCTATTGACATTATCCTAGCCAGTCATGGCTTGTTTGCACAAGAAGCACTGAAAACGGCTGAAATGATTATCGGCGTACCGCAAAACAATATTACGGTTTTATCTGTTACCAAAGGTAAGACTTATGAGGAGAGTCTTGCTGAGCTACAGACAAAACTGGAATCATTAACTAAGAAAAATCAAGAAACATTAATCTTGGTTGACATTTATGGTGGTACACCGGCTAATGTTTCTACTTACATGACATTAATCAACAGCCACGTATTGGTTTATTCTGGTTTAAATATGCCAATTTTATTGGAACTATGTCTGGGTCAACCCCATGACTTGGCGACAGCAAAAGCAATTATTGAAAAAACTTATCCCCAGGCATTAGTGAATATTACTGAAAAAGCAAAAGAAGGAGCAAAGCAAAATGGCGATCAAATGGACTCGTATTGATGACCGATTAATTCATGGACAGGTGGCTAGTTCGTGGCTACGACATGTTGGCGCAGAACAGATTATTTGTATTAGTGATAAGGCGGCCAATAATCCGATTCAAGAACAGGTGTTAAAGATGGCCGCTCCAGGATACATTGTTCACGTCTTTGGTGTAGATAAATTTATCCGGATTTACCAAAAAAACCCGATTAAGAAAACTACCTTTTTGATACTTACCAGTACACTCGATCTTTTACATTTAATTGAAGGCGGAGTTGACCTTAAGGAAATTAACTTTGGCGGGATGAGAGAACGTGAAGAGCGAACAATACGGTATAACATTGATTTGTGCTTTACACCTGAAGAAAAAGAGGCATTGGATAAGCTGGTTGACTTAGGCGTGAAAATCGACTTTCAAATGGCTGCCTATGACACTCCAGTTCCCTTAAAAGAATATATTAAGCAAATTCAAGGAAAAAATAATGCGAATTGACTATGCTGAAGCATTTGTCTTAGATAATGGACAAACTGAAGTAAATATCAAGACAGATATGGACAAATTAGATGAGTATAAATTGTATTGGACTTTTGAAAACGATAGGACGACTGAGCAAAAGAACTACTTGCTGACAGGCAAAGAATCTCGAATAAGCTTTAGTTTTGCTTATTCAAATGAGCAGCCAACATACTTCATTCTTGAATTTAAAGATAGATCCCCACTGCTATTTGGTTATAGAATTTTGCCAGTCCCAGGGATGTATAATCTGCGTGACATCGGGGGATATCGTACAATAGATGGTATGAGAATAAAATGGGGCCAAGTTTATCGCTCGGACTACTTGTATAATTTAAAACAGGCAGGTTATACTTTTGTTAAAAATCTTGCTTTACAGTCAATAATTGATTTTCGCAGCAGCAGTGAAATTGTTCAAGCGCCTAATCCAATAATTAATCCCTTAACGAAGACTTATAATTTTGATCCTAATGCACAAACAGCGGCAATAGCTGGTAGAGCACAAGATATGGATACAGGAAAAGATATGGTCACGAGGGCCAAAACTAGCCTTGCAAAGGGTGAAACGGGGAACGATCAAATGGTCAAGCAACAAGTATCATTTGTCGATAGTCCATCCAGTGTAACGGCTTTTAGTAAGACATTAAAAGCAACTGCTCAAAAAGAATCGTTGCCTAGTTTACAACATTGTCGTGGCGGTAAAGATCGGACGGGTTTTGCCTTCATGATTTTAGAAGGAGTACTTGGAGTGCCAAGGGAATTACTAGTCTATGACTATATGCTGACAAAAAAGGCGCGAGCTAAGAAAAATGAGCGGTACTATCGCAATTTTTTGCAGCAAACAGGAGATAAGCAAGTTGCTTCTTATATGTATTCGCTCTTTGATACTAAGGAAGATTTTATTAATGCCTCAATTAATAAAATCTTGCAAGAATACGGTTCTATTTATGATTATGCGACCAATAAGTTAAACTTAACAAATGATGAATACGAAAATCTACGTAAAAGCTTATTAGAAAAAGAATAAACTTTTAGTTGCATAAGCATTGGTACTAGTAGAATTGAAAGAGGGCATTGCATTGTTAAATTTGACTTTTCGTGAAATCAGCTTATTAAGTCTGTTTCTCAACAATGATTTGCTTTCTATCACAGAATTAAAAAGAAAAGGAGGGGTTTCTGCACGTACTTTGAATTACGAATTTGCTCAAATAAACAAAATTTTACTTGCAACTGGTCATAAGGTAAAAATAAGTAATCAACGTGGTAAGGGCTATGAACTTACTTATCCCTTAGCAGAAAGGGACTGGATAAATTCACTGCAGCGAGATTGCGCAGAGTATCTGAATTTACGTTTTACCCATGAATTTGCTGACAAGCTAAGGATTGCCAGAATTTTACGTTTTCTTTGTACGCAGCAGGGCTATATTAAAGTAGATCAGCTGGCCAAACGATTGAATTTTAGTGTGGCAGTGATTAATAAAGATATGAGCATGGTAAGAGCCTTTCTTGAAATGTATGATATAAAAATCAAGTCAGTACCATATCATGGTATGAAACTCATTGGTAGTGTAGGTGCCATTCGTTCCTGCTTAATTGACCTATTTGATGTATATGACTTTTATTCAACAGAAGCGCTGCTTCCTGAATACGCCTTCAGTGAATATGGTTTAAAAAGATTGGATTTGCTTACTACTAAAAGACACTTGCAAAAGGTAATTGATCAAAATAATTTTCCTTTAACAGATGCAGGTTTTAGATCAGTGATTAAATACTTGCTTATCTACAAGTTGAGACCAGATATTGTTCCTCACATAAAGCCTAAAGAGCGACAAGAACTTGTTTCTACTAAAGCGTTTGTTATAGCTCAGCAGTTAATTAAGCAGAATTTGGATGAACAATTATTTTTAGCTATTTTTTTGTTAATTAATGTGGAAATTGACTGTATTCCTGATTTAAATATATTGAAATCATGGTCGCAGGATATTGATAAGCAAGAGCAACTGCTCTTAAAAGCTGTGCACTCTCGTTTATCTCTGGATATTTCTCCAAAATCTGCTTTAGCTAAATATATTTATAAAGCTTTTTTTATTCGTTACCTTAAAAAGAAATATCAGCTTGCTGCATTCAATGTAATGCTGACACACAAGAAAGCAATTCGAAAACTCTTTGCCTCACTTTCTCTAGTGATTGCACTATATAATTTTTGTTCAGATTATAATAAACTTGAGTTGGCGGATAATCTATTTGATGAAATAGTCCTAGGCTTATATGTTGTTATCCATCACGAGAAAAACGAATATTTTCCAACAAGTTTTTTAATTATAAATGATTACGGCAAGCTTGCAAGCAAGGCGCTAATTCACAAGCTTGACCTAAATGAATACAATGTAAGCTATACATGCATTTATTCTTATGAATTAGCCGACATCGACTATACAAAGTATGATTATTTATTAGTTTCGTCTACTATTGACAAGCAAAACTATGATGATATACCAATTCCGAAAATCATGTTCTCTTTCTTTTTAAGTGATCAATTGGGCATGGATTTGTGGCAGAGAATACTATCTACTAAACGAAAAATTGGTTCGATTGCCAATTATATGAAAAATCCGATATTAGTAGAACTATCTGCTTCGAGAAGCACACTTTTGCAAAAGTTAACTGATAAATTAGTCAAGTTGCTTGATATCTCTAAAGATGACTACACGCATTTTTCTAATTATATTACAGCGTTGATAGCAAGCAAAGATTATAGTGGACACTCGTTTAATATGCACTTAACCTTGCTGGGTTCGCATGAAGTTGGTCAAAAATACTTTGTTTTCAAACTTGATAGGCCTGTGAAATTGCGTTATCGTAAAATAGTTTTTATCAAGATTGTGGTTTTAGATCTCAGCAAGGGCCTATTAGAAATTAAAAATGGTGATTCTGAGTTGCAACCCTATTTTAATTTCAAAGATGGTGATGAAAACAAAAATAAATAATAGCTAAGACCAAGTCATTAATTTGACTTGTTTTTTTGTATGTTTAAAAAGATGAGTTCGTATTTGTCATGTGGCTTTAAAAGCTAAAACAGCACAAAAAAATCCCAGCACTGACTACCTAACAGTACTGAGACAAATAACATTTTAACGGAAAATGTAGTTTATTTCCATAAATATTTCAAAGTTTATCCACAAAAATAACCAAATTACTTATCGCCACTCATAATTGTGTTTTTAACGATAACATAATCGACATGCTTAATAGCGCTAAGGTCCTTGCCACCAGCGTAGGAAATGGATGATTGCAAGTCTTCTTGCATTTCGTTCAAGGTGTCAGCAATGGGACCACGATAAGGCACTAGCATCTGCTTGCCTTCAACATTGCGGTAGGCGCCCTTTTGAACTTCAGAGGCAGAGCCCCAATATTGCTTATAGTTTTTGCCATCAATTTTGATTACGTTGCCTGGTGATTCCTCATGTCCAGCAAGCATTGAGCCAATCATGATCATGCTTGCACCAAACCGAATTGACTTGGTTATATCGCCGTTATAACGAATGCCGCCGTCAGCGATTAAAGGCTTGCTAGCCACCTTACTGCACATTCTGAGCGCTGCCAGTTGCCAGCCGCCAGTGCCAAAGCCAGTCTTAAGCTTGGTAATGCAAGCACGGCCAGGTCCAACGCCGACTTTAGTTGCATCAGCTCCGGCATTTTCTAAATCTTGAACCGCTTCTGGCGTGGCCACATTACCAGCCGTCAAAAATGCATCTGGCAGTTTTTCCTTGATGTACTTAATCATATCAATAACATATATAGAGTGACCGTGGGCAACGTCAATCGTGATATACTCTGGACAGATTTTTTCTTGGACCAACTGGTCGATAAAATCATACTCGCCTTGCTTAATACCCACAGAAATCGAAGCAAAGAGCCCTTTTTGCTGCATCATCTTAATGAAATTAAGCCGGTTTTCTGGTTGAAAGCGATGCATAACATAGTAGTAGCCGTTTTGCGCAAGCCAGATGGCAAGCTTATCATTGATTACGCTCTCCATGTTAGCAGGAACGACGGGTATCCTGAATGTTCGTGTTCCAAGCCATACACTAGTGTCTGCGTCATGACGGCTTTTAATGATGCCTTTGCTGGGAATAAGTTGAATATCGTCATAATCAAAAGCTTCTACGTTAAAATAATTACTCATAGACAGGTCGACTCCTAAATATAAATCTTTTGTAGCGATGTAACTATAATGGATATCATCATACTTGTCAACTATAAAATCGAACTATAAAATTAAATATTACAAAAATAATTCGTGTTTAAGTTTGACTGCATACACTTAAATTGCTAGACTAGTTACGTGATATTTAGAAAATTCTATGAGGTGAAGAGAAAATGACAGCAGTAGCAGTGGTTGGAAGCCAATGGGGCGACGAGGGCAAAGGCAAGATTACCGACTTTTTGAGCAAGGATGCTGCTTATGCAGTGCGAGCAAATGGTGGCAACAATGCCGGACATACCATTGAAATGGATGGCAAGACCTTTAAGATGCGCTTGACGCCATCGGGAATTTTTGCCTCTAGCAAGGGTGCAGTGATTGGTAACGGGGTTGTTATTAATCCCGAAGTTCTGCTTGGTGAGCTGACTAATTTAAAGCAAAATGGAATTGAGACTAACACGCTCCGAATTTCCAATCGGGCGCACATTATCATGCCCTACCATATCTTGCTGGACGAGTATCAGGAAAAGGCAAAGGGAGCCAGCAAGATTGGCACAACCAAGAATGGCATTGGGCCAGCATATATGGACAAGGCTTCAAGAAGCGGCATCCGTGTTTGCGATTTGCTAGAAGAGGATACTTTTGCTGCTAAGTTGCGTGCTAATCTTGAAGAAAAGAATGAATTGTTCACCAAGGTGTATGGAAAGGCTGCACTTAACTTTGATGATATCTTTGCCAAGTACTATGAATATGGTCAAAAGTTGAAGCAGTACGTGACCGACACTTCGCTACTTGTTAGTACGGCTCTAGATCATGATGAGCATGTCCTCTTTGAAGGGGCACAAGGCATTATGCTGGATATTGATGAGGGGACCTATCCCTTTGTGACGTCATCAAACACAATTTCTGGTGGAATTGCCAGCGGCATTGGCATCGGTGCCAACCAGCTGCATACCGTGATTGGTGTCTGCAAAGCATATACAACTCGTGTTGGTGCAGGTCCTTTTCCAACTGAATTACTTAATGATACAGGTGACCGTATTCGTGAAACCGCCCATGAATATGGTACAGTTACTGGTCGTCCGCGCCGGGTGGGGTGGTTTGATGCTGTTGCTTTGCGGCATGCCAAGCGGGTTGCTGGTATTAACGCATTAAGCCTTAACTTGCTTGACATTTTTAGTGGTTTTGAAACGGTCAAAATTGCCACGGCATACGAGTTGGATGGTCAGAAGATTGACTATTATCCAGCCAGCTTGAAGGAGTTAAATCGGTGCAAGCCAGTTTATGAAGAGTTGCCCGCTTGGAAAGAAGACATTACCGGGGCTAAGTCATGGTCAGATTTGCCAGAGAATGCGCAAAAATTCTTGCAGCGCATCTCAGACATAGTTGGTGTGCCGCTTGTAACGGTATCAATTGGTCCGGATCGTGAGCAAACAATTGTTTTGCAAAATCCATGGGAGATGTAGACAATGCTAGAGCGATACACGCGTCCTGAAATGGGCCAGGTCTGGACAGATGAAAATAAGTATGCCGCTTGGCTGAAAGTAGAAGTTGCAGCGGTTAATGCATGGAGCGAGCTAGGCGAGATACCCCAAGAAGACGCTGCTAAAATTGCCCACAACGCCAGTTTTACGGCTGCCCGTGTTGCTGAACTGGAAGAAGAAACGCACCATGACGTCGTTGCCTTTACCCGAACGATTTCTGAGAGCTTGGGTCCAGAGAAAAAATGGGTCCACTTTGGCCTTACTTCAACTGATGTGGTTGATACGGCTCAGGGTTATCTGCTCAAACAAGCCGATGCCATTATTAGGCAAGACTTGCGCCAGTTGAAGAAAACGATTGCTGCCCAAGCTCTTAAGTACAAAAACACGCTCGAAATGGGCCGCACTCATGGCGTTCAAGCTGAGCCAACCACTTTTGGTCTAAAGCTGGCCCGCTGGTATGCGGAGATAAGTCGTGATATTGACCGTTTTGAACATGCAGCGCGCGGCGTTGAATCAGGGAAAATCTCTGGAGCCGTTGGCACCTTTGCTAATGTCCCACCAGAAGTTGAGACTATTGTATTGAAACAGTTGGGCTTAACCAAGCAGCCGATTACCAGTCAAGTCTTACCGCGAGATCTGCACGCAGAATATATCGCTACTTTGGCGCTAATTGCGACAAGTATTGAAAATTGGGCAACAGAGATTCGCAACTTGCAGCGCTCAGAAATTCACGAGGTAGAAGAACATTTTCGCTCTGGCCAAAAGGGCTCATCTGCAATGCCACATAAGCGCAATCCAATCGGCTGCGAGAATTTATGCGGTATGGCTCGCATTATGCGTGGTCACATTGTTACGGCTTATGAAGATGTTACTCTGTGGCACGAGCGAGATATTTCTCATTCCAGTGCAGAACGAATTGTTTTGCCTGATGCCACCGTTGGCATCGATTACATGCTTGCGCGCATTGACCGCATCTTGGCTAATCTGGATGTTTTCCCTGAAACCATGCGCAAGAATATGGACAAGACATATGGTCTAATTTATTCACAGCGCGTGCTGCTTAAGCTGATTGATGAAGCATGTTTGAGCCGCGAGGAAGCCTATGATATGATCCAAAAATTAACGGCTAAGGCATGGGATGAAGGGACTTCTTTTAGAAAGTTGGTTGAAGACAGCACAATCATGAATTACTTGTCCGAAGATGATGTCGCCGATGCCTTTGATTACCATTATCACTTGCGTCATGTTGATGAAATTTTCCATCAAGTTGGCCTCGAGTAATTAACTAAGTAAAGTCGCTTACCGAAAAAGGTGGACGACTTTTTGCATGCAAAGAAGCTGTATTTAAAAATATTCTCTGTATATAATTCTAATGTAAGCGCTTATGTGATAAAATTAACATATAAAAGTACGGTAGTTATAATTTTGCTAAATATAAGGAGATACATGCAATGATCGTAAACAAAAATACAAATTATGATGCAAGCTATGATGTCATTGTCCTTGGCTTTGGTGGGGCCGGTGCTACGGCTGCCCGCTTTGCTGCTGACAATGGTGCCAAAGTATTAATCGTCGATTCTGCCCCCCGAAGGACATGAAGGCGGCAATACTAGGTATGCAGGGGAATTGGTAGGTTATAGCAGCAGTGAATCCGACTACCGACAGTACTATGAACATTTAGCACAACATTTTGAAATTGATCCAGAAGTTGAAGATGTTGTTGTTCATGGCATAGCGCATATGAAAGAATACTTTAAAAAGTATTTGGGAGTTAGTCAACCATTTAGCTATAAAACAATTTTAGGTCTGCCTGATGATGCAGTAATTGCAGATCATTCCAATCTGCCAGGAGCTAAAAGCTACGATATGATTACGTTAAAACCAGGCATTTTTGACGCTGCCTTATGGAATACTTTAAGGCAAAATGTGCTTGATCGCAGCGATCAAATTGATGTTTGGTATTCTTCACCAGTTGTCCACTTGTTGCAAGCACCTAACCGTAAGGTAGTTGGTGCTCAAATTGAACGTGACCACACCTTGTTGAATATTTTTGCTAAGAACGGCGTGGTGCTAGCAACAGGCGGACTTGAAAATAATCAACAAATGATTCAGGACTATATTGGCTCACACAAGTTGGTACCGGTTGGTTCGCTGTACAAATAAGGGTAAGGGCATTGACTTAGCTCATGAAGCTGGAGCTGATATGTGGCACATGTCGATGTATGCTTCTGGTGGCTTTCAGCAGAGTTTTGCCTTCTATGAGCCAGACATGAAGCGTGCCCCGTTTTATATGGGCAATCCGGTCTTTAATACTGGCAGCATCTTTACTGTTGGTGATGATGGTACGCGTTACTTCAAAGAAGACCAGCCAGCTCGGGAAGGTTATGTTGAAAATCATGGTTCGTGGTATAAACCGCTTAACCCAATTAAGCCATATCTTATCTTTGACCAAAAGAAGTATGACGAGATCAGTCAAATTGACACCTTCCCTGATAATAAGGCACTCAACTCTGTGGTCAAGGCTGCTTCTGTCAGTGAGCTAGCAGAAAAGATTGACGTCACAACAGAAAAATTGCAGGGTACCATTGATGAATTCAACTTCTTTGCCGACCAAAAGCATGATTATGCCTTCCACCGTGCACCAGAAACCCTGAGTGAATTTTCTGAAAGTGGCCCATATTATGCCATTCCGTTGGTGCAGACAATTGGTTGGTCCGAAGCTGGTCCAAGAAGAAATGCCCACGCTGAAATTCTTAACCCAGACCGGAAACCAATTCCACACTTGTATGGTGCCGGCGAGCTTGGTAGCAACATGGCAAACTTGTATCAAGGCGGCTCGGACTTGGCCGACTGCCTAATCTTTGGTAAAATCGTAGGGCAAAATGCGGCTCAGCCTAAAGATGATGCAGACTACTTAGAGGTAGCTGCTTCTAAGCCAGCGTCACGTCATGTCCTTGCCTCTGACATTAAGAAGGCCGACTATCAAACAGGTCCAGACCAGTACATTGGCAAGTCTAACCAAGGCATGGGCGATGAGATTGTGGTCAGAGTAACGGCAGATAAGCAAAAGAACTTGAAGCAGATTGAAGTTTTAAAGCAAGCAGAGTCTGAAGACTATGGCCAAAGGGCAATCAAAGTGCTGCCTCAGAAAATGGTTGAAGCAAACAGTGTTGATGTTGATGCCGTTTCGGGTGCATCAAATACCACACGCAGTTTAAAAGCTGCGGTTGAGGATGCCTTGAAGAAGATTAATTAAGCAAAATATAAAATATAAAAGCAGATCATATGATCTGCTTTTTGTTTGTCCTAATTTGATGACCTTGCTTTTCCAGCATTATGAATGACCGCTTGGACGCTAAAAATGACCACTTAAAAAAATGCTCTAGCTTTTAGGAAAAAATAGGCGTTTAATAAAAACAATCAGTTGAAAGGTAGGTGAGAATCTTGAAAGTTAAAATTGATCTTGACCCCGATCTAGATGAGGAGCAGGTGACAATTCACGCTAAAGAATTGACGACGGAAGTTGAGCAGATTTATCGGCAGCTGCAAGAATTGAGCGTGCGGCCCGACCAGCTCGAGTGTTACAAGGACGACATGACATATTACGTAAATCTAAATGATATCTTGTTTTTTGAAACAGAGGGGCGGCAGGTCATCGCTCATACGAGTAGGGACTCATTCAGCGTTAATTACAAATTGTATGAATTAGAAAATCTCTTAAGTAGTCAGTTTACGCGTATTTCTAAGTCAACCATTCTGAATTTAAAGCAAATTTACGCCTTGACCAGGTCGATTTCAAACTGTCAGGTGCATTTTCAGGATTCTTACAAGACGGTGTATGTTTCACGCCGTTATTACCACAGCTTAAGTGATAGATTAAACGAGAGAAGGTCATCATAATGAAAAGACAAAAAATCAAAGAAATACTATGGGGCATCGGTCTAGTTGCAGCAGCGGTCTTTTTGGTGTTAAACCAGCTGCACGTTTTGACCTTTCAGCTGGGACTAGGAACCATTTTTTGGACCATTATTTTTGCTGCCAGCTTGGTTAACAGTATTGCCGGTAAAAATATTTTCGGAATAGTTTTTTCGGTGGCATTTCTGCTAATCGTCTATGCAGGACCGCTGCATATTACCCGGATTGTCCCGTGGACATTGCTCCTAGCAGCTTGTCTGGTTTATGCTGGTTTGTGTCTTATTTTTACAAAAAGGCGGCACCACGGAGCCACATACTTTATTAACCATAAAATGAATCATGACTGGGAGGACGGCGACTTTGAGACTAAAGACCGTTTTACGGCTGGTACCAAAAATGAGGACGAGCGCAACGTTGTGATTAACCAGAAATTGTCGGATGTTTCACGCTACGTACACTCCCAGAATTTAGAAAGCGTTACGATCAACTCTACGATGGGTGAAGTGGCTGTCTACCTTGATTCTGCAAAGGTTGCAGGCGATAAGGTTACAATCAACGTCAACTCATCTATGGGTGAAGTGGCAATTTACCTGCCGTTGTCCTGGCAACTTGAAGACCACATGTCTTCAGTCTTTGGTGATGTAGAGATTAACGGCGAACCCAGAGGTGATGGCCCGACCGTAATCTTGCAGGGATCGAGCAAGTTCGGTGAGGTCTCTGTTAATTTCGTTTAATTTAAGTAAAGTCAGGCGAGTTTAAGCTGGCGATAGCGGGACAATAATTACCAGGTTTTAACTGGCAAATTTGATTCGACAGACCTACCGCAGACTTTCGTTCACTCTTTGCTCAGTCTACAAAACGTCTTTGAAAAAGTGGAGTGGGGTTGCCTAGTCCAAGCTAAATAAAGACCCAGTTTCAAAATAGAAACTGGGTCTTTTGGTGTAAGTGTATTTAAGTGTGTAAATGATTATTTATTCCATGGTGCAGCAAGCATCGCGCTAACCGCCTTTTCAATGTTCTGGCTGTGTGCAATTAGCGAGATAACAGATGCGCCAGCGGCGCCAGTTTTTGCTATAGCAGGCAAACTTTCCAAAGTAATACCACCGATAGCAACAATTGGGCGCTCGGTTGCTTTAACTAAGCGGGTGAGACCAGCCAGACCAATTTTGGGATCAGCATCAAGCTTGGTATTGGTGGTATAAATGGGACCGCTGCCGTAGTAGTCAATGCCAGCAATTTGATCGCCCTGCATAATTTCATCTAAGGTAGAGCAGGAATAGCCGACGATCATTTGCCCGTGAACTGTTGTTACTACCTGTTCGATAGCTTCATCGCTTTGACCAACGTGGATGCCTTCAGCACCAACTTTTAAAGCTAAGTCGACATCATCATCAATAAAGAAGGGCACATGGTATTCTTGGCAAAGGCGATGAAGCTGTTGGGCCATAGGTAGGCGGTCAGCTGAACTTAGAGTGGATTGCGGTCCCTTGTCGCGAAATTGGTAGGCAGTAATGCCTGCCTTCAGTGCTTCTTCAACTAAGCCAGATAGAGTTTTGCCAGCGGGCACATCTTGAGAGCCGCAAATAAAATAAGCATGTAAAATATTGGGGTTAAATTTTGCCATAATTTCTCCTTTGTTATTTGGCCCAGTGGTTGAGAGGACCATGGCCGTGGCCAACTTGAATCGTCTGAGCAATTGTCTTGGTGACATACTTTTTGGCTAGCTTGATTGCATCGGTCAGGTTGTGGCCTAGGGCAAGCTGGGCGGTGATGGCAGAGGCCAAGGTGTCACCGGTGCCGTGCGTACGCTCAGTGTGCGTGCGTGGACTACTAATCCAAAAACTAGTCCTATCAGCTAGCAGAGCATAGTCACGGACCTGGTCACTAGTGGCATGGCCGCCCTTAATCAAGACGTTCTTTACTCCCATCTCCTGCAAGGCATGTGCTAGGTCTGGATATTGATCTGAACTTTCGGCTTTAATGCCGGTTAAAACCTCGGCTTCTGGCAGGTTGGGCGTAACTAGGTCAGCTAGGGGCAAGAGTTCTTCCTTGACTGTTGCCACGGCTTCTGCCGCCAGCAAGGGAGCACCGCCCTTTGCCACCATTACTGGGTCAACAGTTATAGGGCCAAAGTCATACTTCTGCAGATTGAGGGCAACTTGGTGGACATGCTTTGCATCACCCAACATGCCAGTTTTGCAGGCTTGAATACGAAAATCGGCAGCTAGAGAAGCAAATTGTGCATCGACCATGTCTAACGGCATCAAGTAGGAGTCTTGAACGCCCAAAGTGTTCTGGGCAGTGACTGCGACTACTACAGCGGTACCAAAGACGCCCTGCATCTGAAAGGTCTTGAGGTCAGCCATGATTCCGGCCCCGCCACCAGAATCAGTACCAGCAATAGTGAGTACTTGGGGAAATGAATTGATTTGTTCAACCATCTTGTTCTCCTTAATCAAAACGGGCAATCTTATTAATGTCAGCTGCTTGGACCTTGGCCAAGTAGTCCATTAGATACATGCCAAACGAACCAGGCCCAAGGTCATGATGGTCCTTAACCAGCAGCTCACCGCTAGCAGCAAAGACTAGTGTGGCTGTCTGGGCTGCCTCAAAGGGATCATCACAGACTGCCGCAAAGGCAGCTACCACGCTGGACAGCATATCACCAGACCCAACATGTGCTTGAAAAAGAGGCGTCCCGTTGTAGACGTGGACCACGTCTTGGCCATTGCTGATGGTATCAGTGGCGCCACTAGCAATTACTACGCAATGCAGCTTGGCAGCTGTTTCTTGGGTGATTTGGTCAAGGTCTCCAGAACCTGTTCCCGCATCAATCCCCTTGGCATCCCACTTGAAGCCACCCAAAGCAGCTATTTCGCCTGCGTTACCGCGGATGATTTTGACCGGGAAAGCCCACAGTAAGTCACGTGCGATCTTGAGGCGGTAAGAAACAGCGCCTACAGCAACGGGATCAAGCACTACTGGCTTGTGATACCGTTCAGCTAGGTCGCCTATTTTCTGCATTTGGGCAATCTGCAGCTTCGTTAGCGTACCCAAGTTGATGGCAACACTTCCCGCCATCTTGACCATCTCTTCAGCCTCGTCGACCTCCTTACTCATAATTGGCGATGCACCCAGTGCATTCAGGCCATTGGCCACGTCTTGCACGGTAACGAAATTAGCCACGTTTAAAACAACGGGGTTTTGCGCGCGCAACTTATCCAAATTTTCTAACTGCATGTTTTCCTCCTCAAAAAACAAAGAAGTACCTTAACCCTAGCTTCAAGCAAATAAAAAACTTTGGCACACTATAGCGCGCCAAAGTTTAACCGTATTTGACACGTTCCTACGCAAGAATTAGCTTACAGGTTCAAAGGGTCTGAAATTGTCTTTCATCTCAGCCAAAAAGGCACCCCTCGTGTTATCGCTTTCATTATACAGACTTTTTTCCTGCAATACAATGCTGGCTGGCAAATTTATCCTTAAATAGTTGCTGCCGTTACATCTGTCTAGTAATTGGTTTCTTTTTACTGGGAGAGATTGCTCAAAGAGTAGAAGTGGGCTAAGCTTAGACTGTGAATTTAATCTGCAAATGACCAAGAAGTGGTTGAGGAGGATGAAGGTGGAAGTATTTACAGACCAGCTGCATGCAGCGGCTAGTGATTTGTGGCAAAAGGGCAAGGACCATCCCTTTGTGCATGAACTTCAGAGTGGCCAGCTGCCACTGTCAAAGTTTCGGTTTTATCTATTGCAAGACCGCTATTATCTGGACCAGTTTGCCCAAGTGCATGAAATGATCGTCACTAAGGCTGATAATAAGTGGATTGCTGATTTTATACGTACTCGTGCACAAGACTTAAGGGACACCGAGATCAGCGTACGCACGCACTTTTTTGAAGAATTGACGATTACGCCCCAAGAAGCTGCTCAAACACCAGTGGCTCCAACTGCCTATGACTATGTCAATCACTTGCATATGACGCTGAACGTGGCAGGCATTGCACCAGCAGTGGCCGCAATTGTACCGTGCTACTGGCTTTACCAGGAGATTGGCCAAAAGATGGCAGCAACAGGCTCACCGGTTCACTACTACCAAGAGTGGATTGATACATACGATGGGGACTGGTACGGGACGAATGTTACTAAAATACTGGAATTAACCAATGTGCTGGCTAAAGAAGCTACTAGCAAGGAACGACAGGAGATGGTAGATGCCTTTGTACGAAGCAGCTATTATGAGCTGCAATTCTGGCAAATGGCGTATGAAGAACAAGGGTGGAAGTAAGTAATTCTATTTATGAAGCAAAAATAGACAAAAGACTAATTCTACTAGTCATAGTAAAATAAGTCTTTTTGATACGAAATTATTGCTTATAATAAATTTTGGCTACGCGCTCAATTAAATTAGTTCCATATTCAAAGCCATCAGCATAAATTTTAAGCATCTGCTTTGATGCATTTTGATAAAACTTGACCTCTTTTTTATTATCAAGCCATATAATATGGTCAATTGTTTTTTCAAAATTGTTAAAGATTAGTTCTCGCTCTTTTTCTCCACCAAGTACGACATTGCTATTACCAATATTTCCTAGATTATCAACAAATAAGTAGGAACCTTTAATAAAGTCATGTTCATTTGATATGGTTTTATAAGTTAAGTGATCATAATTACTAGTATGTGAGATTGCTTCATGGTCAAAAGCCATCCATTGCCCAATAACTTCAATTAGCGATTTACAATGAATATTTAAAGAACCATCAAACTCTGGTCCTACATTGATTAATAAGTTAGCACCTACTTTTCGAGTACGACAAATTTGCTCGATCAGCTGTTGTGCGGAAATATAGTTAAGATCATTTTGTGCATTGCCCCAATGCTTATTTAAAGTCAATGAGGTTTCTGCAGCTAAGTAATGGTTATTCTGTACATGCTTAATTGATTGTGGATTACCTCTTTCAAAAGTCAGAACATCAACTTTACTATTATTACTCTTACCTTGTTTTTCTAACCCAGTATTGTTAGTAATTATGGCCTGGGGTTGGAGCATTCTTATTTCCTGATAAAGTTGATCTTCTTGCCAATCAGCATTAGGTTTATCCCAATTTCCATCGAACCAAAACCCACCAATCTTTCCGTAGTTAGTACAAAGAATTTTGATTAACATACGTAATTCAGTTAGATAACCATTAAAATCATGAAGGTACTTATCATTATTCCAGTCATAGGTAGCATAATATATGAAAGGTGCGATGCCTTGCTTATGACACTCATCTGTAAAAATCTTGATTACATCATTTTTAAAAGGAGAATGAATACTATCAAAATTGTTTATTCCTTTAGTATCAAATAAATAAAATCCATCATGATGTTTAGCAGTCAATACAATATATTTAAAGCCACAATTTTTTGCTAGTTTGACAAGCTCACGAATGTTTTTCTCTGAAGGATTAAACTCATTAAATGCTGCTTGATAGTTGGGAATATTTAAAATGTTTTGCGCCCATTCGCCCTTAGAAAATTTTGAATAGAGTCCCCAATGGACGAATAAGCCTATACCCATTTTTTCAAAGGCTTTAATTTTGTTTTCTATTTTCATTTTTTCTTTCATCAAATAAGGAATATATTATTTAGTATTATTACATAGTTGCTTTATACTAAGACTTATTTTTTAAAGCTCGTTTTAGCTTATCTAATTCTTGATTCGTTTTGATTAATTCAGTAGCGAAATCAAGGAAACTTTCAGCCGTGATCATCTGATCTTCGGCATGCATATACAAAGGATCGATTTTACTTTCCCCAGTTTTTGCAAAATCTGCTAATGCTTTTAAATGTGAGTTTTGGGCCTTCTTTAATTCCTCTTTTGCCGAATCGAGAAGAGGTTGCGGGTCGTTTGTGCTATTTCTTGATTGAGAAACAGCCTGCATAATCTCAGTTTTAGCCTGTCCTGAATGGCTAATGATTTCAAAACTGATTTCTTCTAAACCGTCCATATAGTGTTCTCCTTAATAACTATCAAGATCAATAAATTTGAATTTGTTCCAAGGTTTAATGAAGTCAATAAATTGTAAATCACTCGGCACTATTTGTGCTACCACATTTTTTAAGTGATCACGATTGTCCATTTCTTGCTTAACAATGTTTAATTCACCCTTGTACTGATCAAAATTATTATTACCTATGGTTATCATTCCTCTATTGAGGGTATTGACAGGATTATTAACAGGCAAATTATGCTTGTTATATTTTAACTTTACAAAGGTTGATCGAATTGCATAGCTGTTAATATCACCACGATTAAAATGCAAATTGTTAAGTACAATTTCCTTTTCTAAATTAGTAGCTGAAGGAGCAAACTTGATAAAAAATTGTGGAATTTTTGAATCTAACTTAGCAATTTTTTCTAGTTCATCTTCACTGGCGAAAGCATTACCAATCAAGATATCGTCAATGAGTTGGGTATTAATTAAGTATTGAGCCTGCTTTTCGATGGCTAGTCCACGATGAATCTCTAAAGTAGGTAATCCAGCATTATAAGGATGTGGGCCAATCTTTCCACTATTAGAAGATACGAAAGCTGCCGTTCTAATACCCAAATTATGATATTTTTGTGTAGTATGCAAAAAATATTCTGTGTCTAATCCAGTGTAGCGTTGAGGATAAAAATTGTGACAACCAATAATTTTATTTTTAATTGGACTATAGCTAAAAATATTTTCTATATTTTTAGTATCATTACTTATATTGACTTCAATGGTTAAATCTTCTGGATTATAAGTCATGATTGATTCTGGCATCCCATCAAAGCTTGAATCTAAACGAACAATATCAGCTCCAAGATCTTTAAAAAAAGCAAGATCATTATAACTTATGTTAAAGTCTTTGAATAAACTAGGATTGACATCCAAACTTACCCACATTTTTTTGGTATGAGCATATGTTAAAACTTTTTTAAACTTGTTAAGTATTTCGGTTTTATCACCAGTTAACTCTAATAAGCTTGTAAATAATCTGCCATAACCTAAACTTGCAGCACGATTGATATAGTCAATACAATCATCAATACTACTTTTATTCGGATAAACTGAGATCCCCTTCATTGGCATTGTCTCCTTCTTTTTCTAATTTTAATTGATTACGATCGAACATCTTGAAGAATGGATAGTAAATGACTAAAGAAATTAAGATGTTGAATAGACATAAGACAATTGCTCGCCAATCAAACCCTGTAGCCATCCAAGCTCCAATTGGTCCAGGTAATGTCCAAGGAGCAACAGCTGTTGTATATGCCACAAGGTGCAGCTTCATTGCTACATAAGTTACTGCTGCCATTGCAGTAGGTGCCAAGACAAATGGAATAGCAAAATAGGGATTCATGATAATTGGAATACCAAATATTAATGGCTCATTAATATTAAAGATAGCTGGAACAATGGTTACTGCCCCCATTGTTTTACTAAATTTTGACTTGCCCAAAAATAGCAAAAGAATTGCTAATGAAAGAGTTGCACCGGCTCCACCAACCCAAACAAACCATTGAAAGAATTGCTCTGTCATAAAGTGTACAGGAGCATGTCCATGAGCAATTGCTGTTACGTTGGCATTTAAATTTGCATACCAATATGGATAAAGAATTGGTGTTGCAATAACCATACCATGGACACCAAAGAGCCAAATTATTGTTATTAATAGGACAGGAACAATTGCTGATAAGAAAGTATCATGTCCAAAGTAGCCAATTGGTGAGAAAACCCAGGTTAATATACCGTTAATATCGAGTTTGAATATTTCTTTTAGTACAAATGAAACAATAATAATTACTATTCCGGGAAATAGAGCACTAAAAGATTTTCCTACAGCAGCTGGGACACCATCAGGCATTGTAATAACTAAATGCTTTTCATTAAAAACCCTGACCACTTCAACTGAGAATATAGCACAAAGAATAGCTGTGAATAGTCCTTGAGCACCCATATTACCCATGGGTAGGTAGGTGCCGGGTGCAATACCTGCTTTTTTGACATCTAGTACAAGAGGTTCAATTGCTAAAATAAAGAAGGACATTTCGGCTAAAACGCCAGTAGAAATAGGGTCTATTTTGTAATACTTAGATAAATGTGCAGTAATTGAAAACACACAATAAATGGCCATCAAATTGATGGAATAGTACATTGGAACGGATAACATGGAAGAAAATGGTTTAATAAAGTTCTTCCAAGAATCAATTGGTAAATTCAGAAGAATGGTAAAAAAGGATCCGATAATTGAAACGGGGATAATAACTGCCATTCCGTCTCTAATAGCAGTTAAGTAGCGATTATTAGCTATTTGTCCCATTTTTTCCGAAATAGAATCGAAGCTCACTATGCGTCCTCCTTATTAATCAAATCATATAGTTTATTTACTTTAGCTGGGTTATACATGGTCATAGGGATTAAAATAAATTTTGCATTTTTCTTTTTGGCTTCGTCTGCAAAGTCTTTTTTCTTAAAAGATACCTGAGGAGCTAACAGTATTAATTGATAATCTTTTTCGTTTAGATCATCAGAAACCTTATCAATACTTGTTTCATGCACCATCCATTTTTTGTTGTGCTTGGCTGCCTCTTTGGTAAGAGCACTTGCTAAAATTGATGAGCTCATGCCGCCACCACATGCTAATAATATGTTCATAAATATTCCTCCTTGTCGTGAATCGTTTCAAGTTTTGCTAAAAATAATAATTTAGAACGTTAATTTGAATTGATATCATCTATGCAAAAAGTGAAACATTTCAAATTACAATTAAATTATAATCTGATATATTTTCAAAAGCAAGCGCTTTCTAATTTCTGTGAAAAATATTATTACAAAAAATGAATTGGAAATCATTGCCAAATGGTTTAGTTAACCTGTCAATTACAAGTTTGCCCGCGACTGTCCCAATTTCTTTCACAGGTTGTTCAATTGAACTGATTTCTGGATAAAAGATATCATTAACAAAAAAATGATCATACACTAAGAATTCGATTTTTCTATAATAATGTAGTTGATGATAAGCTTTTATTGCACCCATTGACATATAATAATTAATAACAAAGATTGCATCTATATTCTGATTGTCTTTGATTAATTCATTAAATCCCTGATAACCAGCATTGATAGTGTAGTCACCTGACCAAATATAATTTTTACGAACAGGGAGATTATTCTCCTTTAGAGCATCTTCATATCCTTGTTGTCTTTTTTGTGAAATATAATTTTGGGAAGAACCAGTAATAATGCCAATATTGCTATATCCTTTGTTAATTAAATAATTCACACCAGCCTTAGAAGATTCATAGTTATCAACTACTACAACATCGGTTTTAAGGCCCTTGATAGGAGCATCAATTGCAATAATGGGTATGTCATTTTTTATGATTTTTTTAAGCATAGGTGATGCATAATCTTGGTGAAAAACAATAATTGCATCGATTGATCGATTGATAAGGAAATCAATTTTTTGTTCGAAACGTTTTTTGTTATCATGGTAATCACAAACAATGATACTATAACCAAATTTTTCAACGTAGGTCTCTATTGCTGAAACAATTGACATAGAAAAAAAGTCGGTTAATTGATTTATTATGACACCGATTGACATGGTTTTATTCTTCTTTAATCCACGAGCAATAATGTTTTGATGATAATCGAGCTGCTTCATTGCTTTTTTTATATTTTCAACTGTTCTTTTTCTTTGGTGCTTGCCATTCAGATAATTAGAAACAGAACCAATTGAAACACCAGCCAATGTAGCAACATCTTTGACTGTTGTCATAATTTATACCTCTTATAAACTTTTGATATTTTAAAATCAGTTTACCATTTAAAATAGAAATATAACAACTGAATAAAAAATCAAAAAGAAAAAAAGTTGAATTTGAAAAACTAGTCCCATTTTAGGAGTAAGCTCCAAAATCAGCTCTTTTAAATTTGGCAATAATTACTTTAAATTTGCTCTAAAGCTTGGTCAATTGGGTTGTCTCCTTCATGCATTGGAATCACCTTGCCGCTTAGATTATCATGGTCCAGGATGGCTGCCAAGACTTGAGCGACATCACTAATTGAATTTTGTCCTGACTCACGCACATTCAAGGCAACGTTCCCAGTTACTGGGGTCTGCGTTAAATTTCCGGGCTGCAAAATTGTGTAAGACAGCTCTGACTGGTGAATTAGCCAGTTATCGGCTAAATACTTGCCCATATAGTATTCGCGCAAGGAAGATTTTTCCCAGAAATGCGGGTCCAAGGCGCCATAACCGCTAAGCATGATAAAGCGGTTGATATGATTGACCTGGGCCGCTTGCATAACTTTGATTGCACCGTAGGTATCAATTTCCAGCACGTCATTGCCACGCGAACCAGCAACAAAATAAATCGCGTCTTGTTGACCAATTTTGCCTGCAATTTCAGAGGCAGGAGAATGAAGATCAAGTGGGACTTCTTTCACATTCAATCCCTGAAGAGAATCAAAGTGGCGGGCTCCTGCGCTAACTTGGTGGCCATGGTTAATTAAATTTTGACATAGCTCTTGACCAACCCGGCCGCTAGCTCCAACTACAAAAACTTTCATAAAATCTCCTTTACTGATCGACTGCCTAGTGTCTAATTATATTATAGCCGGCTATTTCCAGTCTTACCCTTATATGGTTTCAAACTTTGTGTCCAAAAAAGAGAAAACAAAGTGCATCTGCAATCCGTTTTCTCCTTGTTCTTATAATATTTATGAGTGCATGCGCTCTTCATGCCGGGCTGTAATTAACTTGGTAATGGCATTAGCCACATTGAGATTCTTGAGCAATGGCCCGTGGGAGTAAGTCCCGATAAAGTTGCGATAGCGCAAGCCCTCACCGCCATCTTCAGGGTTATTGCCATAGCCCTCAATCATTTTGCCCAGCGGCTTGAGCAGTTCGGGGTCATCGAAATAGGTTTGACCTGAGTGATTTTCAAATGCTCGAACTTCACCCCATTCGCTCATGTAGCGTGTGTCACCTATCATTCTCTTGTCAGCCTTGAAGATGGTATGGAAGGGTAAGATGTTGAGCCCCTTGATGGTAACGCCAGCACTGGTTTTATAGTAGCTTCCAATAAGCTGGTAGCCCCCACATACCCCCAGCATTGGACAGCCTTGGTTGATGTAGGCAGTTAAGGTCTCTTGATGGCGCGGCAGGTCCTGGGCAACTACAGTTTGCTCAAAGTCTTGGCCGCCACCAAAGAAGACAAAATCATAATCAAATGCGTTAAATTCATCGCCTAAGGAAATATTATCCACATGGGTTGAATAATTCTGCTTTTGCAATAAGAACTGAATGATTTTGACGTCGCCAGAGTCGCCATATGTATTCATCAAGTCTTCATATAAATATGCAATTTTAATTGTTGTCTTGGTCATTGTGCACCCATCCTATTATTCTTGGTAAAGTATAACTTAAAGGTGGTCAGTGAGCAAAAGATAATTACTCCACGTCATGTTGGGCGGCTAAGTGGTTGATTGGACCATACTTTGAACCAACTTTAATGGGGTGGGCGATGGCTTCATAAGTAAACTCCTTGGCGACCTCAATACTGTCAACGACGCAGTGTCCCTTGGCTAATTCGGCTGCAATAACGGCAGATAATGTGTCGCCTGTTCCATTGATACGGTTAGTATTGATAAATGGCTTGGTAAATTCGTAAAACTGGCCGTTTTCTGCGAGCAAAATATCAGTCACTTGGGATTGAGCGGGATCATCATGGCGTCCCTTCATCAAGACATTCTTTGCGCCCATCGCCTGTAATTGGCGTGCGCCTTGGTGAATTTCATCCTTATTGGCCAGTTCAAGTCCAGTTAGTTTTTGTTGTTCATAAAAGTTAGGCGTAATGACATCAGCCAGGGGCAAAAGCTGCTCTAAAAAGCCCTGATATGCATCATCGTCAAGCAAGGAATCACCATGCTTAGTTATAATAACGGGGTCAAGCACGATCTTGCCCATTTGGTACTTATTCAAGTTGGCAGCCACGCAGGCAATTACTTCCTTGTTGGCCAGCATGCCAGTCTTGAGTGCATTAATTTTGAAGTCTTGGTTCAAAACGTCAAATTGCTTTTGAATAAAGGCAATGGGCATTACTTCTTGGGCATAAATGCCGGTGGTATTACCGGCCACGGCGGCGGTTAAAAGGCCCATGCCGTATACTTCGCGGGCGTAAAATGAGTGCAGGTCAGCCGTCATCCCAGCGCTGCCATCACTGTCGTTGCCTGCAATAGTTAAGGCAATGATTTCTTGGTTCATTTTGCTATCTACTCCTTGTTAATAAAAGCTTTATTTTCAAGTATAACTTACTATGTTGACAATGATATAATTATTTCTTGTAAAAGCAAAGTTAGATAGTAAAATTATAATGAACCGCTTTCTTAAGAAAGGACACAGTATGGCGAAAAGTTACATTATGGCAATTGATGAAGGGACCACTTCTACACGGGCAATGATCATTGATCATCAGGGCCGTAAGATTGCTTCTGCCCAACGGGAGTTTCCGCAGTACTTTCCACAGCCAGGCTGGGTCGAACATAAGGCTGAGGAAATTTGGCATGCGGTCCAAACCACAATTGCAAATGCGATGATCAATTCAGGGATTCGTCCTGACCAGATTAAGGGCATTGGTATTACCAACCAGCGAGAGACAACCGTAATTTGGGATAAAAAAACAGGTGAGCCAATTTACAATGCGATTGTTTGGCAATCACGGCAGACTACAGAGTTAGCAGAAAAACTGAAAAAAGATGGTTACAGCGAGATGATCCATAAGAAGACGGGACTAATTGTCGATCCCTACTTCAGTGCCACCAAAATCCGCTGGATCCTGGACAATGTTGTGGGCGCTCAAGACCGGGCTGAACGGGGTGAATTGCTCTTTGGGACAATTGATAGTTGGTTATTATGGAAAATGACAGACGGCGAAGTCCATGTTACTGATTATACGAATGCTTCAAGAACAATGCTCTTCAATATCCATGACTTGCAGTGGGATGATGACATACTCAACCTGCTCAATATACCTCGAGCACTTTTGCCAGCAGTTAAGTCTAATTCTGAAATATATGGCTACACTAAGTCCTATACCTTCTTTGGCGGACAAGTGCCAATTTGCGGAATTGCGGGCGACCAGCAAGCTGCGTTGATCGGCCAACTTGCACTTAAAAAGGGCATGGTCAAGAACACATACGGGACAGGTTCATTTATTGTGATGAATACAGGCCAGGAGCCAACTGAGTCTGACAATAACTTGTTAACAACGATTGCTTATGGTCTTGATGGTCACATTACCTATGCTCTAGAAGGCTCAATCTTTGTTTCGGGCAGTGCTGTGCAGTGGCTGCGCGACTCAATGAAGATGATTAAGACGGCAGAAGAATCAGAAAAAGCTGCCAGGTTGTCTCAATCTGAGGATGAAGTATATGTTGTGCCCGCTTTTACCGGCTTAGGAGCGCCCTATTGGGACTCGGAAGCACGGGGCGCAGTCTTTGGCGTTACACGTGGAACAAATAAGAATGACTTCATCAAGGCTACACTTCAATCACTGGCCTACCAAACCCGAGACGTTGTCGACACGATGCAGGTTGATTCGGGAATTACCATTCCCACCTTGCGTGTGGATGGCGGCGCATCCAACAACAACTATCTTTTGCAGTTTCAAGCTGACATTTTAGGCATTAAGATTGAACGGTCTAAGACCTTGGAGACTACTTCGATGGGCGCGGCTTTTTTGGCCGGACTGGCAGTAGGATACTGGAAAAATGTAGATGAGCTTAAAAATATTTTTGTGGTTGGCAAAACTTTTGAAAGCAGCATGGGCCAGGAAGAGCGGGACCACCTTTATCAAGGTTGGAAGCGAGCTGTGAAGGCGACGCAACTATTTGCACACGGCAAAGCTAAATAAGTGAGATAATAAAGGCAAGAAGGGGTGATAAAGTTGACACATGAACGCATAATTAAATTAGATGGAGCTTTGAACTTCAGGGATGTTGGTGGCTATCAAAATGCAAAAGGACAAGCAGTTAAGTGGAACAAGATTTACCGGTCTGACTCGCTTAGCTCCTTGACTGCCAGTGATCAGGCTACGTTGATCAAGTTGCGAATTACAGTTGATTGTGACTTGCGCTCGCAATATGAAAAGCACTCTGCACCAGATATGTTGTGGTCGCACGTTAAGTTTGTTGATGTGCCAGTTTATTCTGATGACGTCAGTGACAGCAAGAACAACCACCGGGTTTATCGCTTTCTTCACCATATTCCTGATCTAGGCAATAACTATATTGGCCGGATTTATCAGCAAACCTTGCTCAATGGTCATAGCCGCAAAATGTTTGCACGGATCTTTACTGAATTGCTTAAATTGCCTGAAGACCAGGCACTGGTTTATCACTGCAGCGCTGGCAAGGACCGTACAGGCATGGTAACGGCTTTGATTTTAATGGCGCTTGGCGTTGACGATGAAACGATTGCTCGAGACTATTTATTAACTAACAAGCTCTATGACTTCGCAGTTTCGCGGCAATTGCCAAGCAATGACGAAATTTCCCAGATGGTTGCCAAAATGAATGTCACCAAGGGCGAAGGAGTTGCTATTTTGGGCATTACCGAAACAATCCGTAGCGGCTGGGGCGACTTTAACACCTTTTTTACTAAAGAATTGGGATTTACTGCTGCCGATTTGGAAAAGCTGCAAGGAATGTACTTAGAATAGGAGCAGATAAGTGGTAACTTTGCTTGATGTTGCTAAAACTAAAATAAACACAAAGTGCGTCCTTTAGAGGGCGCATTTTTGCTTGGGTAAAGTTGGTGCTAGGCTTAAAATATGACAAGAGGAGAAAGAAATGACTGCGAAAATCAAAATTATTCGAGGAGACATTACCAAGTTGCAAGTTGATGCGATTGTTAATGCGGCTAATAAGACCCTACTGGGTGGTCTAGGCGTTGATGGGGCAATTCACCAAGCGGCGGGCCCCGACCTGCTAGCAGAATGCAAGAAGCTGCATGGCTGTGCAACTGGTGAGGCTAAGATTACAAATGGCTACCGCCTGCCAGCTAAGTTTGTCATTCACACGGTGGGGCCAGTCTATTCAGGCAGTGCACACGACGATGCACTCTTAAAGGCTTGCTACATGAATGTACTGGACTTAGCTTATGAACACCAGCTGCATACGGTTGCCTTTCCGGCTATCTCAACGGGAGCCTATGGTTTTCCCCGCAGGCGCGCAGCAATCATTGCCGTGATTACAGTCAGGAACTGGCTCACACGGCACCCAGATTATCCAATGCAAGTAATTTTGTGTGCATTTGACGAGGAAACAGCTGAACTTTACCATGCACAGCTTGGTCGATAAGAATAAAAAAGTTTGAATAAATAAAAAAACATTCGCTTTTGAATGTCTTTTCACTAACTATTAAATAATATACTAAAGCGTCATGTATTAGGTACTTATCGTTGAATTTGGGAATTAATAAATGCGAGCAATTCTTTTAGATTGAATTTGGTCAACTTACCAATATGCCGTAATTCTGCCTTTTCTATAGGTAGTTTATAGCGCTTATTGCAATCAATCCATGATAGCTTATTTAATCAGGATTGTTGCCAATTTCTAATTTTATAATACTTTGCCTGTATTCTTAATGATTTATTCTGAATTTTTGAGGTTATTTTATAAACATAGTGAAAGCCGTCTGCTTGTTCGATATCCAGAACAGGTCTCGTTTTTTCTCCTGTAAGGTCATCGTACTTTAAATAAGCTAGAAAAATATTGCCAAAATCCATAAACATGACCTAATCTTCAAAAAATTCAGCTATTTCAGCTGGTGTTTCGACATTTTGACTAGGGGTATTATGTGTTGCAGCAACCATTTTTGTTTTTAATTTGTCATAATTACTAATTGAAAATGATATTGGTAGTGTTCCGGTATCAGCAATTTGTGTCAGTAACATTTATACCATGTCACTAGTTTTTAAACCTAATTTGGCGATCACCAAGTCAGCTGTTTCTGCAGTTGTTTTATTTAGATTAACTGAGATTCTTTTGGTAATAGTATCTTTCTTGGATAAAATCTCTTATCCTATTTTGCTAATGAAGGTTAGTGCGATAGGGTGACGGCAAAGGCCTCGTAGGGTTTGAGGACGACGTCCTGCAAGGTTTTAGGCTGGTCATAGTTAGAGATTAATACGTGTTCAATCTGGTCTGATGCGGTAAAGGGAGCAGGTCGACCGCTAAGGTTGGCTACGACTAGCCAGCGCTGCTTGCCCAGTACGCGGTAGTAGGCCAGGACCGTACTGCTTGCAGGGGCCGGAATGAAGTCACCGTTAACGATAATGTTATTTTCATGACGCAAGCGAATCAATTTTTGATAAGTATAAAAAATGGAATCAGGGTCCGCTAGCGCAGATTCAACGTTGATGTCACGATAGTTGGGGTTGACAGCTAGCCAGGGCCTACCTGTTGAAAAGCCGGCGTTAGTGCCACCAGTCCACTGTATGGGGCGACGGGCATTGTCGCGACCCTTGGCATTGATGGACTTAAGCAGCTCGGTTTTAGTATAGCCCTGCTTGAGCCGCTCATTGTACATGTTGATGCTTTCAAGGTCTTCAACTTCAGTAATATCCTTAACCGGGCAGTTGGTCATGCCAATTTCTTCGCCGTTATAGATAAAGGGTGTGCCCCGCATCAAGTGCAGGGCAATGGCAAACATCTTAGCTGACTGAACACGGTACTGGCCATCGTTGCCCCAACGTGAAATAACTCGGGGGATGTCGTGGTTCTCCCAGAATAGACTGTTCCAAGCGTGCCGATAATCCAGGTCAGTCTGCCACCTAATAAGAATATTTTTGAGTTCGCTCATTTGGGCTGGCTTAAGGTCCCACTTAGATTTGCCTGCTTGCTGGTCAATGCCTTGATCTTCAAACTGGAAGACCATGGATAATTCGTGGCGGGCTGGATCAGTATACTTGGTAACGGCATCTAGGTCCGCATCCCAAGTTTCACCTACTGTCATTACATCCCGACCTGCCAAAACCTGCCGGTTCATTTCTTGCAGGTAGGGGTGAAGCATGGGACCATTAGCACGAATCTTGCGATCAGGCTCCTTGCCAATTAGTTCGATCACATCCAAGCGGAATCCGCTAACGCCCTTGTCCAGCCAAAAGTTCATCATGTCATAGATTTTTTGCCGCATCTTGGGGTTCTGCCAATTCAGGTCTGGTTGCTGCGGGGCAAAAAAGTGCAGATAATACTGACCAGTATTAGCGTCATACTGCCAGGCCGAGCCCGAGAAGTCAGACTTGAGGTCGTTAGGTTCATGGCTAGCTATTGGGTCACGCCAAATATAAAAGTCACGATATGGATTGTGGCGGCTCTTGCGGGCCTCAATGAACCAGTCATGTTGGTCAGAAGTGTGGTTAACGACTAAGTCCATAATAATGCGGATGTTGTGCTTTTGGGCGGCCTGAATTAACTGGTCCAAATCCTGCATTGTGCCATATTGCGGATCAATCGCTTCATAGTCAGAAATATCATAACCATTGTCAATTCCAGGAGACTGGTAAATTGGCGACAGCCAAATTGCGTCAACTCCCAATTTTTGCAAGTAGTCCAAGCGGGCAGTGATCCCAGCTAGGTCGCCAATACCATCACCATTAGTGTCTTGAAAGGATTTGGGATAAATTTGGTAAACCACCGCGTTTTTCCACCAAGGTATCATAGTTATTCTCCTATTCTGTAAGCGTTAACTGTTGCTAGAAAAATTATAACATCCTGACCCTGATCTGTATGCTGTTACCGGTATCTATTTAATAAGCGTTGTCTTATTTTAACAAGCAAAAATAACCTTTTAGTAGAATATTGCTAAAAGGGATATTTCATTTATAGTAAAGATATTTAACTTTTATGGTGGGGCAACCAAATCCGCATTATGCTCCAGCCGATGACTAGCAAAAAGATTACGGTAAAGGCAATAATAGCTGTTTTAATGAAGCTTGTGCTCTGGTAAAACTTGGTCTGGGCTACCGGGCGAACGCGTTCCACTCTTTTAATCGTCTTGTGGTCTTTTTTTGCTGGCAGGTTTACTTGCTGCTTGGTCTTATTGGTGTCCGTCTTGTCTGTCAATTCTGTTGCAAGCAGGTTCTTCTTGCTGGCCGCGACCTGGCTGATCAGATCACCTTGGACAACTGTCCGGTGCTCGCCATAGCCATATTTAGAAGTGTTAAAGTCTGAACATGTAATCAGGGTAATCATGCTCTGATTCTTGATATTGTTTTCAACCTCAACTTGGGTAGGCTTGATTGCAAAGGAGATGCGCTTGACCTGATAGGCGTAAATCTGGTGCAGGTCGGTAACATAGATGAGGTCACCGGGCTTAGTCAAGTGCAGGTTATCCAAGACGGCAGGACCATGCGCCCCCATGTAGTGACCAGCCAGAACATAGTTGTTAGTTCCACCCATCACGCGGTCAGGCAGGCAGGTGACCACGCCGTATTCCAAGTTTTGGTTATGGTCGCCGTAGCCAGCAAACAAGGGATTGTGAATGTTGACGGCAGGAATAGAAATACGGCCAATGGCATAGGCTTTTTTCTGCTTGGATTGCCATATCCTGCTGGCGCTAATTGATTCAGTTTTGCTGGCATCGTAAGTGGTCTTGCGCTTTTTGTTAGCGTCAGCTTTTTGCGCCGTTAAGCCGCTACTGGCTTGTTCTGCGTTTTCTTGAACCAGGTATGAGCTACCAAAGCCTGAGCCCCAGAAGATCAAAGCCACCCCTAAGTAAAAGAGGGCACCCAAAAAAGCGGTGCGGACCGTGGCCCAAATTTTGGCTGCTGTGGGCGTGATTTTTTTTTGGACCATTATGCTTGTTCCTTTCATAGTTCTAGTTGAGTTTATTCTACCATCAATTAAGCCAAAGGCCTGCTTAAAAGAGCCGGCCCAAACTTTAGCCCAAGTGTAATTCACAGTTAAAATGATAATTAAAATAAAGGTTAAATTGGGCCTAGGAAGAGCTAATATTGTTCTGCTAACTGCTAAAGACTGCAAGCATGATCAGTTAATTAATCAAATGAACAGGTATATCGAATCATGCAAATAAAGAAGCAGTGATAAAGCTTTTTGCTGTTCTCAAGAGTACTTCTATAGCATAAATTTTGTAAATACTGATTCAAAATATTCAATTCAGTATTGAAATCGCTTTAATGCTGGTGTATGATTATTGACATATAAATAAGTGTGTTACTGATTCGATCAGGCATTAACCTATAAAAAGCGCTTTTTTTGCTCTTTATAGGTTTTTTTATTGGTAAGGGAGTTGGCTGAGTGAAATTTATTAAAAATTTTAACAACAACGCTGCCTTGGTATCTGAAAATTCTGGTGTTGATTGGGTAGTAATTGGGAACGGCATTGGCTTTGGCAAAAAGCGTGGTGATCCAATTGATGAGGCAAAAATCACACGTCGCTTTGTTGCTGTTGAAAAAAACATCAAGTTAATTGACAGTGTTAGTGACCTTGATGCACGAACCCTATCTCTGACTAACGAGGTTATTTCATTAGTTTCTAAGCGGTTAAAAGTTAATTTTTCGGACTACAAGTACTTGGTTTTGGCTGATCATATCGACTTTATGTTAAAGCGGACTGATGAAGGACTTGAATTGGGTCAGGATACCATTGGTTGGGAAATGAATAAGCTTTTTCCTAATGAGTATCAGGCAGCCAAAGATGCGTTAGGTTTAATTGAGCAGGAAACAAAGCTGACTTTTCCTAATTCCGAGCTGGTCTATCTGACTTACCATTTTATTAATGCGGGGTCTAAGCAAGGCAAGCTGCAAGACACTATTAAAATCACCAAGCTAATAAGTGGTGTGATTTCAATAGTGGAATATCAATATGGTATTCAGCTTGATAGTGAGTCTTTTAACTTTAATCGCTTTATGACCCATTTACGTTCCTTCATGGTACGTCACCTTTATCGGATTGGCGAAGATGCTACAGGCAGTGAGCTTGATCAATCACTGATTGAACTAATGCGGGTCAAATACCAAAGGGCCTACGAAACAGTTAAGAAAATTGGCACTTATTTGTATGATCAAGCTGGCTGGAAATTGCAACCTGATGATGAAGTGTATCTGACCCTGCATGTTTGGCGGGTGACGCATAGACAGAAAAGCAAAGGAGCAAAAAGCTCAAAGCGAGGCCCAAGCTAAGCAATAATTAAATAGTTAAACGGTGTGTTACTGTTTTTACAGGCATAAACCCAAGAATTCCAAGGTCTTTTGCAGCTTTTTGCAAAAACGTTACTTTGGCGTTCGCGGGTTTTTTATTTTTTGGAGGAAAATATGGCTTACGAAGATTTAAGTCGCAAGATTATCGCCAATGTTGGCGGTAAAGAAAATGTAGCTAGCGTGGTACATTGTACAACGCGGCTACGCTTTAAGTTAAAGGATACAAATAAGGCGAATGATGATAAAATGAAGGCAACCGATGGCGTGCTTTCACTAGTTAAGTCAGGCGGCCAATACCAAGTTGTTATTGGCAACAATGTGGCTGATGTCTATGACACATTGGTTAAGCTCGGTGGTTTTGAAGGCGATGGCGTAGTTGCTGATGATTATGTTGACACTAGCAATATGAACTTGTTGGATAGGTTTATTGACCTTATTTCTGGTATTTTTAATCCGATTTTAGGTCCAATGTGTGCTGCTGGGATGATTAAGGGCTTTAATGCAATGTTTCTGGCATTGGGGTGGGTTTCAGCCAACTCAGGGACTTATATTATTCTTAATGCCATCGGCGATAGTCTCTTCTACTTCTTGCCAGTTATTTTGGGGATTTCAGCAGCTAAAAAGTTTGGCTTGAATAGCTACTTAGGCGCCACCATTGGGGCAGCGCTCTGCTATCCATCAATCGTTGGCATGGCTAGCAGTAAAACGGCGCTGTTCACTGCTTTTAAGGGGACTATTTTACAAGCGCCTGTCCATATGACCTTTCTCGGAATCCCCGTAATTTCGATGAATTATACTTCATCAGTTATTCCAATCATTATATCTATTTGGTTTGCTACTAAAGTGCAAAAAGTAGCCCGCAAAATTATTCCCGACGTTGTGAAAACATTTTTAGTTCCGTTTACTATTCTGCTGGTCACTATTCCAGTCACTTTCATTGTAATAGGCCCAATAGCTACTTGGCTGGGTAACGGCATTGCAGCTGTTGTTAGTGCAATATATAGTTTCAGTCCAGTGCTGGCGGGAGTTTTAATGGGTGCTTTTTGGCAAGTATTTGTTATCTTTGGTGTCCACTGGGGATTTGTAGCTGTTATGATGAGTAATATTGCGGCTATGGGTTATGATCCGATTTTAGGACTATCTTTAGCGGCTTCCTTCGCTCAAATTGGAGTTGTTTTAGCTATTGTCTTCCAGACTAAAAATGAAAAAACTCGTAGTATTGCCATTCCGGCTTTTGTCTCTGGCATCTTTGGCGTTACTGAGCCTGCAATCTATGGCATTACTTTATCGCGGAAAACCCCTTTCATTATAAGTTGTATTGCTTCTGCTATTGGCGGTGGTTTAATCGGCTTATTTGGTACCAAGGTCTTCATTATGGCTGGCATGGGCATCTTCTCGATACCGGATGCAATTGGTAAAAGTGGGGTAGATGGGAAGGTATATGGACTAATTGCTGCAATGGCGATTGCCTTTGTTTTAGGCTTTATTTTCCAAATGCTCTTTGGCAAAAAGAGTGTTGATACCCAACTTGATGGTGAAGCTGCAGTAGCTGATGAATCGATGCAAAATTCAGTAGAGGCAAATGCAGTAAATGTCAATGATGTGGCGAAAGCTACCTACAATCAGGCTGAAAAAATAATTGCCCCACTTGATGGTAGAGTTGTTCCGCTTAGTGCGGTTAAAGATCAAGTTTTTGCTAGTGGTTCTATGGGCCAGGGCATTGCAATTGAACCGGAAACCGGACAAGTGTGTGCTCCCTTTGACGGCGAGGTTGCAATGACCTTTCCAACCGGCCATGCGATTGGCTTGAGGTCAACCAATGGGGCTGAAGTGATGATTCATATAGGCATGGATACGGTTGAATTAGATGGTAAGGGCTTTAAGATTTTAGTTAAAAAGAATCAAAAAGTTAAAGTTGGAACACCACTGATTGATTTTGATCTAGCTGCTATTAGGCAAGCTGGGTACGAAGTGACAACACCAGTTATTGTTACTAATTCCAATAATTACCACGAGGTTAAATCGCTTGTCAGTGGTAAAGTGGTAGTTGGCGATGACTTACTTGAATTAAAATAAGAAAAGGAGAAATTATGGAGACAAAGAATTTTCCCAAAGGATTTTTATGGGGTGGAGCTACTGCTGCCAACCAATTAGAAGGTGCCTATCAAGAAGGTGGTAAGGGACTATCGCTGCCTGATGTGTTGCCTGGTGGCAAGGACCGGATGGAGTTAGTCAATGCACCTGACTTTGACTTTACTATTGATTCTAAACGCACATACCCGAACCATATCGGGATTGATCATTACCACCACTTTAAGGAAGATATTGCCTTGTTTGGCGAAATGGGCTTTAAGTGTTACCGCTTTTCAATTGCCTGGTCGCGAATCTTCCCTAATGGGGATGAAACAGAGCCTAATGAAGCAGGATTGCAGTTTTATGATGCAGTAATTGATGAATGTCTCAGGCACCAGATTGAGCCAGTAATTACCATATCGCACTATGAATTGCCGCTTCATCTTGTCAAAGAATACGGTGGCTGGAAGAACAAAAAGTTGATCGACTTTTATGAGCGCTTCGCCCGCACGGTTTTAACGCGTTACCAGGACAAGGTTAAATACTGGATGACCTTCAACGAGATTAATAGTGCTGCCCACTTTCCAATTATGAGTCAAGGACTAACCACCAGCAATGGTGCCAATGACAAGAAGAACATCTACCAAGCCTGGCACAACCAATTTGTTGCTAGTTCCAAGGCAGTCAAGATTGGCCATGAATTAAAGGCTGACATGCAGATTGGCTGCATGATTCTTTATGCGACTACTTATAGCTATGATGCTAACCCTAAAAATCAACTGGCCACTTTGCAAAACAACCAGGCTAATAACTTCTTCTGTGCTGATGTGCAGGTACGGGGCCATTATCCGGCTTATACAAAGAGCTTGTTAGCTCGTGATGGGGTTAAGTTAAGCGATTTGGACTACACCGATGAAGAATTGGCTCTCCTTGCAGATTATCCAGTTGACTACATTGGCTTTAGCTACTACATGTCATCAGTTGTGGACGTGACTAATCAGGACCAAGAGCGGATTTCCGGGAACTTGATGGGTGGCGTTAAGAACCCCTTCTTAAAGTCCAGCGACTGGGGCTGGCAGATTGACCCCACTGGCTTGCGCATTGCCTTAAATGAGCTTTATGACCGTTATGAAAAGCCGCTTTTTATTGTAGAAAATGGACTGGGTGCACTTGACCAGCCTGATGCCAATCATTATGTGGCTGATGACTACCGTATTGACTATTTACGCCAGCATATTGAAGCTATCTCAGAGGCAATTGCCGATGGCGCAGATGTGATGGGTTATACGCCTTGGGGCTGTATCGACTTAGTCAGTGCGTCAACTGGTGAAATGTCCAAGCGTTATGGTTTTATCTATGTTGATGAAGATGATGAAGGACATGGAACCTTTAAGCGGTATAAGAAGAAGTCCTTTGACTGGTACAAGCAGGTTATTGCCACAAATGGTGCAGATTTAGCCTAAAGATAAATTAATAAGCTAAAAGCGTGATTTTGCGATCACGCTTTTTTGTTACGCTATTTTAAATGGACGAGAATTAGTCTATGTGCTGCTTAACAAAATCTTGCCAATCTTTAGCAGTGCTATCCATTCCCAAGCAGCTTGAATTGCTTAATAATTCGCTTAGTGATGATGAGGTTACCACTAAAAATGATTAAATAAAGAGCGTGTCTTTCAAAAACACGCTCTTATTTTGCAGTTGTCGGATTAAAGTAGTGATTGGTCTTAATCTGCCAGTGTGCGGCCCTAAACGCAGCAAAAAGTTCAATCTGCTAGTTTTACTTTTCTATTTAATGCAAAACTCCAACTACATTGGAGTTAGTTACTATTAATTATTAGCTTGTTTTTTCAAACTGAAGAAGATGATTAGGATGAAGTTGAGCAGGAGGGTCAGGCCGGTTGCCCAGAAGACGCTGGCGTAATTGTAAAGACCTGAAATGGTTGAACCCATCAAAGAGCCAAAGACCGAACCGATAGCCTGAAAAGACTGGTTGTAGCTAAAGATGCGGCCAAAACTTTCAGGAGGCGTGTTCAGAGTCAAGACGGTTTGCGCTGCCGGCAACATCCCGGCACTGGCAATGCCCAGTAAAAAGCGCAGGGCAGCCAATGTCCAAGGAGAACTGGTCAGTGCCATTGGAATGAAGAGGACAGCACCAGCAATTAGCCCTACCCGCAAGATCTTAAGTGGACCAATCTCGTCCATCTTGTGGCCAATGCGAGATGCTGCTAGCAGCGTCCCCAGCCCTGGTGTAGCGGCCACAATACCGGCCACAAAGGCAATGTTATTACTATTAGGCATCATTGACTTCACATACAAGGAGACAATCGGGTCAATTGACATGTTGGCTGCTTGAACCAGAAGAGTAGTAACAAACATTGCAACAATCAATTTAACGTTAGGCAGAGTATGCATGATTTCTTTCATGGGTTTCATCTCTGAACGTGAGACAGGCGTAAATTCTTCTTTAACTAAAAAGGTCGAACCCAAAAAGACCAACACCATTAAGAAACCCGTAATGAAGAAGGGAATCCGGTAGCCCCACACGGCTCCTAGCCAATTGCCAAAGAAATTGGAGAGAACGCCGCCAAGAAGAGGTCCGACCAGGTTTCCGGCTGTTCCAGCCGTCATCATCTGGCTCATCACCCAGCCACTCTTTTGATGGGGCGTTTCACCGGCAATCAAAGCCGTAGCGTTGTTGATATAGCCAGAAAAGGCCCCCTGAATAAAGCGCATCACGATGATGTAAATTGCGTTTGGGGCAAAGCCGGTCGCCGTAATCGTCAAGGCCATGACGCCAGAAGCCCGCATGCACATTAGCTTGCGGCCCTTTCTGTCAGCCAGGTTACCCCAATATGGCGAAACTATTGCCTGGGCAATAAAGGTAACAGCAAATGCCAGTCCAGAATAAAGACTAATCTGCAGTTTGCTGTAATGACCCAGGTCAGCGATGAACAGGGATATAAATGGCATGGTCATTGAGTAGCCCATGCCCGTGATAAAGCAGCCTAGCCATAAGGTATAAAACGACTTGTGCCAGCCTGCTGGTAGTTTAGTGGAACTAATCAAAACATTCTCATCCTTCTTTTTTAACTTTGTGAAAAAACCTTATCTTTTTTATTTTAGCACAATAAATTTGCTAAGAATTTGCTAAAGCAGTGAAAATGCGACGTGAAACGTGCTAGGATTATGTTCCTGAAGGGAAGAGGAGCTTATGGAGAAAGATTCATACATGACAAGACGTGAATACCGTCAAAGAAAAGCACAAACACACATAAATGATGCGCAAAAGACCGCTTCTGCAGCTGCTGGATTGCCACCAAAGGACCTTAAAAAGCGTTCTGACTACCGCCAGCTGAAGCTGAACTTTTGGGAAATCTTTTCAGACCGGCCCTATCTAGCAGTAGCAGTCGTTGTCCTAGCGATTTTTCTTATTATGGCCAAGCTCTGGTGGCTGCTGGCATTACTGGCAGTTGTTGTTGTAATCGGCATTTTAGTTATTGGTCATAGCCACCATCCTAGCCATGTTCTTAGCTTGGAATTCAAGCTGCAGGCATCCCGGAAGTTGAGCATGCTGCGCGCGCTGCAATTTGGTGGAGCGATTGTCATGTTTCTGGCTACTTATATGAAAAAAGTCGTGACTGTTGATTTTTCTACTGCGGGTTCTACTGATGGCCTGCAGGTTGTGCAAGGCATCTTGTCCAATCGCGGCGGAATATACGGCCAGCAAGGGTCATACTTTTTAACTTTGCTTAATACACTGACAAGTGGTCAACTCTGGGGCAAGTATCGTTATGCGGCTAATAGCGCACAAATGATGAACAGTGGCGCAGGTCGCCTCATCATTATGTGGGTTTTGCTCTTGATGGTTGCGCCAGCCTTCTGTGTCTTGGCGCAATTTTTGCGGGAGCCTTATGCCAGGAACACGGCCTTGCTGGCTTCGATTGTGGCCACGGTAAGTCTGGTTTTGACGCCCCACTTGATGCGCAAATGGATTGTGGAATATGCAGTGGAAAACAGGATGGCCAGTGCCCAAGCACATGCAGCCATCACTATCGGGCCGATGGCTTATGTCGCAATGCTGTGTGCGATTCTGGTCTTGCTCATTTCCATTTACCGGGTAATTAAGAAAGACAAATTTGCTTAAAGCAAGCTGGATCAATATTTGTATGGAGAAAGATATTAGATTCAATCGATTTTGGGCAAAGTAAAAGACATTCAGTTTTGAATGTCTTTTTTGCAAAAGTAATATGGCCTCCAACTTGGAGGCCATATTACTTTTGTTTTAATGAACTGGATTATAGCAGATTAGTTTTTTGCCCGGTAAATGATTACTTCACGTGCAGCCACAATTGGTCCTGAGGACTGGTAGATGGTCAAGCGAATGGCCTTGGCTCTGACGTCGCGCAATCCTACTACCTTGTTCTTACTGTCGGCCTTCCACTTCAAGTGGTCAACGTAGGCAGCATAATTCTCACCATCGCTTGATACAGCAAGGCTGACATCGACTGGATCGCCTTGGTGGTCAAGGATGCGCGGAACAAAGACCATCCTGCTCAATTTTTCTACTTGTTCAAAAGTGAAGGTTAGTTCAACTGGATTATCCGGTGTAGCCCTATCATCAGTCTGCCACTCACTAGCCAATTTCAGGTCAGCCAGATAAGCAAGAGGATGGTGCGGGCGACTGGTACGGTTGCTGGCAACTGCAATATCAGTGATTGCATAATCTTCAGCAGCATGCTTGGTAATAACGCCAAAGAGTTCAGACCATTCAGAAACTTTGTTGCCACTGGCATAGCGCATGCGGATGATGTAGCGCGTGTTTGGAGTCAGCTCATGAAAAGTAAAGCTTGTACCGGTGATTCCTTCATAAAGAATACCGTTAAGCTCAATTTGGACATTGTTGGGTCTTGACCAGTCAAGCTCGAATGAGTGGGCTGTGATCTTGTTTGAATCAACAGCAGGCAGCTTAGGTGTAGGCAGCATGCTGCTGGTAATTGAGTGCACCAACGCGTTTTTGCCATAATTGAAATTGGTTAGTGTTATTTCAATTTTGGTATCAGTGATATCACGACTAGCTAGTTTGATTTGCAATGCTGTTTGCTTTTGCTCATGGTACCGGCTAAATTCTGCCAAACCATAATTGGTATTATAAAAAATTCCTTCGCGGACATGGTCAAAGGCATCAAGAGACCCATATTCTTGAATGGAAACAAGCTGGTCGTTGATCTTGACCGTTACTCTGTCTGGGTATGTGTCACACAAAATGGTCAACTTGGTTTCCTGTTGCGTATCAAAGTCAGGATACCTGCCTTTCACGGGCTCAATCGTCACCGTTAACCTGCTTGCATCAACTTTACTGGTAATGTGGGTTTCGCAATGGTTGTGTTCGAAGTCACTCAAATTATCGTCATCATAAATAACGGCTTTGCTTTCTTCTTGGGGATAAAGCACGTAATCGCGGTTGCCCAAGTCAAAGATGCTGCCCCCGCGTACAAAAACAGGCAGGTGCCAGAGTGGGTATGACAAGTTATTATAGACCCGGCCGCCAGCATATTTTTGCCCAGTAAAGAGGTCGATCCACATCGTGTGGTTGCCAGGAAGGTAGAGATTATCCTTGAGCGTGTTGCCTGCTTCATCTTCGCGGCCATTAGTAATTGGGGCAACTAGAACCTGGTCTCCCAACATAAATTCGCTGCCAAATTGTTCGGTATAGTTGGCAGGTACATCAGGAAATGCGATGAAAAGAGGCCGCAGGATAGGCTCACCCTTGCGCGCTTGTGCGTTTAAAGTGTAGAGGTAGTTGGTCAAGCGGCTGCGCAATTGCAGGTATGTGCGTGCGATGTCTGTAATCTTCTTATTATAAGCAAAAGGCGTTTTGCTGAAATCACCCTGGTCGTCGAGGTTGAATAGGAGAGGGGTAAAGACCTTCCACTCCCAATCGCGCACGTAAATTTGCGCATTGCCGCCGCCTTGGGCGCCGTCAACTGCTATTCCGGCAAGGGGCTGACCTGATAAGTTGGCACCAACGAGGCCTGCAACTTGAGTAGGAATATTTTCCCAATTGCCACCAATGCTAGCAAAAATAAGTGCCGCGCGCTTTTGCATGCCCATGAAGCCGTTATCGCTTAAGACAAAGGGGCGTTTGTGCCGCAGGTGGTCTTGCAAATTCGCTGCATCGGTAGGTATCAGTGCACTATTGTTTGTATAGGCAAGGGTAGTTTTCATAGGCAATGTATCGCTTTTGGCATGCCAGAAGCCCGGCTGCACGCCTTGGCTTGCAGCATAGTCATTGAAGAAGTCAAGCGACTGAAAACTACATTTTTCAACCCCATAATTAGGGATAAACCAACTCAAGGGGAAGTGCAATGCACGGTAGCGGTCCAGCATCGCCCGTGCCGAAAATTGATAATTCTCTTCACCGTTGAGTGATGCCCGTCCCGATACACACTTTTCGTCAGTTGTGCGTGTGTAATAATTGTCGCCAAACTTGCTTGCGTTGCGCTGCTTGGCTTGGCTTGGCTGCCACCAGGTTGTGTAGAAGTTGCCAATGTGGCCTAGGCCAAAAGCATACTTGGGCAGCATTGCCGGCTTGCCTGTTAGTGCATAGTACTTTGCCAAAATGCCTTGCGGCGTGCTGTCGATCAGGTAGAAGGTATCAAATACGGGGTCTTGGTGGCTGATCATCGTTTCGCTATGATTTTCTTTGCCAAAATCGTATGTGCCTGCCAAGTTGGTATTGCGCAGCTCGCCGTAGCCTGAATTCGACCAGAAAAATGGCACTTGCAGAGGAACGCCGCCTTTGCCAGTGATGTGGTCCCGCTTTACTTCGATTTTGCGGCCCTTGTGGCTGAAGTAGCCGTTTTGCAGTCCGCCTCCAAAGTAAAATTCATTTTTGTTTTGCTGTAAAAACTCGCGGCTTGAATCAGCAGCCAACTCTAGGGGTCGGGCCTGCTTCATCCGGGTATGGTGCACAGTCTCATCGAAGATGCTGAGCACTGCCGGCTTTTGCCCAAAGATAATCCTGTAATTGCCGGCCTTTATAATCAATGAGTCGTTGGTCGCCTGCACTTGAGACTGGTCAAAGGCGGTGCTGGTAAAGGAGGACAAGTCAACAAACGGAGTGCTCTCCGTGTTGAAATTTTGTGCAGGATCGAGTAAAAAGCGAAAAATACCGTCTGCCAAAACGTAAAAATGTGCAACTTCGCCGGTGGCAAAATGGAGTTCATAATAATCCTCACACTTGCTTGCACCGGTCAGTGCGCCTAATTGATGATTGTTTGTTTGCGTATCTTTAATCATGATTTTGCTTCCTGTATAGTCTTCTTACTACATATTATAACTAAAAAACCAAAACTTTCGTTAGTAATTGGGGTTGAACTGGTAAAGACCAGTTGAATAAGCTAGAATAAGCGTATAAATACACAAAAGATAATTTTAATGGAAGGGCTAAGACAATGACTTATTACATTCATGCAGATAAATTTTTCCTTGAAAACGTGACCGAAGAGGGTGGCTACCTTGAAGTTCAAGATGATGGCAAGTTTGGCTTTTATTATGCCGAAGACGAAAAGCCCCAGGGCAAGATTGTTGATTACGCTGGCAAGTGGATTGTGCCGGGCCTGGTTGACACACATGTTCACGGTTCACTTAAAGAGGACGTAACTAAGAGTGATTGGGACGGTATTAACCATCTAGCTGAAGGCTTTTTGCAATCTGGTGTTACCAGTTGGCTGCCCACTACTTATACTACGACAGCCGATAACTTGACGCGGATCTGCCAGATGTTTGGCAAGCACAAGGGTGAGGGCACCGGGGCCAAGATCCAAGGTCTGCACTTTGAAGGACCATACTTCACGCCCGAACATGCTGGCGCTGAAGATCCTAAGTACCTGCTTGACCCAGACCTTGATCAATTTAATGCGTGGCGAGAAGAATCACGCGGCTTGTTGAATAAGATTTCCATGGCACCTGAACGCAAGGGCGCTAGAGAATTTATCCGGGCAGCAGTTAAAGAAGGCGTAGTCGTTTCTTTGGGTCACTCCAGTGCGACTTTTGCTGAGGCTAAAGCTGGCGTGGAAGCAGGTGCAACCATGTTCAACCATACCTTTAACGGAATGCCTGATCCAGGCCACCATGACTCATCAATATCCAATGCAGCCATGTCCTTGAACAATGTGACTGATGAAATAATTTGCGATGGGCACCACGTTAAACCAGAGATGGTACGGGCATTGGTCCAGCTCAAAGGACCTGAGCACATCTGCCTGATTACCGATTGCATGGAAGCCGGTATGATGCCCGATGGCGACTACATGCTGGGCGAGTTGCCAGTCTATGTTAAGGACGGAATGGCCCGCTTAAAAGATGGCGATAATCTGGCTGGCAGCATCCTGCAGCTAAAGACGGCTGTGAAGAACCTGGTTGACTGGAACATTGCCACGCCGGAAGAGGCCATTATGATGGCGTCCTATGCCCCAGCTAAGAGCGCTAATGTCCTGGATAAGTGCGGTTCCATTGCCCCTGATAAGGATGCTGACTTCTTGGTCTTGAACCCGGATATGACTTTGAGCGAGACCTACTTAAACGGCGAGTCCCGCTACCAGGCCTAGTAGACAGTATTTAGTTTAAAAAAACTTTTTTATAATTTACGAGTGTTCCTGCTAGGAAAGTTGAAATTAACTAGCAGGGCATTTTTATGTGCGCTAATAATGCGGAAATTACGATACTGCAACAAAAAATGCGATCCTGACATGGATCGCTTTTGATATCTGGCAAGCAACTATGCTTGCACACATGCTTAATAATTATTACAAGCCAAGCTTTTTTAGTACACAGCTCCATCGTAGAAGTTGAACTTGGGTTGGTTGAAGTTGAAGTCCTTAAGCTCGCTAATCTTAACAGCATTGTCGCAAACGCCCCAGCTCATGAGGTTAATCGGCTTGCCGTAATCTTCATCAGGAATGACCAAGACAATGTATTTGCCCTGCGCCATGGCGTAGCCGAGTTCCATGCCTAAGCCTACATCTTCTTCTTCTGGCAAGTAGACGCCGATCATGATGTCGCTAGACTTGATGCCAACTAGGTCGCCGCGGTAAGTAGCTGTAGCCCACTCGCGGTCATGCAGGTATTCTGGGTGTTCAGCAACATTGATGTCCTTGTACTGGTTGTCCAAGGGAACATAGCTATTTTCCAGATCAATTGTTGGGTTTTCTTCTAAGGCCTTCATTGCTGCCTTATAAGCCTTGTTTTGCTTGTCGTTAAACCAGCCGGCACCGAAGTAAACCGTCTTTGTCTTGCTCATCGTTTTCTCCTTTACTAGTTCAGATAAATATCACGTAGACTGCTGAGTTCTTCGTCAGTCAGTTTCATAATATCACGTAAATAGTTATCCAGGCTACCGTAGTTTTGTTCGATTGTGGACACTACATGGTCAATGTATTCTGGATGGACGGTTTGCAGATCTTTAAGAATATTCAAAGTTGTGTCGTTGGCACCTTCTTTTTTGGCTTGAGCTAAAAAGTTAGCCACAAAGTCTGCCGTTGCTTCATTAGTGAAGAGGTAATCTTCCTTGATAGTTGCAAGTGGCACACCCAAAGCAGTCAGGGCCAAAAGGGCAGCCAGACCGGTGCGGTCTTTGCCAGCAGTACAGTGGAAGATCAAACTCTTGCCTTCTTCACTGTTAGCTAATAAGGTGTCAAAGAAGCGACGGTAAGCATTTTGCGCTGATGCACTGTTGATCATGTCATCATAAGCGATGAACATGTGCTTGAAGCCGGCCTTAGGATCGTGTTCACGTTCACTGATAATTTCATCAATGCCCTTGGAGGCGTTGGTTAGGTCTTCACTGAAAACCGGATCAAAATTATAAAGGGCACCTGCAGGAATACGGTCTGGCTGGTTTTTGGCTTCGGCCGTGCTCCGGAAGTCAACGATGTATTTTACGCCGTAATCGTGCAAGTACTTAAGGTCAGCCTCGTCTAGCGTTGCCAGGTTGGCCGATCTAAGCAGCTTGTGCTTTTTTAAGGTCCTGCCATCCGTGGTTTGATAGCTACCTAATTCACGGAAATTACGGCCGTTTTTGATTTTGAGTAATTGATTAGTTAAATTTTGGGTCATTAATTTTCCTACCTTTGCATTTTACCGTTTGTTTGTTAAGGACCATTTTAGCAATAAATTAACTAGCAGACAATTATTAAAGAAATCAACTCCTAGCAAAAATATGTTAAAATGAACGCAAATAGAGTTTTGTTTTATAAAAGGACGAGGACATGGGTATGGAAAAAGATAAGATTTTAGTTCCAGTTGACGGTTCTGAATCAGCTGAAAAGTCTTTTGACAAGGCAGTTAAAATTGCGATGACGGAAAATGCTCATATTGATCTCTTAAATGTGATTGACACTAGACAGTTCTTGGGTGAGATGCAGGATATGTTGATTACGGGCGACACAGTTTACCAAATGACGGAAGATGCAGAAAAATACTTGAAAAGCTTAAAAACGTGGGCCCACGACAATTTCAACTTTGATGATATTGACTACCACATCCGTTACGGGAGCCCTAAGGCAATTATTTCCCATGACTTTATCAAGGACCACCATAATAACTTGATTATTATGGGAGCCACTGGCTTGAATGCAGTTGAAAGAATGTTGATGGGGTCGGTGACAGAGTATGTCAACCAGCACGCGCTGGCTGATGTGTTGATCATTAGAACAGATATTGACAACAAGCCAATCAAATAAAAACTTATTCATTTAACAAGGAGCACGCACTGACCTGCGTGCTTTTTTGTTATACGCAATATGCTTATTGTTCGTAAATATATACTTTATAAGCACTTATTATTTAAATTATTTGCACATTATCCTTTTAAATACGAATAATTATGGTATTATTTACTTGCAAAGCACGACTAATTTTGAACTTCCGGAACGATGAATGAAGTCGGCATGATTAATGACAGTTTCGCGATGTTCGTTTTAGAGCGTATTTAAAATAAGGTTGCAGGAGGAGTACAGAGGACAAATGAGTAAGATTAAAAAATTTTTACTGGGATTAGTCATACTATTAACTACGGTTGGGGCCACGGCTTGCTCTACGAACAAAAAGGCGGGTACTGCTTCAGACACGCCCAAGGAGCTTCGAGTACAGTTTGTTCCTAGTGTTGGTGCCAATAAGCTTGAGGCGCGGGCCAAACCACTAGAAAAATTGCTGTCCAAGAGGTTGGGAATACCAGTTCATATTACAATGTCGACAGACTATAATGGTTTGGTTGAAGCGATGAAGTCTAAACAAGTTGATGTGGGCTTTTTGCCTTCTGACGGCTATATTATGGCCCACAAGCAAGGAGCAGCTGACTTGCTATTAAAATCAGTTCGTTACCAAATTAAGCAGCCAGGTGGCCAGCAAACAAGTAAACTAGTCAGTTCATACCGGGGCCAGATCGTCGTTAAAAAGGGTTCAAAGATTAAGTCGTGGAAAGACTTGAAGGGCAAGTCTATTTCTATTACAGATATTACTTCTGATTCTGGCTACGTCTTTCCTGTGGCTGAATTGAAGCAGAAGGGGCTCAATGTACCTAAAGACTGTAAATTAGTTTCAGTTAAAGGTGCGGACCAGGCTGTTTTGAGCGTCTTGAATGGTGATACCGACGCTGCCTTTACTTACGAAGACGCACGCAATGATGTGAAAAATGATGTGCCTAACATCATGAATAAGGTAGTGCCAATTTACTTCACTAAGCGAATTTCAAACGACACCATTTCTGTCGTACCATCGATGTCCCAATCCTTCCGCAAGAAGCTGGCCAAAGCCTTCATCGCCATCGGCAAATCCAAAGAGGGTAAGAAGATTATCGAAAGAGTGTATAATCACCAAGGCTACGTTTCCGCCAAAGACAGTGACTATGATATTATTCGCCAATACAATAAGATCATTAAATCAATTCAAAAATAACACTGTCAGGTGAAATTGATCCGTACCAATTAGACTTTTTCAGTTAAAAACAACTTTTCTAATTAATTCGCTTTGCTAAACAAAATATTTCTGCTATTATTTGATAGGATAAATACAGATCTATTGAGGGGAAGTGAAGGTCATGCAGAGAGATGAGCGAATAGAAGCTTTCATTGTCAATTTTGCAAAGATGGCTTTTCGTTTCCCGCAAAAGAGCGGTATTGTTCGTTTTTTAATTAAAAATGTTGGTAAAAGACTTGGGATAATTCACATTTGTGTTTCTATCTAAAGTCTTTTTTTATGTCTGGGAGGGCATGATGAAAAAATTTAGAAAAGTATTAGCTGGTGCTGCCGTCTTATTAGTGGCAGCGATGGCAACTGCCTGCTCAAGCAAGGGCAAAACGGAAGATAGCGGTACGCCTAAGTCTTTAAACGTTCAATTTGTACCTAGTCAGGCCGCAACCAAACTGGAGTCGCGCGCCAAGCCGCTTGAAAAGATGCTTTCTGACCGCTTGGGTATTCCGGTCCACGTTTCCATGTCAACCGACTACAACACCGTGGTTGAAGCCATGAAGTCCAAGAAGGTTGACGTTGGCTTCCTGCCACCAAGTGGCTACGTGTTGGCCCACAAGCAAGGTGCTGCTGATGTGCTCTTGCAGGCGCAAAGGTATGGCGTAAAGCAGCCGGGTGGTCGTGCAACTAGTAATTTAGTTAACACATACCGGGCTGAAATTTTGGTCAAGAAGGGATCACCAATTAAAAGCTGGAAAGACTTAAAAGGCAAGTCAATTTCCATTCAAAGCCCAACTTCATCAGCTGGCTATGTTTTTCCAATTGCGGAATTAAAGGAAAAGGGTCTTGATGTACCTAAGAGCTGCAAGCTGGTAACAGTAACTGGGCAAGACCAAGCGGTTTTGAATGTGTTGAACGGGGACACTGATGCTGCCTTCACCTTTGAAGATGCACGTAACACTGTTAAGGAAGACAATCCGCAAATTATGAAGCAAGTTTTGCCGATTTACTTCACTAAACCAATCCCTAACGATACGATTTCGGTTGTTCCATCGATGTCCAAGTCTTTCCGTAAGAAGTTAGCTAATGCCTTCATTTCAATTGGCAAGTCCAAGAAGGGACGCAAAGTGATTGAAAGCATTTATACCCACGAGGGCTATGTAACGACTAAGGATAGTGACTTTGGCGTCGTTCGTAAGTATGAAAAGATTATCGAATCAACTAAAAAATAAAGGAAGTTTATAATGGCAGATTCTGCAGTTAAGCCAATAATTGAGTTAAAAAACGTTAAGAAGGTTTATGGAAAAGACGTTCTTGGGTTAAAAGACGTCAATCTAACTATCAATAAGGGTGAATTTGTCGTTATTGTCGGGTTATCTGGAGCGGGCAAGTCAACGCTTTTGCGCTCAATTAACCGTTTGATTGACATTACCGCAGGTGACATTCTGATTAATGGTGAGTCAATCACCAAAGCCAAGGGTAAGGAACTGCGGACGTTGCGCCGCCATATTGGGATGATTTTCCAAAGTTTCAACTTGGTCAAGCGTTCGAGCGTTTTGCGCAATGTGTTGACGGGCCGGGTGGGCTACTACCCGACTTGGAAGAGTACGCTGAACTTGTTTACTAAAGAAGACAAGCAGCGCGCCTTTGATGCTCTGCAGCAAGTAGACCTGGCTGATAAGGTCTACGCGCGCGCCGATGAATTGTCGGGTGGTCAGCAGCAACGAGTTGCGATTGCCCGCGTCTTAACCCAAAACCCAGACATTATTTTGGCTGATGAACCGACTGCTTCGCTTGATCCGCAGACGTCTCGGCGGGTGATGGGTGACTTAAAGATGCTCAATGAAAAGCATGGCATGACCGTTGTCATCAACTTGCACAGTGTTCAATTGGCACGCGAGTTTGGCAAGCGTGTAATCGGCGTTCGCGATGGTGAGATTATTTACGATGGTAAGATGGACGCAACGCCTGAATCGACCTTTGCCAAAATATATAATGGCGGTGATCAAGATGAGTAACACCGACCAAGAAAAGCTGGTAACTCTGCCTAAGAAAAGGTTTAATTTTTTGAACCTGGTCTGGCTTGTTATTTTCATTGGTGGTCTGTTTGTTTCAACTAATGAAACAAAAACTAGTTTGGGTGCCTTCTTTGCTAACTTTAGTCAGTTTACGGAGATTTTTGTGCAGATGCTGCATCCAGACTGGTCCTACCTCAGCACGGTAATTCCGCTGCTGCTTGAGACCATCAAGATGGCCATTTTAGGAACTGTAATCGGTTCAGCCCTTGCCTTCATTTATGCGCTCTTGATTGCCCGCAATATTGTCAAAAACAAGGCAGTAACTGGAGTCTTGCGGGTGATCATGAATATCATCCGGACAGTGCCCGACTTGTTGCTTGGTGCAATTTTTGTTGCCATTGTCGGCATTGGTCCAGTTGCAGGTATCATGGCTCTGGCCATTGCCACATTTGGGATCGTAGTTAAGCTCTTTTATGAAGCTATCGAGACGATTGATCCTGGTCCCATTGAAGCCTTGACAGCTGTTGGGGCTAACAAGCTCCAAATCATTGTTTTTGCTGTTTTGCCCCAGGTCATTACCTACTTTATTTCATATTGCCTGTATGCATTTGAAATCAATGTGCGTGCTTCAACTGTCCTGGGCTATATCGGGGCTGGTGGTATTGGCTTATACCTGCAGCAGACTTTGCAGGTCTTTGACTACGGCAAGACAGGAACAATCATTATTGTAATTATCTTGGTGGTAGTCTTGATCGACTATGTTTCGTCTAAATCAAGGGAGGCGTTGATGGAATAATGGATACTATTATGAAAAAATTGCCTCCAAAGCCTGTTGACCTAAAGAAACGGGTGATGCACTGGACTTTGGCCGTTGTCACAGTTGCCTTAGTTATCTGGTCATGTACTGGAATTGACTTTGGCGGAATTAAGGAGTCTGCTGCCCAAATTGCAGGCGCCATTTTTTCCGGAATCTTCCATCCAGACTGGTCCTACGTTTATAACGGAACAGGAGAAGACCTGGTTTCGCAATTATGGGAGACGGTCTGCATTGCCTTTTTAGGAACGTTTATTTCCGCCATTATCTCCTTGCCCTTTGCCTTTTGGGCTGCACATACCAGACACAAGCATTGGTATGTATCACGGACTGGCAAAATTGTGCTGGCAATTATCCGGTCATTTCCAGAAATTGTTCTTGCCCTGATGTTTATCAAAGCAGTTGGCCCCGGTTCGGCGGCCGGAGTCCTGGCTCTGGGCTTTCACTCAGTTGGTATGTTAGCCAAGCTGTTTTCTGAAGCAATTGAAAACTTGGAAGATGGGCCTAACGAGGCCGTGATTGCCACTGGTGGCTCAAAGACTAATGTTATCATGTTTTCGACGCTGCCTAACTTACTGCCTGCGCTGATCTCTAATACCCTATATCGCTTTGATGTTTCGATTCGGTCAGCTTCAATTCTGGGGTTGGTTGGTGCCGGTGGTATTGGCTATCCGCTGATTATTGCCCTGCAATACCGCCAGTGGAACCGGGTAGGAATTATTCTGCTGGGAATCATTGTAATGGTAATTGTGATTGATTGGATTTCGGGCTGGATTCGCAAGAAGCTAGTCTAAAATAGTAAAAATAATTATTTAAAAAGACGTAGTAATAATACTCGCAAGAGATTGATACTACGTCTTTTTGTTTATTCTTCACCGATAAAATGTCTTGTCTTTGCTTTGGCAAAGAGGGCTAATTGCTATACTTAAAGGGACAATCTTCCAAGTGGTCATTAACAAGACCTATTCCTTCCATAAAAGAGTAGATAATTACCGGACCAACAAAAGAAAAGCCATCTTTTTTCATTTGCTGGGCCAACTCTTGGGCAATTTTGCTAGTGGTTGGCACTTGGGCGGCTGTCTGTGGGTGGTGCACAATAGGCTCAGTAACAAAATTACGCAAGTAATTTGCAAAGCTGCCATGCTTAGCTTCAATAATCAAGATGGCTCGCGCATTTTGAATGGCAGCCCGAATCTTCTGCTGGTTGCGGATGATTGACTTATCCTGCAGCAACTTCTCCACATCGCTATCATTCATCTGCGCCACCTCTTCAACGCGAAAGTTTCTGAAGGCACGGCGAAAATTTGCACGCTTGTGCAAAATGATGGACCAGTTGAGTCCAGATTGGAACAATTCCAAGATGAGCATCTCGTATAGGTACTGGTCGTCAAGGTTTAACTTGCCCCATTCGCAATCATGGTATTGCTCCATTAATTGATCGCCGTGGCGAACCCAGGGACAGCGTTTATTTCCTGCATGATCTTCTCCTAATAAATAGAATTTATCTTATATAGTTAAGTACGCAAGATCAGTGATATTTTTTAAAATTCTGGACTTGCTAGCCAGGTCTTATAAAAGAGTAAAAACTTTTTGCGTAAAAAGTGCAATAGTGTTTTTTTTGGTATAATATAGAATGAACTTTAGGAGGATATCATGGAGAAGTTAGAGATAATGACTTTGGCTGATGACTTGGCCGCAAATCAAGAGAGCATTTTGAATAAAGAAAAAGACTTTGATGCAGAGGCCGTTTATCGCGCTATTGATAGCCTGCATGTGCTAAACAAGCCGATCAAGGAATACTTTGAGATGACCGAGGAGCAGTATTATGAGACCGAAAGTGATCATAAGATGACCTTGATTGACTTGGGAGCAAAATTATCTGCATTGCAAGAGCGGGTTTTAACGAACCATGTTGATGGCTTTGTTGATAAGAATGAAGTTAATCTGACTTATAATCTTGAAAATCCTTATGAAGATAATTTTTATAATAAGTCAGTTGATCTGCATGTTGTTACCTATAGTTTAAAGGTAATTGGTGCAGTTCAGGCAGTTGCGCCCAAAGTTTTACAGGAAGTATTGTCTAAAGATGCGGTTTTGTCAATCGGTCTAGCAGCATACGCTTTGGTAAACAACGCATAGTCGATGAAGCTGGGCAAGATGCCTGGCTTTTTATTTTGCTTGAGGCAGAATTATGAAATTTTTTAAGTATACTAAAGGCATAGTCAATCGCGTACGGGGCGTGAAAACGCACAACCCATTTAATAAGCAAGAAGAGTTGCTTGATCCAATGCAGAACTACTTGACAGTGGGTGAATACCAGGTTGACGGCGAGCAACATACGCCTGGTAACAAGCCTTATAATCTGACTGTGTATAAGGATGAAGAAGGGGTTCTTCATCAGGCATTGAGTCCGGAAAGCACAGAAAAACTGGCACCAGAATATGTCCGTGCATATAGTCCAGACCTGATGCGCTACCGTGCGTTTATTAATCGGACAACTGGCCGCCGCTATGTGGTGGAAGAGTATTTGGACCGCTTTATTGAGCGCGTGCGCAATCATGTGCGTACGGGGGCAGACTCGATCAATGTCAGCGTGATTACTGATACGCACTACAAGGATAGCAATAGTCCTGACTTTTATGGCTGGAATGGGTTGACTCATGTCAATGAATTTTCCTACCTGGACCAGTCTGACTTGCTTGACCTTAAAGTACACTTAGGCGATTGGATTGATGGCTCTGATACGGGCTTCATCAGTGAAAGTGAATTGACTAAGCTGCGCAACTCGTTTAAGTCGAAGGTCCCTTACCTGATGATTAAGGGTAACCACGACGAAAACGACAAGTATGATGAAAGTCATGACTTTAAGGCTTCTTTTCCAGAAAATGAATTTGAGCGGATCATGTGGCCGTCCTTGTATAGCCAAACAGGCATCCACTATATTTCGCGTCAGCACGGCGTTTGTTACTATGATGTTGGCCGCGTGCGCTTTATTTCTGTTAATACATCAGACTTGCCCTACATTTTGGATGCACAGGGTCATAAAAAATATGATGCTAAAATCACTCTGGCAGTCAGAGAAGACCAGATGCAGGAAATCATTGAAATTCTGCAACAGTCTGCGCACAAGCAGATTGTGTTAATGAGTCACGCTAACCCAATCAACCGTAAGGGCACCAACGCTTTGAAGTATAACGGGCGTTCGCTGCATGAACTTCTTGTTGCCTTTAACCAAGGTGAAAAGGGACAGATGCATTCGGCACGTGGCATTCCGCCAGAATTCCGCCTAGCCAATGACTTTGACTTTACCGGGGTTAAAGATGCCCGCATTATTGCATACTTTTGCGGGCACCGGCACCGCGAGGACCAGTACCGCATCAATGGTATTCAGTATATCTTGTTCAACTGTTCTGCCTTGATGGGACCAAACCATGTTTTGACCACCAAGTACAACAAGAACTGGAACCGGCAGATTGACCACCAAACCGAATTTGCAGGTTATATAGTCAATATTGACCTGCACCGCCACTTTATCCAAGCCTTTGGCTATGGTGCGGCTGGTCGGCGGCGAATTTTTTATATTTAGTAAAATAGGGACAGGCAGTTTGGTAATTGTCTGGCTTTAGCTTATAATAGAACAGTTAAATTAAAGCAAAAAGACTAATAATTAAGGGAAGATAAACTATGTGCGGAATTGTCGCATTTTATAATCCAGAAATCAACGATAAGCAGGCTGCTATTGGTAAAATGATGGCTACGATCAAGCACCGGGGCCCTAATTCAGATGGCTATTACACCAATGACAAGGTTGCCCTGGGCTTTAGGCGATTATCAATTATCGATCTGCGGGGCGGCAGCCAGCCTATTTATAATGAAGACCAAAGTCGGTCCATTATCTTTAACGGCGAAATCTATAACTTTAAGCCATTGCGCCAGGAACTAATTGAAGCTGGTCATACTTTTTCGACCAAGACCGATACTGAGGTGCTGCTGCACGGCTATGAGGAATGGGGCATGGATGGCCTGCTTAAGCGGGTACGCGGCATGTTTGCCTTTGTTATTTGGGATGATAATACGCAGACTATGTATGGGGCACGTGACTTCTTTGGCATTAAACCGCTATATTACAGCAATGAAAACGGCCACTTAGTGGTAGGCTCTGAAATCAAGAGCTTTTTGGCCTTTCCTGGCTTCAAGCTCCGGCTGAACACAACAGCTGTCAAGCCATACCTGATGAACCAGTACAATGACTTGGATGAAACCTTCTTCAAGGGCATCTACCGCTTTCCAGCTGGTCATTGGTTTGAATACAAGAATGGCGAGATGAAGACCCATCAATACTGGGATGCCGAATACAAGGCCAATACCTTGAGCTTTGAAGAGACGGTCAAGCGCATTGATGAAGACCTGCAGGAAACAGTCAAGCTCTACCACAATGCTGATGTGCCTGTCGGCGCCTTCTTATCAGAAGGGGTCGATTCGAGCTACATTACCAGTATATTGAACCCGGATGATGTTTTTTCCATTTCCTTTGATGATGCAACTTATGACGAGGCATCCAAGGCTAAGGCACTGGCAGACATTAAGGGCTGGAAGTTTTTTGCCGATAAGGTGCACGCCGAGGAAGCCATGCATGACTTTGCCGAGATGCAATATCACATGGATGAGCCCGATGCCAACCCATCGATTATTCCCCTGTGGTACCTGTGTAAACTCGCGCGCAAGCACGTGACCGTTGCACTATCGGGCGAAGGTGCCGATGAACTCTTTGCTGGTTACGTCAACTATGGCATGCACACGCACAACAGCGTGATCAAGGCCTTTACTTCTCAATGTAAGAAACTTTCAAAGAAGACCCGGGTAAAGCTAGCGCGCAATATTAAAAAGATGCCCAGCTTTCCGGGTAAGGTCCACCTGTATACCAACTTGGCTGAGCCTAGTGAATTTTATGTGGGGCAGTCGGTGATTTATGACATGGATTATCCCACAATCTTTACTTCGGCTGATGCTAATGGTATCTTGAAGCCATCTTACCGTAACAAGTTGACGGTTAATAGCATCTACCAAGAAGACTTTAAGAAGGTCAAAGACCTGGATAATGTGCGCCAGATGCAGTATATTGACTTGCACCACTTCATGCTTAATGATATTGAGCAAAAAGCAGACAAGATTTCAATGGCCCATTCACTAGAATTGCGCGTGCCTTACTTGGATAAGAAGATTGCTGAACGGGCCAACTCAATTCCAACTGATTACTTAGTGAATAAGCATGATACCAAGTATGCTCTGCGCAAGGCCTCTGAAAAGGTACTGCCTGATGAATGGGCCAAGCGGCCCAAGTTGGGCTTCCCAACGCCAATCAAGCAGTGGCTGCAGGAACCCCGCTTTTACAAGCAGGTTAGAGAACTCTTTAGCGAGGACTTTGCCGGTGACGTTTTTGAACAGGACAAGATTTTGCACTTGCTTGATGAAAACTACCAAGGCGATGGGTCACATCGTCGCCAGATTTGGACAATTTACACCTTTCTTGTGTGGTACAAGCTCTTCTTCGTTGATTACGAGGGCACTGTGGCTAAGTATCAACACGTACAACCGGAAGTGGCTAGCCTGATTGAGCAGGGCAAGCTGGTTTAATTAGGAGCAAATTTTCACATGGATCAAGACTTTACGCCGATCTTACTCGGTAGTGACATTAATGTTTATGGCATGGCTCGTTCCTTCAATGAGGCCTACGGCATCAAAGTTAAGGCGCTTGCTGACAGCCAACTGGCAGCTACGCGTTATTCTAAAATTGTGCAGGTTGAGCTACACCAAGGCTTCAGTGAGGATCCTACCTTTATTGAGGTCATGCGTGCACAAATGAAGCTCTACCAAGACCACCAAGAACCAGTTTTGCTGATTGCCTGTGGGGATAGGTATGCCGAGTTGCTGGCCAAGCACAAGGAAGAACTAGAAGACGTCTTTGTAGTGCCTTATATTGAATATGACATTTTGGAAAAACTAATTTCCAAAGAAGGCTTCTACAAGATTGCTGAGGAATATGGCCTGCCATATCCGAAGACCAAAATTGTAACCAAGGCAGACTACCAGGCAGAAAACTACCTGGAATTGCCTTTCGGCTACCCGCTTGAACTTAAGCCAGAGGACCCAGTCTCATGGCTGGATGTTCACTTTGAAGGGCGCAAAAAGGCGTTTACTATTCATAGTGAAACTGAATTGCAGGATATTGTGGGCAAGATCTATACTAACGGTTACGAGGCCGATTTGATTTTGCAAGACTTTATCCCGGGCGATGACTCCAACATGCGCGTTTTAAATGCTTATGTTGATAAGAGCCACCATATCAAGATGATGTGCATGGGACACCCACTCTTAGAGGACCCGACTCCGCAGTCAATTGGCAATTACATGGCAATTTTGCCAGATTATGATGAAAAGCTCTACGAGCAGGTTGAAGCGTTCTTGGAAAAGCTGAACTATGTTGGAATGGCCAACTTTGATATTAAGTATGACACTCGTGATGGCCAGTATAAGTTCTTTGAGATCAACTTGCGCCAAGGGCGTTCAAGTTTCTATGTAACTTTAAACGGTTATAACTTGGCTAAGTGGTATGTCGATGACTATGTGTATGATAGTTTGAAGGACAAGGAGACTGTGTACGGCAACAAGCTAAAGTCTCAGCATGTTTTGTGGCTTGGAATTCCCGTTAAAGTGTTCAAGCAATATGCTAAGGATAATGATGCTAAGCAGATGGCTGAAGAATTGATTCATGAGGGCCGCTATGGTACAACGGTCTTTTATGACAAGGACCGTAATTTCAAGCGCTGGCTGCTGATGAAGTATATGTTCCACAATTATTATGGCCGCTACAAGCAGTATTACCAAGAGAACAAGGGTCAGTTTTTTGATTAAGACCAAGTGAATAAACTAAAAAAGATGATTTGCATTGATTGTGCAGATCATCTTTTTATTTATGCTATCTTTACTTGTCATCACTGTGATTGAACTCTTTACCTGCAGACTTAAGTAATTGCTTAAATTCAGCAATGTTTTCTTTTTCATCTTGAGCTGATAACCCTACCGTAGTTTGGTCGGCCCGTGCCTGCAAGTTGGGTTCCATTCCAAAAATGCCATTTTGATAAGTCCAATCTTTGAGACTCGTCATATCTGCTGAAAAGTAATAATCAGCTATCTTTTGCTGCCAAGTAGGCCACTTATCTAGTGGTATGTTGATTAAGCCAGCGCCATTATCAATCATCAGCTTATTGGCCGCAATGGTAGCAGTGCGCTTGTTGCCATCATAAAACATTTGCTGTCGCATATTGTGGTACATCAAGGTCATTGCCTTGTCAGTGGCGGATCGATTGCTAGCAAGCAGCTTTGCCAGATAAGCAGCCTCTTGTTCCTTGCTAATCATTGGCGGTTGATAGTCGCCGCGGTATGTTGCAACACCACTGTTACCAGTACGCAAATATCCGGGAAAGGCGGCTGTGTCTCGAGCGACGATTTCATTAATCTTTTTTTCCATATTTAAGTCTAAAGCTGCTGTTTGATTAACTGCAAATTGCCACCCACGTTTTAGTTGAACGATGATATTAATATCATCGATTGGCACACCATCAACTCCCAGCCCATCAATAATAGTTTGGGTTTGTGGCATAGTGGTAGTTAGACCTTCAAAGCGTGAATTAGTAAAAACCAGTTTGGTTAAATTGCTTTTGGCAAACCGGCGATTTTCTTCCGGCGTTAATTTGAACTTGTCTGCATATTTCAATTTATTTATCCTGCTTTCTAATTAAGTTTGTGGTTTATCTAGCTTCTTACTACTTTCAAAATCAGGTGCCGCACAAATCAACGCAAACTCTGCCGTTTCCGTGTTATCATAGCATGTTTACCTGCAATGAGTAAATATATCGGTCAATCAGACAGTTGGACATTTGTGTGTGTGCCTAGCTAGCGTTATTAAATTACTTTTATTTCAGAACACGTAAGTAGGGGAAGTTTTTGCTTGGGGCTAAATAACTAGTATCAGAAAAATTTTTGCATTGAATAATAAAAAAGGACAGCCGGTGGTTGCGGCAAAATCAGACCTCTATGTTCCGTTTTTGACTAGAGCCATAACACCTCGGGGTGTTCTTTTTTTATGCTTCTTGTTAAACTGGTAATTGTAGTCTAATAGAAAGGACTGATTAAATGAGAGTTACGCATGGATCAAATAATGAGACGGAAATCAAGCTGCGCTGGTTGCTGCTAGGTGAATTGTTGACGTGGGTGGGGTCAAGCTTTGTTTGGCCCCTAACCTCGGTTTATTTGAACAAAGAGTTACACATCAGCCTTTCTGTTATCGGCGTGGTCCTTTTTTGCAATTGTGCCGGCAACGTGTTGGGGTCCTTTGCAGCTGGTCGCTTTTATGACCGCTGCAACCCATATCCGTTAATAGTTGCGGGGCTGGGCTTGAACGCCGTGGTCCTATTTTTGATGGCCTTTTTTCATGGTTGGCCTGAATATTGGATCTGGCTGACGCTCACTGGCCTGCTTGATGGCTGGGATGCAACGATGATTAACTCGATTGCAACTAGTCTGCGCAAGTACCCGGGTCGATATGTCTTCAACCTTATCTATTTTGCCCAAAATGTCGGAACAGTAACCGGAACCTTGCTGGTCGGCTACCTTTACGACTTTTCAGTTGAATTCCTGTTTATCATGGCGGCGGCGCTATTTGCCATCGCCTGCATTAACGCGGTGCTGCACTACCGCCCAATTAGCGACTTCCATAAGAGACGTCAGGCTAAGCAGGCAGAAACAGGCAAGCGGCAGAAGGCAGAACCAATGCCCAAGTACAACATGATGCTGATGGTAGGCTTTTTGATTTCGTTGGCTGTAACCTGGCTCATGTATATGAATTGGGAGTCCAATTTGTCGGTTTACATGGTGTCGCTGGGCATTCCCTTCCACATGTATAGCCTGCTATGGACGCTTAATGGTGCAATTATTGTGCTTGTCCAAGTGATTTTGGCCCGCTTTCCGCATATTTTTAAAAGCCTCTTCCAGCAGATTATCTTTGGCACATTGATGTTTGCCATCTCGTTTGCAACCTTGATTTTTGCACGTGATTTTGGCCACTTTGCATTGTCCATGTTCATTCTGACGCTGGGTGAGGGGACAGCCTTTCCAGCCGTACCAGCATATATTAACGATTTGTCGCCGCTTACGAGCAAGGGCAAGTACCAGGGCGAGATCAACGTTGCCCGGGGGATTGGCCAAGCCTTTGGGCCGCTCTTTGGCGGGATGATTATTGACCGTGCCGGTTACATTCCGTTTTTTATAACTGCAGCTATCGGCATCTTCCTTATGATTATCTTATTGCTCCCCTTGCATGCGAAGTTGCGCAAGCACATCACGCTTTTTAAGTGATTTTGTAAAATCATTTTAATATCTGGTGTATAATTAAAAATGATAATATTAATTTAGCTAATTTTTAATATTGATTTAAAAATGAAAGGATCTTTCATATGAAAAATTTTTTTGCAGTTCGTGGTGGTAGTGGTGACATCATCGAACCCAAAGTAGGGACACGTCCCCAAGACAACTTATACCTGGCCGTCAATTCTGAATGGCTTGAAGAGACTAAGATTCCGTCTGACCGGTCGCGGATGGCTGCTTTTGATGGGATTGATGTCAACGTGGAGAAGAAGCTGATGCAGGACTTTGCCGACTTTGCATCTGGTAAGAAGGATTTGCCCAACGTTCCTAATATGGACGAGGCCGTGAAGCTTTATAAATTGGCACGTGACTTTGACAAGCGCAACCGTGATGGAGCTGAGCCAATCAAGGCTGACTTGGAAATGCTAGAAGGCATCAAGGGCTTTTCTGACTACAACCTGAATGCGCCGAACTTGGCCACCTTTGCTTCTATTCCATTCAGCTTTAGCGTTGAACCGGACATGAAGAACACCAAGGTCAATGTCTTGTCATTTGCCGGCCCAAGCATTTACCTACCAGACACAACGTCCTACCAGACAGCCGATGCACCTAAGCTTTTGGCTATCTTGCAAAAGCAATCAGTGAAATTGTTGACGATGGCCGGTGTTGCCGAAAAGCAAGCACAAAAATATGCAGCCGATGCAATCAAGTTTGATGCCAAATTGGCCAAGGTAGTCAAGTCAACTGAGGAGTGGGCAGATTATCCAGCTTGCTACAACCCGATGAAGGTGGCCGACTTTGAAGCTAAGTTTGACGACTTCAAGATTCAGTATTATCTCCAAGAGGTAATCGGTGAGGAACCAGACCGGATTATCGTTGAAGAACCACGCTACCTGGACCACATTAATGAAATTATCAACGCCGACAACTTTGATGAGATCAAGGGCTGGATGTTGGTCAACTTTGTCAATGACGCAGCATCTGACTTGTCTCAAGAATTCCGCGAGGCTGCTTTCCCATTTAGTCAGGCCTTGTCGGGCCAACCCGAACTCCAAAGCGGCGAAAAGCAGGCCTACCATCTTGCCAATGCCAGCTTTAGTGAAGTAGTGGGCGTATATTACGGCAAGACTTACTTCGGTGAAGACGCGAAAAAAGATGTTGAAGACATGATTCATCGGATGCTGGACGTTTATAAGGAACGTTTGCAAAAGAATAGCTGGCTGTCTAAGGAAACGAAGAAGCAGGCCATTGTTAAGCTGGAAGCTTTGGAACTGAAGATTGGCTATCCGGATAAGATTGAAGAAATCTATAGCCGCCTAAAAGGTATCCCAGCTAGCGAGGGTGGCAGCCTCTATGCCAGTGACCGCGCCTTTGGCATTGAAGAGCAAAAGTACAACATTGAACAGTTGCACAAGGAAGTTGACCGTACAGTTTGGGCAATGCCTGGCAACTTGGTTAATGCCTGCTACGACCCTCAGCGCAATGACTTGACCTTCCCAGCAGCCATCTTGCAGGCTCCATTTTACGACTTGAAGCAAGACCGGGCTACCAACTTCGGTGGTATCGGGACGGTGATTGCCCATGAAGTTTCGCACGCCTTTGACAACAATGGCGCTCAGTTCGACGAATTTGGCAACATGAAGAACTGGTGGACTGAAGAAGACTATGCTGAGTTCAAGAAGCGTACTCAAGATGAGATTGACCTCTTTGACGGAATTGAATACGGTCCAGTTAAGTTGAATGGCAAGCAGATTGTATCAGAAAACATTGCTGACCAAGGCGGGTTGACTGCTGCGGTTGAAGCAGCCAAGAACGAGCAAGACGACTTGAAGAAGTTGTTTGAAAACTTTGCTCGCATCTGGGCTAACAAGCAGTTGACTGAGTCAATCAAGACCCAGACAGCCGTTGACGTTCATGCGCCAGGTCCACTGCGGGCCAACGTGCAAACCCAGTGTCAAGATGACTTTTACAAGGTCTTTGACGTTAAGCCAGGAGATGGCATGTGGCTTGATCCTGACAAGCGCGTTGACATCTGGTAATTAAGCAAACTAAAATAGCTCTGTTTCTACTTGGAAACGGGGCTTTTTTGTTGCCTGTGTTATGCAGGTCGACAGGTTACAGATATTTTCCTTATGAAAATTTCAAGACGATAATTGGTGCACCAAAAAGTTATCAGACCTGGCATATCTATCAAAGAATTATTGAGCCAGCCATGGAAGATCTAGCGCCGTACTTTCAGAATTTGGCTGTCTCTAAAGTTTACGAAAAAGGAAAAAGGGGAAGGAAAATTGCTGGTTATGCTTTTACCTGGAGGAAAGAAACGAAGAGCAAGCGTGATTTAAGAAGCAATGAATTGCTTGAACGTAGTCAAGAATACTACTACATCAGAACTAATACTTTTCTCTCTCCAAAGGCCAAATTTCGAGCAATTGATAAATTTCGCGGTATTAAGCTCGGTACTACCGAAAAAATGTATAAGCATGCCCACCCATCTACGTATTTTCTTGATAGTCAAAAGAACTATGCAGCCAGGCCAATGTTTATTCGTAGTGATTTAGAGCAAGTCAAAATCGTCTTAAACAACTGCTTTTCGGTCTCTTGTCACCAACGGCAGCTGGAAGCAAGGCTGAAGAGCTTGTGACAAATAAATTGTACGATATAGTGGGACGAACAAATAATTTCTTTGAGTTAAAGACTAAATACGAAGGTAAAGCAGTCTATGTATTGGGGAATAATGCCTACGTGGTTTTATAATAAGTGCTTTTATATTTAACTTAATTGATAAGATGATGTTTAACATTGATTTATTTTTGTTTAGGCTATATTTCGAGAGAATATCGAAATATAGCTTTTTACATATATCCTAGTTGTCAAATGATTGCTCTTTCTAGTTTTAACTTTCTATGCAAAGTTAACATAATGTTCTATACTTAACTTGAAAACGCTCTTTCTTATTTTTGAGGTGATTGTATGAATTTAAATAAAAAAATTATTTTGAGCTCAATTGCGGGTGTTCTTGCCCTTGGCCCGATTGTGCCTGCAGCTTTGAATCCAGTTTCTACTGTTGAAGCGGCAGGTGTTGCGACCCTGAAGCTTAATCATAATTCCTATGTTTACACTGCGCAGGGGCAGCGCACCTATTACAACGGCAAGAAAACGCTGAAGATGGGCACAAAAGTTAGCGGCACGAGTAAAATCACTACAATCAAAGGCAAAAATTATTACCCCTTGACTGGTGGGGCCTACATTAAGGCAGCCAATGTGGGCACAATCAACAGCGAAGTACAGCCGGGCAACCTGGAATTGAACTATAATTCTTTTGTGTACGATAAAAATGGGCGGCGCCTGACCAGGTTTCGTGGCAGTAAAAAGAATACACACTTGCGTAAGGGCACGCCGGTGAAGTATTCAGGTACAGTTGAAAAGACCGAGCGCAACAGCAAGCAATACTTCTTGCTCGATGAAGACAATTACAATCAGTCCTGGCTGCCGTATGAAAAGATAGGCGGCAAGTATTACTACAATATTGGTGGTGGCGGCTACATTAATGCGGCCAACGTAGGTCAAATCGACAATAAGCCGCTCTACACGGCTGAAGCAACGGTAGCATTAGCTAAAAGAGATAATTTTAGCAAATCAATTCAAATTGGCTATGGCAAGGAACAAAGAGCTGTTAAGATAGGCCAAAGGGTTAAGGTGGATCGGGTTTCTTTAATACAGTACGATCCGGCGAAGGTTGCTTGCTTTCGCTTGAGTGGAACCAAAACTGGCTTCTTTGCTAAATCACTTGTACAGAAGCAGCCACGGCAAAAACTGTTAACCTATACGTATTATAATTATATTTTAAATACTGGTAATACAGATGTTTATAATATAAATGGTCAAGTTCGAACTAATTTAGGTGTAAATTTTGCCAAAGGGGATAAAATACCGGTAGATGAAGCACTTTATATTTGGCAACCAAAGGAAAATAAGGCGGAATTATTCTACCATATAGCAAGAAATGGTGCTACGATTGATTCAGTTCAGTATGGTAAAATAACAGAAGATTATCGGAGTTATATCAAAGTAACAGGAACTAGCCATATTTCTGGTCCTCAATTAACACCAATTAATACAGCAGAAGAGGCCAAAGCAGACGCTAAAGTGGCTACGAAGGCTGATAAGACTGAATTGCAAAAGCAAATTGATCAGGATAAAATCGTTAAGGCTAATGAAAATTACCAAAAATACGACTCTAGGGCCTATGATATGGTATTAAAAAATGCTAAAGAAATTAATGATTCAAGTACGGCAAGCATTGCGGAAGTAAAGCAAGCTACCAGGCTGTTAAAGCAACAGCAGGAAATGGTATTACTACCGCATGATCAGTTAGATTTTAATGAGACACAAGAAGATGCTATGCCAGAATAAAGGATAGTTAATAATTTTAAAAAGTCCTTGGAGCAATCTGAGGATTTTTTTAGCGTAAGTACGAACATAAGTTTTCATAAAAGCGCTTGAAGTGTTATCTTTATACATAAGGGAACATATGATAATGCACCGAGCAGGAGAGATTCTGAATATTAACTATCTTGGAACTCACACGATGTGTAAGACTGGAGCTTACCGGGTATGTGAGCAGTCACACCACAATATAGCTCTGGTAATGAAGCTGCTAAACCATTCTTCAGAAAAAATAACGCTGGAGTACCTGGGCCTGGATCAAGAGGCCAGGGAGCATCTATTAGATTCGATTGATTTTGGGTAAATGGGCAAAAAACTTTGCGCAATTACTGGAGCAAAAACCCGAGAAAACATACTTTTGTAGAGGTATAATTGAAATCCCCTTAGGAACGGTGTATACTTGTACTAACATAAATTAGGGAGTTGATATTAATGGAAAAGAAATTAGGTAACTTTGTTGCTAGAAAAGTTGGTAATTCTACAGCTCTCACGGTTCCGAGTAAGGCGGGTGTTAAACTTGGTCAACGATTTGAATTGATTCAAGAAGATAATAACACTTTAATCTATAAGGCTATTGACTCTAATCCGTGGTTTAATGGAGAATATGACGATATTGACTTTAAAAAAGAAATTGAAAAAGTAGGTAATCCAGATACTATGCAGGTTGGCAAGGAGAACATTCCGTGGTAGCCCCCAAACAAGGAGATATTATTTGGATAGATGCTGAACCTCATGCAGGACGAGAAGAAGGCGGGCATAGTTTCCAATCTGGTAATATTCAAAGACCAGCGATAGTTATATCAAATAGTGCATATAATCAAAAAACGGGATTAGTTGTCTGTATGCCTCTTACGCATGATCTTAATAAAGATAATGATGAGTTATATTATCATGTTGCTGATATCAACAGTAAAGTATCTGGTAGTGTAATTACTTTTTACATGCCTAATTGTGATTTTTTTGGTCGACACGGTAAAATTGTTGGGCATGTTAGTGACAAAGATTTGGATAACTTGTTATCTAGAGCATATCAAATTTTAGATAAGCGCTAATCTTTAGCAAAATGTTGCTTAACCTAAAATAAAACTCTGAAATTGAAGTGCAACTAAAAAGTTAGCCACTTATTAAACAAGACCTAACGCACGACTCCGATATTTAATCGAAGTCGTGTATTTTAGTTTGTTTGATTTTCTAATTCTTCAAAACTATGAGCCTCTGGCAGCTTTTCTTTTCCAGATAAATCCTCAGCCACTTCTTGTAAAGAGTCGCTTAATTCTTGATTAGGTAAAGAATAATATTTGGGCAACCCCTAGCAAAATAATTATTAACATTTATTAGTCCAACTTTTGGGACTCACTTCATTGAAGAGTTTCAGGAATGGTCTTATTGATCAAATAACATAATTGAGTCAACCGCCTGTAAAGCGGTTGATTGAAATTCAGAGAGGAAGTTCTGTCATCAACAGAGCTTTTTTATATGGCTATATCCGAGCATGACTAAATTGATTCAGTACGCAAAAAAGGACCAACTCCCTTTGAATATCTGGAGTTGGTCCTCATTTTAAAATTATTCGACGGTCTTAATCGTCGTCCTTGTTTTCATCGGCCAAGTGGGAATAGTCCCGAGGTGCCACTCGCTTAATGTGGAGGTTGCGCCGGGGCCTGCCCAAGATTAGGGGTACGCGTTCAATCACAGTGTCCGTGTATTCAAGACCAAACCAAGAAGCAGGGTTAGGAGACAAGTTCTGCAACCAGACACGCGCCTTGAGCATCCACTTTTCAAAGCCCTTGAGCCTGGTCAACGGACTTACCACATCGTTTACCAGAACGAAGGAGAAGTCCCCAACCTGGCGACCTGGCGTAGTCGTATATTCTTGCGGCTGGGCTTCAATTGTACCGTCCTTGATCAGGTCTTGCACGATTTGGCGCAAGTAGACGTTCACGCTTGTTTGCTTTTTAAAGCCTAAGAAGAGCTGGACGTTGATGACATTCTTGGTGCCGTAAGTATTAACGGCATAGCGTGCTGTGAACGGCTCGTTAGTAATGTTGACGGTGACAAACCAGTAAGCCCGGGCCCGTTTTGGTCGCTTGTCAAGAATCGAGTATAGGATCTCGCGCTTGATGAATTTGTTGTATTTGACAGGAGCCATGTAGACCAGGTTAGTGGCGTAAACCGGATAGTCGTCATCGTGGCTTAAGTCAGTAAGCATATCAGTATATTCGTCAAGGCGGACATAAGTGTGAGCCCCTTCATGCTTGTCGCGTACCTTATTGCCGAAGTACCAGATGAACATAATCACGCCAATAAAGCCGGCAATCAGCACGGTGACGTAACCGCCGTGCATGAACTTGGTCAAACTGGAGATCAGGAACATGCCTTCAATGAAGCCGAAGACGATCAAAAAGCCCAGGCGCAATACTAGCGGGTGTTTTCTTTCGCCCAAGTACTCAAAGAGGAGCAGTGTAGTCATCAACATGGTGACAGTGATGGACAGACCATAAGCAGCTTCCATGTGCTCTGATGTCTGGAAGAAAATAACAATGGCAACCGTTGCCACGCAGATCATCTTGTTAACCGCTGGAATGTAAATCTGCCCGTGCTTAGTAGTGGGGTAATGGATGTTCATCCGAGGCAGGAACTTTAACCCGCTGGCTTCAGAGACAAGTGTAAAAGAGCCAGTGATCAAGGCCTGCGAAGCAATAATGGCAGCAATGGTGGCTAAAATAATGCTAAACAGACGCAAGTTGGCAGGAACAGCTTCAAAGAAGGGGTTCAATTCTGTACCGTTGGTCTTAAAGCCCGGATTTTGCAGGATCCACACGCCTTGACCCAGGTAATTCAGTGCGAGACAAATAAAGACATAAGGCCAGGACCCATAAATGTTGCCGCGCCCAACATGGCCAACATCAGAATACAGTGCCTCGGCCCCCGTAGTGGCCAAGAAGATTGAGCCCAAGATGAAGATGCCCACCTTGTTAGCCGGACTGAAGAGGACCTTGATTGCCCAGTAAGGGTTAAGCGCCTCGATAATCGACCAGTCGTGCATCATATTAGTGATGCCAACCAGGCCTAAGAAGGTAAACCAGACGAACATGATTGGGCCAAAGGCCTTGCCGATACTGCTGGTACCAAGCATTTGAATGGAAAAGAGCGCCAGCAAAATCACAATGGTGATAATGACAACGGCAGTTTGGTTGGGAACGGGGACGCTAGAACCAAAACTCATCTTTTTCAAGCCTTCAATTGAAGTGGTAACCGTCACTGCCGGCGTTAAGGTCCCGTCGGCTAAAAGGGCAGCGCCTCCGACCAGTGCGGGAATAACCAGCCACTTAGCACGCTTGCGCACCAATGCATAGAGGGCAAAGATACCGCCTTCGCCGCGGTTGGTTGCACGCAAGGCAACTAAGACATACTTGATAGTTGTCAGCAACATGACAGTCCAAAAAATCAGCGAGATTGAGCCTAAGACCATCTCGCGGTTCATGCTGGCGATGCTGCCATTGCCGGTAACGATTGACTTCATAACATAGAGCGGGCTCGTGCCGATATCACCGTAAACGATGCCGACAGTAATCAGCAGCCCGGCTGCTGAAATCCGCTTCTTCTTCTGATCCATAGTTATTTATATACTCCCATAGACTTATATCAAAATAGTTTAAGTAAAAAAGAATGCCAAAGTGACATTCTCTTTTAAATATCTATTTTGTTCCTTTTTTGCTTATAGTACAAGTAAATTATGACAAAGAAGTCGAAATATTGTTGCGCCGATCCTCATACCAATTGTCCCAATCGCGGTAAGATGTCATCTTGCCAGCATCGATTCCGTCCTGGTCAGAGATTTCATCAATGATGCTTTGGAAGTTCTGAGCATGGTATTGCAAGGCGTGGCTAACCAATTCCCGGCGGCCAAAATGGATATTGTCAAGAAGATATTGGTTGATGTCAACCATATTGGAATTAACATCGTAGGTGTTCATAATTTCCAAATCGCGTTGGTTGAACTTGGCAATGTAGAAGCCAGTGAATACTTGCAGGTATTCAGGCTGCTCAGTAAACTCCTCTTGCGGCATTGTAACCCACTCGGTCTCAGGAATGATTACCTTGAGTTCTTCTTCTTTTTGTTCTTTTTCTTTTTCAGTATCTTTGATGTTATTTTCTTTTTCGGTCAAAGCAGACACCCCTTTAATAAAAATAGGAAACGTGAAAGTCAATAGTCATTTTACCGACTTTATGCGGTAAAAGCAACCGTTGCAGCGATTAACCCGTAAATGACCATTGTTCCTTCTTATATGATAGTAAAATTATAGCATCTTTGGCAGGCAAGTGGGTTAGGCAAAAGAAAAGACATCCGCAACTAACGTTCATTAGTCAAGAATGCCTGTCTTTAAATTAGCTTTCAAGTAGGTGGAATTAGTCTTGGTGCTTATGGCTTCAAGTAGCTTTCGATATCCTGCTTGGTAATCTTGCTTGGCTTAGGGCGACGAGAAGTCCGGTACATATCAATGAGGTCTTGCGGACTCCATGACATTGCATCGTAGCCAAGCTTGTTTACGCGCTTGCGCAATTGCACAATTTGCTTGTTGGTAACAGTCTTGCCGTGAACCTTGTGGTTGCCCATGGCACCTTCACCGGTTTTGCCAATATTACCTGTGTTCTTCTGGGCAATGGAGTCAGAACTTCCAGCAGAAGTGCCATTGTTGTCTGCGGCTGCCTTCTTGTCAGCTGCAATGCCCTTTTGGGCTGCCTTCTTGTAGCGCCCGTAATATTTGCCATCAATGTAAGGCAGGTCGAGCACCTTTTGGTATTGGTCAACGGCCTTTTGGTAGTCCTTGTCGGCTTCGGCCTGGCTAGCAGCAGCGAAGATAGGCTTGATTTCATGGTCGTAATTGTCTTGCACATCCGCAATCGTTGTCTTGAACGTGCGTCCTTGCCGGGCTAAAACGGCATAGCCGTGGCCCTTCTTGATGACATTGTCGACCATCACGCGTGCGCGTGCATATTCACCAGCAGAAGTAGCAGTGATGGCAGAGTCCATGTTGTCGGCTTGGTCCTTGTAGGCCTGTGCTTCAGGGGTTTTCTTGATCCCAAGTGCCTTGTCAAAGGCGCTGCTTGCCTGCTTGTAGTTCTTAGCTGCAACGGCATCCTTGCCGCTAGTCATTGCATCATTGTAAGAGGCATTAACGCGATCACTGTTTGATTTCTGTGTTGCGTAGAACGTACCGCCGCCAATGGCGATAATCACCACGGCCACGATGGTCCAAATCGTAGATTTCTTCATAATAGGAATTTATCCTCCTTGTTAATACTTAGGTTAATTATAGATGGTTTAGGCGCATTTGACTACTCAATGATGTTTTTAGCTAGAAAAAATTAAAAAATTCAAGTTTGATGTTACACTTTGGCCCCCTCAATTCGTTAGTAATAGTGTAAGAAGTCTGGCGCGCGGACTGATTACAAGACACAATGTTTTTTATATAAGGAAGGTTGAGACAATGAACTTTGAATTACTCGAACAATCAGTCCAGTATGTATTTTTGAATTCTAAGTATGGCAATGGCAGCAAGATGCGCGTTCTGCGCAATGTCAAAGAGGGGGCTTCTGCTTCAGGCTTGGCCCAAGTTGGAACAGCACTGGCTGACCTGCAGGCAGACCAACTGGGGATGGTGACTTTAGTGCAAAAGCATGCGGTTCCTCTGCCTGAAGAAGCATAAGCATTAATATAGGAAGAAGAGGAGCAAAGATAATGACAACGACAACAAGCTTACAACTAGTGTTTCTGAATGAGCGAGGCAAGCGGGTCAACTTGTCCTTGCCTAATGCAGCCCCAAACTTGGAAGAAGCCAAAGTCAAGGCGGCAATGACCACGATTGTGGAGGCAGACGCCTTCCAAAAAGACGGACTTGACCTCTATAAGACGCCCAAGTCTGCAGCTTACATTGAACGCAAGGTTACTAGCGTGTTTGATGATACTGCAGTTGAGGCCAGATAACAGATTATAATAGAAGAATAATTAAACCGACTAGGAAGCCGGACTTGCAATTGAGTCCGGCTTTTTAAGATCTCTTAAAAAATATTTCGTTATTATTTTGTAAAATTGGTGTATTAAAAAGGAAGAAAATGAAACTTTATTGACATCGCAAAAAGGTGTATTAGTTGCAACATAAGGCTTAGGGCGCTTTTGTAAAAATTACGGCCAAAACTTAAAGTGTAAACGTTTATTACAAAAGTATGTTAAATAATTGCTTACCTTGCAATTTAGCCAAAAGGTAGGTACAATATGCAATGTGGTAAGTAATAGCTATGCTTCAGGTTAATGACCTGTACGCATGCGCGTTCTTCAGCTCGAAGGCTACCTCATAAGAGTTATAAACTTATGAATTCAGCTCGAAGGGTGTTGTAACAATGTAGGATCATATAACTGAACCTATAGTCTATTACTATTTTGTATATACACAAGGAGGAAAGACCACATGAAGAAAAATTTAAGAATTGTTAGCGCTGCTGCTGCTGCTTTATTAGCTGTAGCTCCAGTCGCTGCATCTACTGTATCAACAGTATTTGCTGATACCGCTGTTACGGTTGAAGGTGGAACTGTAAGTACAACCCCAGCTAAAGCTACGCTTAAGCTGAATGTTAACAACGTTGCTACTTTAGCTAATGGTGACCCTGCATCAAAGGTGCAAGCTTCACTTGCAACCCCAACTTTGCCAACAGGTGCTTCTGTAGCAGTTTCAACTGCTAAGATTTACACTGCTACTGCTGCTGAAGGTACTGGCAAAGGCATGGTAGGTTCTGGTGCTGTTGTTACGAACCTTACCCCAAGCGCAGATTACTATGCTGCTGCTACTGTTACCATCACTGGCTTAGAAAAGAGCAAGTCATATTCTATCGATGTCAACGGTACTACTTACACCGTTTCTTCTGATGCAACTGGTACGATTTCTGGTTTTGGTGTAGTAAGTAATAAATTCAAATTGTTTGACACCACCAAAACTGGTGCACCTTTTGTCAGAGAAACAGCTAAAAATCTTGCTGTAGATTCTGGTTCAGTTGACCTTACTGCTTATAATGTTACTGCTGTTGTTACTGCAATTAATACTAAGTATGCAGCTGCAACTAATGGTACAGCAATTGCATCATTTAAGAACGTTGCGCAAGATGTTCGTGATGGACTTAAGGCTGCTGGTGTCGATGTAAAAGCTGATGGTACTTTTAATAATCCAGCTACTCCAGTAAAAGTTACTTTGAACTTGGAAGCAGACAACGGTAAGACTTCTACTTTTGTAGTCACTTTAAATCCTAGTGCTACTCAGGGAGATAAGACTTATCCACAAATGTCATACAATGGCAAAGTTTACGCAGGCACTGCTACTATTGATGCACTTAAAGCTGACGAGAAGTTTAACTATGTTCCAGTTAATGGTGTAGTAGACACTAAGGCTATTCAGGATGCGTTCTATACTACTGTGAACGAGACTCCTGTAGGTGGCACACCTACTTTATTGACACCAACTGTTGACATCAGCAAGGTTAACACTAAGGTTGCTGGTAAGTACCCAGTTGTTGTTTCAGCAACTAACGCAGACAAGAAGACTACTAAGGTAACCTTCATGCTGACTGTTGGTGAAAAGGGTGCAAATTATGTTACTGTTCAATCAAATGGTGCTATTCCAGTTTACCAAATCAACGGTAACACTGTAACTGACTCAAAGACTACTGTTCAAAATGGTGATCAGATTGCTACTTTTGGTCAACCAGTAATCATCAACGGTAAGTCATACACCCACATTAACAGTGCTAGTTCAGACCTTTACGTTGAAACTCAATATGTTGATGGTACTTTTAAGCCAGCTGACAAGGTTTCTAAGACTGTTATGCACAATGCATACATTTACGATGCTAAGCGCAAGCGTGTAGGTACTAAGACTTTAGCTGCCTACACCAAGGTTGATGTTTACGGTAAACCAACTAAGCTTGAAGATGGTAGCTTGGTATACAAGATTGGCGACAACCAATACGTAATGGCTGACAACATTGACGGTACTTCACGTGTATTAAGCCACAACGCTTACGTATACAAGACCTCTAAGAAGCGTGCTGACAAGCGTGTACTTCGTAGTGGTTCTACTGTGACTACTTATGGTTCACCTTATACATTCAAGAATGGTAAGGCATACTACCGTATCGGTGGTCCTGCTAAGCAATACATCAAGGTTGCTAACGTTCGATAATTAACTTTGGCAGATAAAATTTATCTGCTAATCTATAAAACCGGATTCGAGTAACTCGTTTCCGGTTTTTTGATAGGGAGGAAAGACCTATGAAGAAAAACACAAGAATTCTGAGCGCTACAGTGGCTGCTTTATTAGCAGTTGCTCCAGTTGTTGCAAACTCTGTAACAAGCGTGTTAGCTGACAGCAATGTTACGGTTAAAGGTAGTTTTGAAGGTTCAGCTACACTTAAGTTGAATACTAACAATGTTGCCAGTTTAGTTGCTGGTGATCCCGTTTCTAAGTTGGAAATGAAACTTGATCAATCAACTTTGCCAACAGGTGCTAGTGTTAATGAAGTAGATACTAAGATTTATAAGTCTGCTACTAATCAACCAGAAACAGATCCAATTACTGGTATCACAGCAGAACCATCTCCAGATATTGAAATGGCTCCAGATGACAAAGGCTTTAAAGTCACTGGCACTGAAGTTACAAACTTTGCTGCAAATACTAATTACGTTGCAGCTAAACAAGTAGATATTGTTGGATTGCACCCTGAAAAGACTTATGAAGTTACGATTAACGACAATCCTTTTTACCTTACTGCTGATAAAGAAGGTAAAATCAAGGGAATCGGTGTAGTCAGTGATATGTTCAGACTTTTTGACAATACTAAGACTGGTTCTCCAATTGTCAAGGAAGGCAATAACGTTGTTACTTCAGGCTCAGTTGATCTTACTGCGACGGACAAAAATGTTTCTGACATCGCAGAAAAGATTATTGCTAAATATACTGTAACGACTGATAATGGTGACAGTAAGGCTGATTTTAAGAGTGTTTTAGATGATATTCGTGCAGCTCTTAGTGCAGCTGGTATCGGTGTAGACGTCAATGGTAACTTTAGTCAGCCAGCAAACCCAGTCAAGGCTACTTTGAATTTGCTTGCTGATAGTGGTAAGACTGCTAAATTTGAAATCACTGTAAATCCTGCACCTAATAACGTTGTTACTCCAGCAGCTCCTGGTAGCTCTTCTACGCCAGTATCCCCAGTTACTGGAGTTTCTAAGACTATTAAAGCTAATGGTGCTGTTCCGGTTTACCAAATTGATGGTACTACTGTGACTGACTCAAAGACCACTGTTAAAAATGGTGATCAGGTTCTTACTTTTGGTGAGCCAGTTGTCATCAATGGCAAGTCATATACTCGTATTAAATCTGCAGATTCAAATCTTTTTGTTGAAACTAAGTACGTAGACGATTCAACCAAGCCAGCTGACAAGGTTTCTAAGACTGTTATGCACAATGCATACATTTACGATGCTAAGCACAAGCGTGTAGGTACTGAGACTTTAGCTGCTTACAGCAAGATTGAAGTTTTAGGACAACCAACTAAGCTTGAAGATGGTAGTTTGGTATACAAGATTGGCGACAACCAATACGTAATGGCTGACAACATTGATGGTACTAAGCGCGTACTGACTCACAATGCTTATGTCTACAAGACCTCTAAGAAGCGTGCTGACAAGCGTGTACTTCGTAATGGTTCTACTGTAACTACTTACGGTTCAGCTTACACATTCAAGAATGGTAAGGCATACTACCGTATCGGTGGTCCTGCTAAGCAATACGTTAAGGTTGCTAACTTTTAATTAATTGAATAATTAATTACGCAAAACGGAAACGAGATAATCGTTCCCGTTTTTTGTTTGCTCTTTTAAAGGGGTATGTAGTTTAAATATTATGTGTACTAAATAGAAACTTGACTAGTATTTTAGTATAATTAAGACAGTAGAGAAGTTAAGGCGGTGGCTACTTTTAATTTTTGGGAGGTGGTTCCTATGGGGTTAAGAACCTATAGACCTAGAATCCTAAAGAAAGGAGGTAGCCCAAGTGTCTGTATCAGATGCTTTGCAGCTGGCAATTGGTGTTGGTCTTTTGATCATCAACTTAATTGCACTGGTTGTAAATCTGATTAAAAATCAGACAAAAAAATAATCGCCTTAGCTTGGACGAGCTAGCGATTGTTTAAACAATTATAGCAAGCCACCGTTAAAGCGACTCTACCAGGGGAAGTTCTATTGGAACTTCCTCTTTATATTGGCATTATAACACGGACATAAAAAACGTGCTAGTCTTGATTATTAATATTTTCTATATAAGTAAACACTGCAATAATGCAGTCTACTGCCTGGCCTAGCTATACAATACGTTAAGGTTGCTAACTTTTAATTAATTGAATAATTAATTACGCAAAACGGAAACGAACTGATCAGTCCCGTTTTTTGCTGCCTCCTTTTGTAAGCGGTATTATTTATGTATAATAAGGGTGACAGAACTAACTTAAAGGAGGAAGCGAAAATGGCAACTAAAGAATGCAGAAGATGTAACTTACCCCAGCAAGATGATTACCATGTCTGGTCCAAGCAGCTGCTGCGTGATCGAATCGGACGCGATAGCATTCTGAACACCTATCTGACAGAAGACAAGCAATATTGCATCAATTCTAATACGCTTGCCCTTTATGAATTCCAGCATGATCCGCTCTTGAATCGCTATAAGAGTGTTATCTTTGATGCCAACTTAGGCATTGTCTTAAGTCCACGTAGCAGTCGGGCCCTTGTTACCGCTTTTTCCAAAGAGTGTCTACTAGCCGGATTAGAGTTCCAGCGGGACTTTGCCCGCAGAATTCGGCTTACTAGCCGCAACGTTATTGCAACAGGCCGGCTAGCATATTTTTCCATGCGCAGCTATAACTCGGGCAACGTTGACTGGGTGGCACTGCATCAGATGATGAGCTTTAACCTGTGTGGTGGCTCAACCATCCGCTTTGTGTCGCTTAACTCCGGGAAAATCAATTATGTCTTTTCTTTTAATAATTGCAGTCGCTATATTCACAATAAGGTGCTTAATAGTTTGCTTTATAACCATGCCTTGCACAAGGTAGGCACAGTCCACCTTGAGCAGTTATTGGGCTGGCAGGTCAAGCAGGTTAGGGGGCAGTCCCTGATTGACCAGGCTGATTACTACCATCCCCATCAGTCGCTGGACGATATTTCCTTGCAACAGATTATTCAAGACCTGCTCGACAAGAAGCATGCCCGCTACGTTCACCATCTGGCTGCTTACCTTGAACTGCCATATTTAGTTGACATTCACAGGTTCATCTACCAGCTAAGTCAACGTCCTGATACCTTATATTAAACTTTGAAAATGTGATTGCATGACGCGCAGTCAGAACAATAAGAGGATCTTTTTGTTCAAGGCTAGCGTCTATTTTTTTTGCTTTTTTTCACCCAGAGGTGAAGCAATGCTAGTTAAATTATCAAAGGAATCGCCACTATCCGTGCCAATTGCTTTTTTTCTGCTTGTAAGTCCTGTATGGACCAACTTCTGCTTTGGGCCAATTAAGACAGCCTGCTAATCTACAGGTGCACAAGCGCTTGTGACACTAACGAATGAGAGGGTCACAAATGAAGATTGATAAAAAGGCCTGGCAAAGGGCGTGGGCCAACCAGCGATTAGTTCGAGGAGCCTTGAAGCATGCCCATGTGCGGCCAGACTACCGCAACTACGAAGACTTGTTGCAAGAGGGCATTATTGTTTATGCCGAAATGCTGACGACACTAGCAGAATTGCCCCAGGCTGAAATCGACAGGCAGAGCTTTCGCAAGATCATTTGGCGCACCATTGACTTGTTGCGCCGCGAGCAGAGTAATTATGAACACCAGGTTTATTTAGAGAATGCATCTAAAAGTGAATTTATTGTGAACGAAGCTAACGCAGATACCCTTTTGGTGCTTATGCTGGAGGTGGGTCAAATGCCTGTCTTGGCGCAAGTGTTATTTTATCATCACTTTATCCTGGGTAAGTCGATCACAGCAATTGCCGGTGATACCGGGATTAGTCGTGCTCATCTCCACCGCCTTAAGCGCAAAATACAAGAAAAATCACGCAAGCTGCTAGCAATTTAAATTACCATTTGTAATATAAAATAGACAATATTACTTTTTGACTACAATTGAGGGGAAACTGTTGTTAATCCCCGAATAGCCCGATACAATAAAAGTGTCGGTTAAGGAGGAATTTTAACTTATGAAGAGAAGACTTATCACTGGTTTCTCAGCGGCCATGCTTGCCTCTGCCACTGTCATACCAGTTACCAACAACTTAATTGCCAATTCGCCTGCCCGTGCTGAGCAGGCAGCGGCTGCCACGGATGGCCAGAGTGCATTTTTGAATACTGCTGCCAAGCAAGCACAAAAAGTTGCCAAAAAATATGGCTTATATCCTTCAGTAATGATTGCGCAAGCAATTGTTGAATCAGACTGGGGCAAGTCAGGTCTGGCTGTGAATGCCAACAACTTATTCGGCATGAAGGCCGATGACAAGTGGCCTGGTGGCACATATTCTGCCAAGACGCGTGAAGAAACCAAAAACGGTAAGAGTTATTATGTTGTTGCCAAGTTCAGAAAGTACCCGAGCTACCAAGAATCCTTTGATGATAACGGCAAGAAGTTGCGCGAAGGCGTTTCTTGGCAACCAGAACGCTACAAGGGTGCTTGGCTTGAGAATGCCGCTTCCTACACAGATGCGACCAAGGCTTTGACTGGGACTTATGCCACAGCTAATAATTACAATACGATTTTAAATAATCGAATTGAAAGCAGCAACCTGACCAAATATGATCCGCAGATTTCAAACACTAGCAAGTCATATGTCGTTAAGAAGGCTGGTGCCACATACGCCTGGCCTACTGACCACGCTATTTCTGCTAAAACCGACTCAGTTGCTGCTGGGGATGCCGTTACGGTTACTAAAACCATCACGTACTATAACGGCAAGCAGCGGATGTACATCGATGGCAAGGGATGGGTTAACGACACCCTCTTGAATATGGGCAGTGCTTTGCCACCAGCTTCAAAGAAGCCAAATGGTGAGCAAAAGGTCAACAAGACTTTAATGCATAATGCCTATGTTTATAATGCTAAGGGAACACGCATTAAAGGAATGAAGGCCCTCAAGTCTGGCAACGATGGTCGAGTGATTGCTACATATGGAACTAAGACTATTAAAGGCAAGCAATATTACCGCATTGGCAAGGACCGATACATTACCTGCGGCAATATTGATGGTACTGTCAAACCATTGAAACATAATGCCTACGTCTATAATGATTTTGGCAATCGGGACAACAAGAAAGTCTTGAAGAAGGGTAGCTCAATTGCCACCTTTGGGTCAGCAGTCACGATTTTTGGCCACAAGTACTACCGGATTGGAGTCCACCAATATGTCAGGACAGGCAACTTTTAGTGGTAAACAGCGGACAATATAGAAGGTAAATAAAATTAAGGAATGAATACTTAAATGAAGATCAAGAAACTAATAACTACTATTGCTATCGGAGTAGGGTTAGTTGCGCCTGGTTTGCAAGTTGGTCAAAGCCAAGTGGTCCAAGCTGCTTCCATTAACGAGATTGCCAAACAAAACAGTTATGTTGGCGTAACCTACTTGTACAAAATGCTGCAAACACAGGGCATTCGCTACAACAAGTTTTACGCAGGTGGCAACAAGATCAAGTACCGCAATGGCAGCCCTGAGGGTATTGTTATCCACGAAACGGCAACGCCAGGTGCTTCTGCCTACAATGAAGCAATTTATTTCAACCGGGAATGGAAGAATATGTATTCTTACGTTCACGCTTTCGTTGACCACAAGCAGGTTATCCAGATGATGACGCCCAAGTATGGTGTATGGGGCGCTGGTGCCATGGCCAACAACCGTTTTATCCAGATTGAACTCTGTGAAGAAAATACGCGATCTAAATTTGCTAAGAGCGTAAATAATGACGCAATCTATGCTGCCAAGCTGATGCACCGCTACAATATTGTGCCAGTCAATGCTTCTAATACTGGTAAGGGAACAGTTTGGTCCCACCATGCTGTCTCCAAATTCTTGGGTGGTACTAATCATACTGATCCCGATGGTTACTTTGCCAAGTGGGGCTACTCAATGAATGACTTCTTCGACCTGCTGAAGTACTACTATGACTTGCAGGCAGGTGAAACCGACAGCGATGCAGTGAATTCAAGCGGCAATAACGGTCAAGATGGGACTGGCAATATAGGTGCAACTGCCACTGCCGCTATCCCTGATCCAAGCGGTGACACCACTTTGATGCACGATGCCTATATCTACGATGCACAGGGCAAGCGCACAAATGCAGCCATGAAGACCGCAGGTACGGTGGTTAACGTCAAGAAGACAACTATGATCAACAACAAGAAGTTTCTTCAAATTGGTGACAATGACTACATTGTTGCCAGCAACGTCATTGGCAAGTATCAAGTCTTGTCGCACAATGCCTATGTCTACAATACTACTGGTATGCGTGCCAACAGTTCCAAGCTTAAGCGCGGCGAAGCAGTGCATACTTATGGTGGCCAGCTTAACATTGCCGGCAAGTGGTACTATGCAATCAGCCCAACTGAATTTGTGAAAGCGGCAAACTTTAGATAGGCATAGAAACGTTGGTCCTGCCGGCATACTTACAATATAATTAACAATAGAAATCAGCAAAATTCCCAATTAAAGCTTGAAGAGTAGATGATGCAATTCAGGCAAAAAGGCAATTTTGCTTTTTTTGTGCAAAAAAATTGTGGTCAAGTATATCCTGTACATAAATTGGGTAGCCAAGTAATTGCTTGGCTAAGAAATCTGAATAATGCTTTTGATTTTTTGTGTGCGAATATGCGCTAAATATAGATAATATTATATTGCACTCATAAGTTAGAAAGGCTTGCCTTGTGCTTTGTTAATTCGTTAATTTGTATCATACGTTAACCAATAAATTATGCTTCTGATTGATAAAATTTATTCTCAAGGACTAAATTAACCCTGTTTCGTCTGGCAAAATATTGCCCTTAACCCTTGATATTACGCACTTTATGCGTTTGACAAGCAAATCATGCGTGTTATATTGTTACTTATGATTTTATCAGAAAAAATATATACACAGAATTTTTTTGGATTTTTAAAAAAATCAGAATAGGGTGAATTACATGTTAGGGAAAAACAATTTAAAAGAAAAATTGCACAAAATGGAAGTTCAGGCAAAGCGGGACCGCTTTTCAATCCGCAAACTAAGTGTCGGAGCAGCCTCTGTCTTGTTGGGATTTACCTTTTTGGGTTTAAACAGTCAAAGCGTTAAGGCTGACTCTACAGTGACATCGCCTTCAACAAAGGGAGCAGCGGGCACTTCGTCTGATAACGGCAACACTGTAGTTATCAAACCAAAAGCTGCTGCAACCGCCGAAGAAGCTAGTTCAACTAATGCAGCAAGTACTGCAGCTATGAACGAGGCACCTGCAAGTCAGAGCGCTCCATCCAGTCGTAAAGACTCGAATAAGCCAAAGAAGGCAGTCAAGCTTTCAACTTATTCTGGTTTGAAAACTTTTTTGAAAAAGGGTGCTGCTGATTCGGTTGCTCAGTCACCAGATAAGCAACCAAGTACTGTGGATTCAAATTCAAAAGAAGATGCAGCAGATTCTAGTACTATTAAGCCAAACCAACCGAACAGCACTACGACATCCGATTCGCCTAGTGATAACGGTGCAGCAGATGTTGATAAGGTTGTCGAGCCAGCGCCAGTTGACACAAACCAAAAGGATACAATTACTAGTGACAAGAAACCAGCAAAAATTAAGCCACTGAGTGCCAATGTCAAACAGGTAACCAATTGGAAAGAGTTCACTACTGCCCTTTCTGATGCAACTGTTGATGAGGTTGACGTTATGGCTGATCTTGTAGCAGATTCCGGATATGACTTTAAAGGACGAAAGGTGCTGATTAAGTCGGGTGACGGTGTACAGCACAAGATTACGCTAGGCAATCACCGTTCTAAGCCTACGGGTAGCGGTGTAGACATGACTTTCGAAAACCTGCATATAACTGGAACCGATATTTACGGTATGGTTGATACCTCCGGCGTAAGCAAATCAAAGGTAACAATCAGAGACTGCTGGTTTGAAGGCTCACAGATGTTTTATGGTGGTGCTAACACTAGTATTATCTTTGAAGGTACGAACGTAGCTGAAACAATCCATACATCTTCTGATGTTCAGCAATTGTTTGAATTTACCAGTAACAATAGTAGTATCGAATTCCATGGTAAGTTTACTGGTAAAACCATTTCAGGTAATGTTATCCAAATGTCCGGTAACAATGACAAAGTTACAATAGCTAAGGATGCCGATGTAACTTTGCAGCCTGGTGCCAACCTTACTGGTAATTATAACCCTGGTATTGAGGGTACTGCTGGAGCACGGTATGCGATAGCTCTACTCAATGGATCTGGTCAGTCTGTAGAAGTTCAGGGTAAACTGAATATTGATACAGTTAACCCAGAAGGCGGCTATCAAGGTGGTGCAAGTGATAACAAGTCTGCAGCAGCTCTGTATCTTAATAGTGCTAATGCTAACTTTAAGATTGAAAATGGTGCATCAGTCAACATCAAGACAAATGGTGATATTCCTTCATACGCGGGTGCTAATAACTTGGTATATATCGGGGGCAACTTCTATATCAGGCCTAATGGTTCTTTGAATATAACTGGTTCTGATATGGGAACTTATGCAGGAACCCTGGTTCAGGTTGCAGGTACTGCTGATATTGAAAACGGTGGCTTTGGCATCGAACTTAAAGATGAGGGTGCAACAGGTGCAGGTACTGGTAACATCACCTTGGTTGACGTTCCTGGTAAGATCTTGGTTAACAACCCTACTTACCTAACACTGGATGCTCACTTGAATAAGGGTGCATCTACCAGTGTGATTGGTAAAAATGCGGTTACTACAACCAACGTTAGACAAGAACTAACACTGGACTTAGGAAACGGTCAAACTACTTCAATTGACTTGCCTCCGTTTGATAAAATGACCGTCCAAAAAAATAATGATGGCACAATCTCGGCCAGTGAATTGGTCTTGCTTGATGGTAAAAAGAAGCTTACTAAAGAGCAATTGGAACAACTGCAGAGCAATCCTAATGCAATGGCTATGCTAGCTAAGTTCCCTAAGTTAGGGGCACAACTGCCAAATTTGGTTGGTCAAGACTTCGATACGATTTTCAAGGGAATCATTAAGCTAGCATTCTCCGATCCAGATGCACCAGGATACAACAACATTCACTTTGTTCCAGCTATTGACAAGGGTTTCTTGGATATTGATCCAGAAAATGTCCAAGTAGTTGTCAACGATGATGGTTCACGGACTATTAAGGGTGTAGTTTCAAACTACAATCCAGCAAAGGATGGCCCGGCCAGTGACAGTATTTTTCAACTACTGGTTCCAGGTGGTACTAAGGCCTATGTATCTGCCAAGTACGTAACTTCTAACATTGACGCGCCCAAGAGTGGTCAAATGTGGCAGAATCCATCCGTAACTGACTTGCCTTACGGCAATACAAATGACGACTCCTTGCCATCAAAGTTTGCTGCTGTTGTTAATGATGACGGTACTTTTGAATTTACAATCCCAGCTGATGAAATAGGTCAGTTGGAAAAGGGCGATGCCATAGAGTTGACACCAACTGCTAACTTTATTAGCTATAACCCACTTGAAAGCAGGCGCCCAGTTGTAGCAGAGTTAGGCATTGTAACTGTTGATGATTCTAAAGATGCGGCAGCCAAGGCTATTAATGATGCTATTGCTGATGCCAAGAGCAAGAAGCCAGTTGGTTTAACCCCTGACCAGTCGAAGGCCTTTGATGAGGCATTGGACAAAGCAGCAGCCATTGCGGCCAACCCGGGCAAGCCAGATGAGTCAGTTTATGGTGCGGATTCAATTAAGGAAGTTAACGCCCGTAAGAATAAAGCATTAGGAATCATTGCCAACGCACTGACTGATGCAGAAAATAACGGAAAGCTAGAAGCAGCTAAAGCAATTGCTCAAGATAAGATTAAGAGCGAAGCACAAAAGCAAGCTGCTAGTTACCCATCTTTAGCTGACAAGATCAATGCCGCACGGGATGCTGCACTTAATACAATTGCTGGAGCTCATGATACGCAAAATCTTGAAGACCTTACCAATCAAGGAATAGCTAGTGTAGACAAGGTTGCCCAAGACTACAAACAAGGCATTAAAGATGACATCAATGGCAAGCTCGACGACTTAGAAAATAAGATTGATGCTGCCGCCAGTGATGCCAACTTAAAGCAAGCAGAAAAAGACAGTATAACCGCACTTAAGAATGACTTGCAGACAGCCAAAAACATCGCTAAAGATGGTGGCCGGATTGATAATGAAAACAAGGAAGGGTCTGAAAGTGACTCCCCTTCTGTTGTGGCAGACCAAAAAGAAGCACTCGACAATATTAACAAAATAAAGGCCAAGATTGATGCCATTATCAAGCTTGAAACTACTGCTCAAGATCAAATCCAAAAGCACAAGGATGACCAAGACACAATTCAAGATGAATTAAACAAGGGCGTTGACAATATCTTGAATGGAACTGATCCAGATGGTTCTGCAGCTACGGATGCAATCAATAACGCCCATGGCGACAAGGAAAAGGCCCAAGCTGCAAAGAGTATTAAAACATCTGCTGATGCGGCTAGAGAACGAGTACAAAATTCGGGCCTAACTAATGCTAAGCAAAAAGCATACCTCGATGAAATTAATCAAGCAGAAAAGAGCGCAACGGCCAAGCCTGGTGACAGTGACTACGATGCTGCCAAGTCAATTTATGGTACAAGTGATGACCAGGAGATCAAAGACCGACTAAATCAAGCCCAAAACTTGTTCAGTAAAGCAGCTGCCAAGGCTGAAGTAGAAGGCTATGCCAAGGACTTTATCGATAGTTTAGGACTGACAGATAACGCTGCAATTGTGCAGGCTGTTAAAGATGGTTTAGACGCAATCAATCAAATTGATGATGCAACAAGTCCTGCTTCAGACAATTCAACAGTCATATCTAATGCTGAGAAAACGGCTAAGAGCAACATTTTGGCCGCAGCAAGAGACGAGGTTAAGTCTCAAATTAAGACTGATGCTGAAAACGCCAAAAATATTGTTGGTTCCACTAGTTCAGAAATAGACGAAGCAGTAGCAGCTATTAACAAGCTTGTTGATAGCCATACGACACCAGCTGACCTCAAGCAGGATTTGAATAACGGTAAGACCAATATTCTGAATGCTTATAAAACAGCTGCCAAGAACAGTCTTGCAGCAATTGCTCAAGCTGACAAGGAGGCCTTGGGCGTTACTGATGCCAAGGAAATTGACAATGAAGTCAAGGCAGCAGGGAATTTAATTAACCAAGCCACTTCAATTGAAGCTATTAGCACCGACTTGTCTACGGGTAAGGACAATGTATTAGCAGCCTTTAAAGAAGCAGCTAAAAAGCTGGTCCAAGATAATGCTACTAAGGCCAAGGAATCTTTAGGCGTTGCAACAGATACAGACATTGATGCTGCAGCCACAGCTGCTATTAATGCAATTGACCAGCATACGGCAACGAAAGATATCAAACAGGACATCATTGACGGTCAAGCCGGTATATTGACTGTATACAAGAATAAAGCAACGGCAGCTTTAAAGAACAAGCAAAGCAAGGTCAACGATGCTATTGATAAGTTGGCCAATATCAGTGACGATGCCAAGACAAATTTAAAGGGCAAAGTTGATAGTGCTTATGAAAACGCTGAGAAGACGGTTAATGATGCAAAAACAGTAATTATTGACCAGATTGACCAGGCCAAAAACGATGGCATCACCAAGATGGATGATGTGTTAACTGAAGCACAAGGGCTAGACCAAGCAATTGTCGCTGACCAAGAAAAAGTGAACAATGCGGCCAAAGCAGCCATTGACCAAGTAAAGGGTTCTGACATGTCAGATGCAGCTAAGCAAAAGGCAATTACAGATATTAGCGCTGCTGCTAAGACTGCCAAGGATAATGTTGGTAAGCAAACAACTATTCCTGCTGCTGACCAAGCAGCTAAAGATGGTATCACAGCAATTACAAATGCTGGAAGCGGTGCAGCTCAAGCAGACCTGGACGAAGCTAAGACTAACAATCAAGCTGCTGTTGACCAAGCAGCCAAAGAAGCCAAAGAGCGCATAGAAGCAGCTTATGACAAGTTGACGCCAGAAGAGCAAGCTCAAGAAAAGGCAGATCATGATGCAGCTGTTAATGCCATTGAAAATGCTGCTAAGACTGCCAAGAATGCCATTAGTAAGGCCAAGGACAAAAAGGCTGTTACAGAAGCAGCTAAACAAGCAACTGGAGCTATTGATGTCGCTGAAACAGGGACTGAAGTAGCCTTTGAAAAAGTGGCCGCGAAGGATGCCATCAAGGCCGAAGCAGATAGAATCAAGGCAGAATTAACCAAACCAGAAGACCAAAAGAAGGTTGATGATTTAGTTGCCAAGGCTGACCAAGACATTGACGCCGCAGGTACAGTGAATGATGTAGATCAAGTTAGAGACAATGCCATTTCAGACATCGACAATGTCAAGACCACCGCAGATACCGCTGCTGAAACTGAATTGAAAGAGGCCAAAAACAAGGCCATCACTGAACTTCAGCTTGAACAGAGCAAGGTCAAGGGAACGATCGACGGCCTAGCCAATGTCAGTGCGGACGTCAAGCAGGCACTGAAAGATAAGGTTGATAATGCTTATAAAGATGCCGCAAATGATGTAGCTAAGGCAACAAGCACCAACGATGTTGATACAGCTAAGACAACAGGTATTAAAAATATTGATGCAGTTTTGACTGAAGCTAAAGATATTGATGCTGCTATTTCTAAGAATAAGCAAAAATTAGATGATGCAGCTCAAACAGCCATTGACCGAGTTAATGGTTCTGATATGACCGATGCAGAAAAGAGCAAGGCCATTGATAATATTAAAGAAGCTCGCGATGATGCCAAAAAGGCGGTTGGCCAACAAGATACTATTGCTAAGGTAGAAGCTGCCGAACAAGACGGTGAAGCAGCTATTACAAATGTTGAAAACAGTGCAGCTCAAGCAGACTTAGATGAAGCTAAGACTAACAGCCAAGCTGCTGTTGACCAGGCAGCCAAAGAAGCCAAAGAGCGACTGGAAGCAGCTTATGACAAGTTGACGCCAAAAGAGCAAGCTCAAGAAAAGGCGGATCATGATGCGGCAGTTGCTGCCATTGAAAGTGCAGCCAAGACTGCCAAGGATGCTATTAGTAAGGCTAAGGACAAAAAAGCTGTCACAGAAGCAGCTAAACAAGCAACAGGTGCTATCGATGCCGCTGAAACAGGTGCTGAAGTAGCCTTTGAAAAAGTGGCCGCGAAGAATGCAATTAAAGCTGAAGCAGATAAGATCAAAGCTGGTTTAACCAAGCCAGAAGACCAAAAGAAGGTTGATGATTTAGTCACCCAAGCTAACCAAGACATTGATTCTGCAGGCACAGTGAATGAAGTAGACCAAATTAAGAACAATGCAATTTCAGATATCGACAATGTCAAGACGACTGCTGATGCCGCTCATGCCCAAGAAGTAGCAGATGCCAAGCAAAAAGCCATTGACGCTCTAGACAAAGAGTTAGACGGCAATGGCACTGCAGGCGTTCCGGGAGTTATCAACTCAATTGAAGGATTGAGTAAAGCTGGTTTAACGCCAGAAAACATTGAGAAATATCAATACGCTGCCCAAAATGCGCATGACGAAGCTGTGGCTAAGATTGAGGCAGCAGATGATGTGACCACAATCACAGCTACACAAAATGATGGTCTAGCTGGAATTGATAAAGCACTTGCAGATGCGCAAGCACAAGCAGGTCAAGACAAGGCAGCAAGTGACTTGCAAAATGCTCAAAAAGAAGCAGCCAATAAATTGGAAGAAGAGCACAAGCGGGTCAACGATGCTATTGATAAGTTGACTAATATTAGCGCAGATGCCAGGCAGGCACTGAAAGATAAGGTTAATAGCACCTATAAAGATGCTACTGATAACGTAGCTAAGGCAAGCACTCCGGCAGATGTTGACACAGCCCAAAATAATGGCATCACTAAGATGGATGAAGTTTTGACTGAGGCACAGGGGTTAGATCAAGCAATTGCCACTGACCAGCAGGAGGTGAAGGATGCTGCCCAAGCCGCAATTGATCGGATTAATCAGTCTGACATGTCAGATGCAGACAAGCAAAAGGCAATTACAGATATTGAAGATGCTGCCAAGACTGCTGCGGAAAATGTTGGTAAGCAAACAACTGTTCCTGCTGCTGACCAAGCAGTTAAAGAAGGAATTGTGGCAATTACTGGGGCAGAAACAGCTGCCAATCAAATGGACTTGCAAGAAGCTCAAGAAGCGAACAAGGCTGCTGTTGATGCCGCAGCCAAAGCAGCCAAAGAACGTTTGGATGATGCTTATAACAAGCTGACTGAAACTGAGAAAGCTGCAGCTAAAGCTGACTACGACAAGGCAAGCAAGGCTATCGACGCTGCAGTTGAAGATGCTAAGATAGCTATCGATCAAGCTCAAGATAAGGCAGCGGTCGCAAGTGCAGCTAAGGCAGGTGCCGCTAAGATTGGTGATGCTGTCGCTGATGCCGAAGTTGCCTTTGAAAAGGTAGCTGCTAAGGACGCTATCAAGGCTGAAGCAGACAAGATTAAGGCAGACCTGACACCAGAAGACCAAAAGAAGGTTGATGATTTAGTTGCCAAGGCTAACCAAGATATTGATTCTGCAGGCACAGTAACTGACGTAGATCAAGTTAAAAACAATGCCATTTCAGACATTGACAATGTCAAGACCGCCGCTGATGACGCCCATGCCCAAGAAGTAGCAGATGCCAAGCAAAAGGCGATTGACGCTCTAGACAAAGAGTTAGACGGCAATGGCACTGCAGGCATTCCGGGAGTTATCAACTCAATTGAAGGGTTAGATAAAGCTGGTTTAACGCCAGAAAACATTGAGAAATATCAATACGCTGCCCAAAAGGCGCATGACGATGCTGTGGCTAAGATTAAGGCAGCAGATGATGCGGCCGCAATCACAGCTATCCAAAAAGATGGTCTTGCTGGAATTGATCAAGCTTTGGAAGATGCCAAATTGCAGGCAGCCAAAGATAAGGCAAGCAAGATGATCGAAGATAAGTTCAAAGAAGCTGCTGCCAAGCTCCATGATGTTTTTGGCGATAAGGCTGACATCAACAATATAGTCGAAAAGGCTAAAGCAAAAATCAGTGGTGGCACTATTGCAGAAATTGAAAACTTCGAATTAGAATTTGAAAGGGAACTGGCAACTGCAGCGATTGAAGATGCAGCTGCTAATGCCAAGGCTAAGCTTGATAAGGATGTAGCAAAGCACAATGATGGCTCCAGCTACACTGCCAAGGAGAAGGCCGCAATCAAGGCTAAGATTGATCAATCAGTTAAAGAGCAACAAGAACAACTTGCAAAAGCCCAAAGCAGGGATCAAATTACCAGTAACCGGGACCATGCTATTGACCTGATCAACGACAGTACAGTTGATCACACTGTTGTTATTCATGACGGCAATGGGGGCAGCAATGTCGCTATTGTTACTGATGACAAGGATAAAAAGCCAAGCGCACCAGACAACAAGCCTGCTGAACCGGTTAAAGTCAAAAATATCGTATTGATGCACAATGCTTATCTTTACGACGAAACAGGCAAGCGGGCCAATGAAGTTACGCTTAAGGCTGGTTCATCCCTGGTCACTTATGGTCTTGAAATAATTAACGGTCGTCAATTCTATGTCCTAGTTGACAAGGGTGCTAACAACGTCCTAGTTGACAAGGGTGCTAACAACAAGAAGTACTACGTGGCAACAGGCAATGCCCAATCAACGGTGCAAAAGCTAGACCACAACGCTTATATTTATAATAAGTATGGCAAGCGGGTCAAGGGTTCTCGGGTCTTGCAAAAGGGCACCAGCATCAACACTTATGGTGCAACTGTCAAGATTCGGGGCCACCGGTACTACATTATTGCTAAGAATGGCTTCGTGAAAGCTGCTAATGTCTTACCGATTGCTGCTGGTGCTAGAGCCGAAATGGCTGAACCACTTAGCACAACGGTTAATGAAGAAACAGTTGCAGTAACGCCGAAGAAGATCATGCATGGCGCCTACCTTTATAATGATAAGGGCGACCGGGCTAACGGCTTGGTCATTGCTGAGGGCTCCACGGTTGATACGATCGGCAAGAAGCAAGTAAATGGTCGAGAATACTATGTTCTAGCCGATGGAATGAACATTGCAGCTGGCAATATCGATGGTAAGAAGTTGAAGTTGCAGCACAATGCCTACATTTACAGCCAATATGGCAATCGCCTAGGCAAACAGGTGTTGAAAAAGCACAGTTTGCTGACAACTTATGGCGATGCTATAACAATTAAGGGTCAGAAGTATTATCTGATTGCCCAGAACAAGTATGTCAAGAAGGCCAACTTCCGTTAACGAAAATAACGCAGCATACTAAAATGCTCCAAACTACGATGTAGTTTGGGGCATTTTTGGTTGACTATAACTTTTTAAAATCAGCCTTGGTTAGCAGATGCTAAGGCCTGCGCCAGGACGTCCATTACAGCCATGCTGTGCTCATATAGTTTGTTGGCAGTGGCTGTATCGTGTTGGTCAATGATTTTAACAAAGTCATTGAATTCGCTAGTCATTCGGTGGTTGTATTGGTTGAAGCGAAACTTGTTGATATCGCCGTTTCGCGGCTCAACCGTAAAGTCCTTAATGACGCCGGTTGAACCATCAAAATAGATAGAGCCGCCTTCACCTTCAATGAAGGACCGCGGGGTTGCATAACTATCCTTAGATGCGATTAAAACGGCCTGCTTATCGGGGTAGGTTAGGTTCAAAATGCCGGACGTGTCAATTCCGTGCTGTACCACTGGGTAATATTGAACGGCTGTGGGCTTGCCAAAGAGGCCAACTGCTAAGTGAATATTGTAGATGTTTAGATCCGTCAGTGTCCCACCACCCTTAGCAGGGTCAAAGACCGGTGCAATCTTTCCTTCCAAAAAGTCGTCATAGCGGCTGGAATACTGCGTATAGTTGAGGGCAACAATGTGAATAGGCGCAATCTTGGAAATAGACTGCTTGATTGCTTGGTAGTTCTCAAGGTGGATGTTGGTAATAGCTTCAACGATAATGACGCCTTGGTCATCGGCCAGCTGCTTGAGTTCTTTGGCTTCTGCGACAGTTTCCACATAGGGCTTTTCACAAATAACGTTTTTCCCAGCAGTTACCGCCTCTTTGACAATGTCGTAGTGAAGCGAGTTGGGTACGGCCACATATACGGTGTCGATATGGTCATCCCGGCAGAGTTGGCGATTATCCGTATAGACCTGCTCAATGCCATATTGCTTGGCCAAGTCCTCTGCAATGTGCTTGCTGCGAGTTGTAGTAGAGATAGCAGCCAGTTCCAAGTGCTTGATTTGGTCTGCCGTCGTCAAAAAATCGTGGACTATTTTTCCGCTGCCAATAATTCCTAGCTTCAAAGGTAAACCTCCATCTAAAACTATGTTAATAATATCTAACCTAATCATAAACGATGGCGCTTATAGGGGCAAGCGGGCTAGCTTGCAGATAATAATTGCATGCATTTGATGGCCGCACCAAAAAAGCACATGCTTTTTGCAGTGCTTTCTTATTTTTTCTTATTTTGCTTGGGTAGGGGCTTAGCTGCCAAAACATTGGCTGGTATCTTTAAGAAATCCCGGCTGCCAATGTTGCCATAGCTCTGGCTCACCTTGAGTTTCAACAACTTGTCAACGGTGAAGTCAACCTTGTAGTTAAAGGAGAATAGTTTGTTGTTCTTGACTACCAGCTTGACGGACATGGCCTGGGCCTTGCCAGCTTTAAAAAGCTGCTTATAGATCTTGTTTTGTTGCGGACTCTGCGTATTGGTAAGGAAAACTGGCTTGACCGCAGCCTGGATGGCCTTTTTGTCCTTGAGCTGGGCTGTCAGGGTATAAGTCTTGCCAGTGTGCTTCATCTTGTAGGCTTTGACCAAGCTTTGAGGCGGATCCATCAACATTTGGTTGTTCAAAACAGCATCAAGCAAGTCAGCATAGGAATGTCCAGTTGTCTGGGCAATCTGGGCCTTGTACCATGCGCTTTGACCGTTAACATACAAGTTTTCGGTATTTGAAGCCCACTCTTCGGCACTCTTGCTACCCTTTTTGTCCTGTGTTTGATAATTGATGTGGAAGACAGTTGGATCGCCACCAAAAGTATAGCTAGTGGCAACAACTTGACTTGACGTATCTGTGCTTAGATTGACCAGTTGTTTGGCTTGACCGCTTTTGAAAGTCTTTTGGGCTTTCTTGATCACAGCTGTCTTAGTCAAGACTGGCTCAGCCTGTTTTTTTTGCTGAGAGCACCCACCTAATAGAAGAGCTGTTGTGATTCCTAGACTGAGCAATAACTTTTTGAATTTCATGATAGTAAAGTTTCCTTTTCTGATAAAGATCGTTACCTCTATTGTATCGTAAAACAATAATTTAAGCAGGAAATTTAGGTCTAAACTCTGTGAAAATAGCGGATAAATGTGTAAAATGGTAAGTGAAGTTTTTAATTTGCAAAGGAGATATTTCATGTCGAAATTAGTTTTGATCCGTCACGGACAAAGTGAATGGAACCTTGAAAACAAGTTTACTGGCTGGATTGACGTTGACCTGTCAGAAAAAGGGGTCGAGGAAGCCAAGAATGCGGGTAAGTTAATCAAAGAACACGGTCTTAAGTTTGACCAAGCCTATACCTCAGTCTTAACGCGTGCGATTAAGACCCTGCACTATGCTTTGGCAGAAAGCGACCAGCTGTGGATACCAGAAACCAAGTCTTGGCGGCTGAATGAGCGGCACTATGGCGGACTGCAAGGCTTGAACAAGAAGGCCACCGCTGACAAGTATGGTGACGAACAAGTTCACATTTGGCGTCGTTCGTATGATGTTTTGCCACCAAAGATCGAGGATGATTCCGAATTCAGTCAAGTGCACGACCGTCGTTATGCTGATCTTGACCCACACATTATTCCGCGGACTGAAAACCTCAAGGTTTGTTTGAAGCGGGTTATGCCATTTTGGGAAGACCACATTGCGCCAGACCTGCTAGCGGGCAAGAATGTTATTATTGCAGCTCACGGCAACTCATTGCGCGCTTTGACCAAGTACATTGAGAACATCTCTGATGAAGACATCATGAACTTGGAAATGAAGACCGGTGAACCAGTCGTTTACACCTTCGATGACCAACTAAATGTTACTGACAAGGAAAAGTTGGACGACTAGTCTTAGAATTGAATATTTAAGTGAAAATTCCTCAAATCTTAGGACTTGGGGGATTTTTGGTTGCAAAGACACTGTTTTGTCTATTTGGCTCTTGTGCATAATAACCTATCAGCAAGGCCAACACCAGGAATGTAATAAATTTGGCTATCAGTGCTAAAATTGAGTTAAACAACTTGGTGAGGAGTAATAATTATGGCGAAAAAAATTCTAGTCCTGCATACCGGAGGAACAATTTCTATGTCTGAAGATGAGTCCGGTAAAATCAAACCCAATGAACAGAACCCGCTAATTGCGGCTTCACTTGCTAATAACAGCGATATTGAGTTGGTAACAGAAGAGATCTTCAACTTGCCTTCACCGCACATGACGCCTGAACGAATGCTAGAACTTTCACTGCGAATTCGCCGGGCGGAAGAAGAGGGCTTTTTTGGTGCAGTCGTGACTCATGGTACTGACACATTGGAAGAAACAGCGATCTTTTTGGATTTGACTATTTCTAGTAAGATGCCGGTCGTTGTGACTGGGGCAATGCGGTCTTCCAATGAAATCGGCAGCGACGGCCTGTATAACTTTAGTCAGGCGATTGCAGTGGCTAGTTCTCCAGATTCAGTGGGCAAGGGCGTGGTTGTAGTGATGAATGATGAAATCCACTCGGCCCGCTATGTGACTAAGACCCATACAACTAATGTGGCTACCTTCAGAACGCCAACCTTTGGCCCGATTGGAATTGTCTCGGAAGGGCATGTTAATTATGTGCAAACGATTAACCCCCAAGCCCACCTGCCAATTGACCACGTAGTTCAAGATGTTTTCTTGGTGAAGGCTTATGCAGGGATGGGCCCGGAATTGCTGCATGCACTCAACCGGCCTACTACTCAGGGTATTGTAATTGAGGCCCTTGGAGCTGGCAACATGCCCCCGGCAACGCTGCCTGAGCTGCGTGCACTAGTCAAGCAGCAAATTCCGCTGGTGCTGGTTTCGCGTTGCTTTAATGGTATTGCCGAACCAGTGTATGATTATGAAGGAGGCGGCGTCGGCCTAGCCCAGTTGGGTATTATCTACTGCCGCGGTTTAACTGGCCCTAAGGCACGTATTAAGTTGCTGGTTGGCCTAAGTGCCGGTCTTAAGGATAAGGAGCTAGCAAGGTATATTAATAATTAGGCTGCCTGCAGCTTGCTATTTGTACTTGCAGGCTTGATAATAGATAGTTGTGAAATCGCTTTTTTAAGCTGGCGATAAGCTGTTAGGCTTATGTTTGCGGCTTTTAATAATAATGATTGGAATGAAAAATGAACTTTACCCAATTACGGTGTTTTATCAAGGCTGTTGACAATTCTAGCTTTACCATTGCAGCCGAGCGGCTGAATTTTTCCCAGTCCGCAGTCTCAAAGAATATTAAGGATCTAGAGAATACAATTGGCGTTCCTCTGCTCAACCGGGCCCACCACCGCATCTCCTTGACGGATGCAGGCAAGTACTTTTATCGTGTGGCTCGCAACGTAGTGGACGATATGGACTACACTGTTTCATACTTGCAAAACAAGAAGAACGATTCTGACACGCTCTTGCGTATTGGCGTCTGTGATACGCCCTTAGAGCAAAAATTTCTGCCCCTTTTTCTGCGCCACTTGAAAAAAGCAAACAGCAACTTGAATGTTCAATTTGTCTTTGTGCTTAATAATTCACTGGGCGAACTGCTCAACCACCATGTGGACTTATGTGCTATTGCCGAGGATGATGTGGATGTGGTTGAAGACGTTAAGTTTAAGCCCCTGATTCAGGGCAAGTTCATGTTGGCCTGCCCCGATGATTCGCCTTTAGCTAAAAAAAGCAAGATCACGCTCAAGGACCTCGCAGCTGAGGACATTTTTTTGCTAGATCCCAATAGTTCATTAAACGTGCAGATGAAGTACCAAAGTATTTTGATCAACAATATGGGCATGGATCATATCAAGTTTGTCCAAGATTATCTCGCAATGGACATTTATGTTAAAGGAGGCTGGGGCTGCGGCGTTTTGCCCAACTTTATTGCAGATTCTCAAGTCAAGGGCATTACTTATGTACCAATCGATTACCATGAGATTTCGCCATACGGAATTGCCTACATGGATTCCTTTACCAATGAATCAGTTCTTAATGAGGTAATCTCTACCATGAAGAAGGCAGTCAAGGAATACCTATCTGCGAATAATAAATAATACACAAATTAAAATCGCTTTACATGAGCTTGCACAGCAGCAATGAAACCTGCTAGTGCAGGCTTTTTTGTATGCTTTAAAAAATTAACCAGGCGACTATTCCATTTGGTAATCTTCAATTCTAAAAGTGGTGAAGCAATTCACTTGATTCATAGTATCATGAAAGCGATTAAAGGATTTTCCTAAAAAGTGAGGGATGAAAAATGGACAATACGTATGACGTAATTATAGCTGGTGCCAGCAATGCTGGTGCAATGGCTGCGTGTGCGGCAGCTGAAAAGGGTGCCAAGGTTCTCTTGATCGACAAGTCAGGGAGCTCGCAGTACCTGTTTCGGTCATTCTTTGCCGCGCTGGACAGTAACGCACAAAGACGGGCTGGTATCAAGGTTGACAAGGCGGAGTTGATGAACTTTTTGACACTCTCCTTCCAAGACAATGTTGATGAGCGCCTGCTTTGGACGTGGGCTAATCATACTGATGAAACAGCCAACTGGCTTGAAGATAATATCTTAAAGCCCAACGGTGGAATTTTGAAGCCGCAAGCAGATGCCCACTATGAAACTGTTGTCAACACAGCCTTTCAAACTGAATTGGCTATTGCCACTCCTGACAATGGCTGGGCTCACTACGGTGAATGGATGCTTGATAAGGTTAAAGAACTCGGTGTCACGCTCAAGTACAATACGAAATTGGAAGAGCTAGTAACTGATGCTAGCGGCGCAGTGACTGGCCTTATTGCTAGTGATCGGGCAAGTGGTGCCAAGACTGAGTACAAGGTTAGCAAGGGTGTCATTATCTGTACTGGGGGTTATGGTGCCAACACTGAATTGATGAAGAAGTGGGATCCACTAGGCTACAAGAAGAATGTTTATTCTGATGGTCCCCGCGATGATGGCTCGGGCATCTTGGCCGGCTTAAAGGTTGGCGCTTGGCGCGATGAAGAACCTGCTGAAATCATCTTTGACCGCGGTGCTGTTCCTGTAGGGACGAATGCTGAGGATCATTATACAATCGACTTCAAGGACCCAGGCTACTTCTGGATGGGAGCATACCCGTTGCTCAAGGTCAACCTGAACGGAGACCGTTTTGGCAACGAAAGTGTGCCATATCAATTTGACATTAACGCTATGGCCAAGCAGCCAGGCTACTTAGAAGCGGAAATTTGGTCAGAAGATACTATGGACCATCTGGACCAGTTTAGAACGCAAGGATGTGCTCGGCTGGGCTTTCCCGGTATTTATGATACTGAAGGCAATAAGGCCGAGATTCAACGCCGCATCGATGATGGCATAGTGCAAAAAGCTGACACCATCGAAGAATTAGCTGAAAAGCTAAACCTGCCTAAGGATAACCTGGCCAAGTCTGTTGACCGCTACAACCAAATGTGCAAGCAGGGCGAAGACACCGACTTTGGCAAAGAAAAGTTCAGGTTGTTCCCAGTTGAACACGGTCCATATTATGGCGTAATCATGGGTGGTCGTTTGCTAGCTACCCTTGATGGTCTCAGGATCAATACCAAGATGGAAGTCATCGACAAGATGGGCAAGCCAATCCCGCACCTGTATGCAGCCGGCAATGCCAGTGGCGGCTTCTTCTGGGGTAGTTACCCAGACCGCGTTCCAGGTTTAACTTGTAGTCATGCGCAAACTTTTGGTCGTTTGGCCGGACAGTTTGCTGCTGAAAATTAATTATCTTTAAAAAGGAGTTTTTATATTATGGATGAAAGACAAATGCCTAAGCTTTCGAGCTACAGGTGGGTCATTTTAGCGATTGCCGCTTTGCTTGACGCAACCAGTAGTTATATTCAATTTCAAATTTCGGCTCTGGCAATACAAATCATGCCAGCCCTACACATTTCGCCAGCACAATTTTCAAGTTTGTTGATGGCCCCAATGTTAGTGGCCGTCTTCCTCAGTATTCCTGCGGGTTCTCTGGCTGATAAGTTTGGTGCTAAGAAAATCGTTACAGTTGGCTTGATTATTTCTGTTCTGGGAGCTTATGGCCGCTTGATTGCCACTAACTTTGCATCAATGATGATCATGCTCTTGCTCTTTGGCGTTTATATGGCTTTGCTTAATGCCAACACGATGAAGATTTTCGGAACTTGGTTTAAGCAGGATACTAATTTTGCAATGGGTGTCTTCTTTGCCAGTGCCAGTGTTGGGATTATGTTGTCACAACTGACAAGTCACTTCTTCCCAAGTGTTAAGGCAGCTTACATCTTTTCTTCAACCCTCTTACTTGTTTTAGCCATTTGCTGGATTCTCTTTGTGAGAGAAACGCCAGTTGGTGAGGAAGTACCACCAGAAGTTCTTAAACAAGAAAAGTCTGAATCTTCGCTTGACTTCTTAAAGGCAGCTATTCACAGTAAGAAGACCTGGATTGTAGCTGTCTCTGTTGGTTGTGCCATGGGTGCTAGTGAAGCTTTCTCAGGTATTATGCCACAAGCCTTTGCTGCTCGGGGAATGACTCCTGCGGGCGCCAGCATGATTGCGGCTATTGCCACAGTTGGTAGTATGTGTGGTTCATTCTTTGGTCCTGCAATTATCAACAAGGCCAAGAAGGCTAAGCCATTGATGATTATAATTACTCTTATTAGTGGGCTTTTAATGGCAGCAACTTGGTACATCCCGTTAGGCATGCCACTGACAGTTGCGTTAATCCTTGGTGGATTAACAGGTGCCATGACAGGTCCAGTGATGCAGGCTTTGCCAATTACCTTCCCAGAAATTGGGCCCAAGCATGCCGGTTCTGCTGGTGGTTTGGTAGGAACAGTATCACTATTATTCTCATACTGCGTTCCCGTAATTATTTCCGCAATTGCAGGCAGGAATTATGCGCTGACATTTATTATTCAGGGACTAATTCTTGCAATAACGATAATTTTTGTTGCAATTCTACCAGACGCCAACGAAGCACGACGTCGCGCTAGATAAGTGAATAGCTTAAATATTGATTTATTATTTGAAAGGAATTTGATCATGACCCAAAAGATTACTACTAAACCAGGCAAGTACACTGGTTCAGGCCAAGGCAAGGAGGGCCGAATCAACCTTGAAGTTGAGGTGACTCCTGACCAAATTGCTGACATTAAGCCGTTGGACCAATATGCACCAGACAGCTTGAATGACAATGCCTTCAAGAAGATGGCGCAAAAGATTCTTGACCACCAGTCAGTTGATGTTGATGTCGTTTCTGGTGCTTCAGAAACTTCCCGCGGTATTATTGAGGGCGTTAAAGAAGCTTTAGGCAAGGCAGATGTTGACCTTGCAGCCTTGAAGGAAAACGGTGCGCAGAATACTGCTGCCAGCCAAAAGACGCTTGACGTTGATGTAGCTGTGGTCGGTGCTGGATCAGCCGGTGCAGCAGCGGCACTGGCAGCTCGTCAACATGGCGCAAGCGTTGCCCTGTTAGAAAAGACCATTTCACCACTTGGTGCAGGAACTTTTGCTGGCGGAATGTTTGCCGCTGATAGTCAACAACAAAAGGACCAAAACCGGGTTGTTTCTAAAAAATGGCTTTACGAAGAATACATGGATGCTTCACAAGGCTACATGAACTCAATCTTAGTACGCCGCATTATTGATGAGTCAGGTAAGACTGTTGACTGGCTTAATGAAAATGGTGCCATCATGAAGTTGATGGATGCCGGAACAGGTGGCAGCTATGACCATATCGGTATGCCGGCAACCTTGCACGGCTACCAAGAAGGTGGCACCAAGGCTATTACTAACTTGATTGAGAAGTTCAAGTCGATTGGCGGCCAGATGTACTTTGGTTTTGCAGTTAAAAAACTGCTGACAGATGCAGACGGCAAGGTCGTTGGTCTAGTTGCCCAAGGCGATGATCAGGAACTGCAAGTAAATGCTAAGAAGGTTATCATTGCTACTGGTGGCTTTGGTGGCAACCCAGAGATGCGCAGGGAATACTTGGGTGATGTTAATACACCCGGCCAAGTTTTGCAAAATACTGGTGATGGCTTGAACATGGCTTGGAAGGCTGGAACTGCCCACCATATTAACGGATCAACGCACTACTTCTGGCAAACTTTCAAGGACCAGGATGTAGCTGAAATGGCTAAGTTGGTTGGACCAAACTGGATGGCCTTGAACGGATTGGCTAACTTCCCGAACTTGCGGGTTAATAACCGCGGTCAGCGGTATGCTAGTGAAACTCATGCTCTGGACTTTGCTGTTCACGGTGCAGAACTGTCAGAGCAGCCGCAGCAAACTGAATACGTGATTTGGGACCAGGCCGGCCTTGACAAGATCAAGGAAGGCGGTACGGCAGCGATTGAAGAACACTACAGCAAGTGGAAGAATCGCCGTCAATTCTACATGGAATTCAACTATCCGAGCGATACGGATGATGCGATCAAGCGCGAGCAAGAGAAGATGGACTTCCCAAGCCTATTGAACAAGCTGGAAAAAACGCCAGTAGTCTTCATTGGCAAGACAATTGAAGAATTGGCCGAGAAGATGGGCGTTGACAAGGAGAACTTGAAGAAGTCTGTTATCCAATATAACGAAGCCAAGAAAAAGGGTGAGGATGACCTCTTCTTCTCCGATACCAAGCGGATGGTGCCAGTTGAAAAGGGTCCCTTCTATGCGGTTAAGTTTATTGCTCGCAATCTGGGTACGCTTGGCGGTGCAACCATTGACGAGAAGATGCACGCTTTAACACCAGCAGGTGAACCAGTTCCCAACCTTTACGTAACTGGTGCTGACGCCTCTGGTATGTATGGTAAGGCCTACGTTGACTTTGAAGGTGGAACTTTGGGCTTTGCATATATTTCTGGTCGTTTGGCTGGGATTGATGCAGCTGAAACTGCTAAAGAAGGCAAGTAGAATTAAGAGGCATGGACCAATCCAAAAGTTGGACATGCTTTTTTGCTAAAGGAGAAAGATGATAATGCAAGAAAAATATGATGTTGTAATCGTTGGCGCTGGCCTGGCCGGCTTTGCGGCCGCTGCTGAAGCAGTCGACAACAACTTAAAAACACTCTTGGTTGAGAAGGGCAAGACCACTGGTGGCACGGGCAATTACGTTGAAGGCGTGTTTGCCGCTGATTCGGTTATGCAACAACAGGAAAATGCGGTCATTGACAAAAAAGACTTGCTGGATGAAGAATTAACGTATTCGCACTATAAGGCTGATGGGAAAATGTGGCAAAAATACATCGACCAGGCTGGCAAGAATGTTTCCTGGCTTGAAAATCGCGGCGTTAAGTTCTGGGTTCTTTCAGGTCTTGGAGCAGGTGCTAAAACTTGGCACTTGTTCAAGGGTAAGGGTCACGATGCCATCCACCAAGGTCTTGAGCCTTACGCTATGAGCAAGGGGCTAGAGGTGGTCACTTTGACCCGAGTTACTGCTTTAAAACAAGCAGCTGACCGCTCTTACCAGGTAACTTTGACTGACGTTGTGAACAAGAGTGAGCAAGTTGTTATAGCCCAAAATGTTGTTTTAGCAACAGGTGGCTACTTGAATGACCAAAAACTCTTGGAGTCAACACCCCACCAGAATCCAGACAACATTATCCCAGTCAACTCTGGCAAGAACACCGGTGATGGACTGCGTTTAGCTTGGAATCTGGGCGCCAAAAAGTACTTTACCGGCATGGCCATGATGTTTGGTGGTCAGCTTAAGAGCAAGAAAATTCCATCATTCAAGCTCTGGGGCACTGCTATTTGGAGTTCAGTTTGTGATCAGCCTCAAATGTGGGTCAACGAACTGGGTGAGCGCTTTGTTGATGAGAGTGCTTGCGTGGTGAATTGGGCCAACGAAGGCAATGCCATGAACCGGCAGGATCGGGTCTTCTGCATCTTTAGTCAGAAGATTTTGGATGACTTTACGGATAAATCTTTCCCACGATCAATGAAACCCTTTGTCCCAGAAGACCGCTATCCAAGTCTGCGCGATGACATCAAAAAGGCTGAGCAAGAAGGTCATGAATACCTGCACAAGGCAGCCAGCCTAAAAGAGCTAGCCCAAGATATCGACACGCCGAACCTAGTTGATTACGTTAAGCACTATAACGAGATGGCAGAAAACGGCGAAGATACTGACTTCCACAAGCCAGCCAAGTACATGTTGCCCGTTGACGGCGACGGACCATTTTATGCCATTGAGCTGGGGGTTGGCGCCTACACCACCGGTGATGGTCTGCGCGTCAACACTAATAATGAAGTGCTTGATGAAAAAGGCCGGCCAATCAAAGGTCTTTATGCAACAGGCGGAGATGGTTCTGCAGTTCTTTATGGTGACACTTACGGTGTCAACATTCCGGGCACTCACGCAGGTTACTGTATTTTCTCAGGTCGAAATGCGGTTAAGGCTATTGCGGACAATAAATAGTATACAAACAAGAGTAGGTTTCCCTACTCTTGTTTTGTGTTAGAAAAGAAATCGTGCCCATACCTACGAATGTGCTCGCTTTTTGCCAGATGTTGCCCTATAATAAAGAAAGAAGCGAAGCGATTGATGCTCGCCAAACTTTTAACAAATTAAATGACCTAGAGTCTGGCTAGTCCTTGTGACTAGCTTTTTGTTTATCTGCATATTCCGCTAAAGAAAACTGCTGCTTTTAAAAGTAGGCAGCAAAAAAGCGATCCAATTGGATCGCTCCAGCGTTGCACAAGTAGCTAACTTGCATGCACGTTCAGCCTTACCTAGATTTATGGATAAAAATATAAATAAATAAAATAGTACAAATTATTAGAGCCACTAACAAGCCTAAAAACAAACTTAGAATAAAGTTAATATGTTTACGCTGAAACAATGTGGTAAACAAATCCATTAAACTTAGAAGATGGAAACTTAAAACGCCAACACTTAAATCCATAAGCTTGAAAAGCGGTAAAATTAAAACTAGCAAGAGTTCGCATAGTGCAATAAGCCATCCATATTTATAAGCATGATCTGTTAACAGCTGTTCTCTCATCGTAGGCTTGTTTTTTGTCATTATTATTGAGCTCCTTTGATATTGCCAAGATCTAATCTTATATTTATTCTACTTTTTGGGCTTCTAGACAACTTAAAGATAATTCCAGCTATAACTTTTAACTTTCTGTTGCTAACATTAACTTTAGCGTGATTAGTTAAATATTCGTTGGCAAACATTGTAAACATAGAAATTGCAATCCTCCAAGCGCCCCAAATTCTGCCAGACCTTGAATGAGTGAAAATCGGATTGAGGCTAACGACTGATGTTATCAGGAAAAACATAATCGTTAAAAAATATTTATTAGCTAACTTTTTCATTATTTTATTCCATTATTACGTACTAACAGGCAAGACATCCACCTGTTCAAATAGCTCCTAGAGCAGCTCCAACTAATCCTGCTCCAACACCGGCAGCAGCTCCGAGTACTCATGCAATACTGGTAGCTGTACCTGCGCCAGCCATTGTCCACGAACAAGCAATATGATGTTTAGTTTTCCTCAGAAGTGGATTTTCATAAGTAAATTCGCTTGGATGATTCTTAGCAAATGAATTAACCTTATCCGATGCAGATTGTCCATCTTCTACAGTCACTTTAAGGTGGGTATGCTTTAAGGATTGTGCTAAGTAATTTTTATCTACAATTTTAACCTGGACAACACCTGATAAATCTGGATAAGCAATCAGAGCCCCTATAATACTGTTGGGTAGTTGTTGCTGCAAACATTCTATAAGTAAAATGAAAGTTTTAAACTTTTTATTTATTAAAACAATATTACAAATTTATACTAGAGTCAACTAACATAATTATATAAGGAAGGAATAATTATGAAAAAGGCAAATAAATGTTTATTACATTAACACCGAAAATACTGGTAGTGACAATTTTTTGAAAGAGGAACGCAAAAAATAAAAGTTTGAAAGTGTTCCGACATTAATAAAAATTAAAGATAAAAAACATTTTAAAATGCTGGATCGTATGAAAGGTATTTTAACGCGCGTTTTTCAGCCTTATGTAGCCCCTGTTTGGCGCTACTTCGGTTAATGCACATTATATTAAGTTGTATTGGTATAGGTGGATTAAAGCGGAGTAAAATATATTTGAGATAGCAATCATAAAGAGGTAATAAAAATGAATATTGGTGAACTGCTGAAAAAGTATCGGGTAGAACAAATGAAAACACAGAAGCAGTGGGTAGGAAATATAATAAGTCCTTCCTTTTATGCCAAAGTTGAGAAAAATATCCATCGGATAACTGTAGAAGATTTACTTGCGTTACTTCATTACAATAAAATATTAGCAATAGATTTTTTTAAAAAGCTGGATAAAAAAGATAAAAATAATTATGAATTCAAAAAAGAAATAATTGGTCAAATAATAGAAGCATTCTATCATCATTCAAAGATAGAACTGAAACAAATCCGTCAAATAATAAGCAGCAGTGACTTGCCTGATAAAGATGAGCAACTTGCTTTTACTACAGGTTATATAGCACTGCTAGATGACGATTTTACAGGTTTAGATGAGCAAACTAAAGCCCAAATTAAGAATCGCCTGTTTAATATTTCAGACTTTGATCGAGATAATTTGTATCTTTACTGCAATTTCATGAGTTTTTATGATCTCGATAGCAATTTAATGCTTTCAAAAAGATTAATTAATCATTTTAAAAATGATAGTGACATAGCCGTTCAAAAGGCGATTTTGAGTATTATCAGTAATTTACTAATGTTTTGCATTAAAGCAGATAGATATGATGAAACAATATTTTTTATTGAAGCTGCTCAGCAAATTGATATAAATCCCGATTTGACATTTTACCGAGGTGCGATAGCTTTTTTTAAGAGCTTAATTACTAGTCATTATCAGCCACAAAAAAATGGGAAGGGAGATTGTAAGATTATAATTGATTTTTTTAATTTGATTGGAATGGAAGAATATAGTGAACAATTAAAAGAATTTATACAAAAAAACTAAAAATGGCCTATTTGACTAAAAATTGTCGAGTACGCCATTTTTTATTTTACTTGTTTTTAAAACGTATACTAAATTCATAAACGAATAGAAATGTGCAATTGAATTAGGAGGTTACCGATCATGGATGATTTGTTACGTCGCTTACCAATCATTATTATTTTTCCGTGAAGGAAATCATATTATGCAAATTAATGATACTAATAAGTATGTAAGCTATTTAGATGGATTACTTATAAAGTTTAGGCAAAAATAATTGAATTTTAAATTGATAAAATAGCATGGAGAGGGAATAAAAATGGTAGATCTATTGGCTCGCTTACCAATTCATATCGTTAATTCTATAGGTTTAGATTATGAAAATAAAACTTAGTAAAATTTTTTCTATTTCAATAGGTATTATATTGATAATAATTGCGATAAAAGATTTTTCTCCTTGGCGTAGTCCAAAAGAAATAATAATAGGACTATTAACGTTAGCAGTGGCATTATGTCCCACAAGTAAAAATGAAAAATCAACTTCTTCTGAAACAGATTACTTAGTTGATCACAAAGTTGTAATTTATACGGAACGTATTTATTTAACGATGTTCTTCGTCTTTATAGTTTTATATTACTTAGATGGGGAAAATATTTTACTGGGTATTATATCTATTTATTCGGTATTACTTTGGTTTATTCAACAAGTAATAATAATTGTTTTAGAGTTGTTAAAAAGTAAAAGAAAATAATTGATTTTAGAGGTATACATTATGAAGAAAAATAAATTTTTAAAATATACAGCATTAGGTGGAAGTCTATTAGTTCTCGGTCAAACTTTAGCTATTCCTGCTAATTCAGTGTTTGCCGCAACTAATGATAGTGATGACATTGAACAAGTTTCTCAGCAAAATACTGAATATGATCCATCAGAAAATGTAGTGTTTACCCCACAAGATCTAGCAAATGCAAAAGTGGTTTTAAAGCAAGTAAATCAGTTTACTGATGAAGATTTAAAAGAGCTTTCGGATAAGGATATTGTATATCTTGCCGAACAAGCCCCTAAAGTAGATACCCGAATTGGTGTCACTAAAGTAGCAAAAGCTGTAGCAAAAATATGGCATAAAATACCAAAACCTATTAAAAATAAGATTAAAAAGTATTTTGGTGGAAGTCTTGCTGGTTTTATACATGCAATTGATCATTATACAGGAACTTCAGAGCATATGATTTATTCAGCATGTCGTAGTGTTGGTATGTCTCCAACATGGGCTAATTTGGTAACAAAAACGATTACTTTGTTTATCTAATATAATACATAAGTTTTATTACTATGTAGCATTGAAAGTTTAAATAATCAAGTAATCAAAATAGTTTTGACCACCATGATTTTTGGTGGTCTTTTTCTTTTGCAGGACGGGCTAAAATTTTTTAAGTTCTGCGACTTTTTTCTCGGCCATTAGTTGTAATTGCTGTGATTGATCAAGCAATTTCTGGGTCTGATCAAGGGTATCGTGCAGGCGCGCAATTTCTTGATCTTTGCTGATGAGTTGCTCATGGTAAGTTTATTCTAGCAAGTATAAACGCTTTGATAGCGCGCTATCTTAGGAAGTCCAATCAGCTTTCGTGAAAGGACCTGCCATCACTAAAATTGTATTTAACAGACCAACAGATGAAGATAAAATTTTATGATCGACAGTAGTAACAATCCACTGTAATAATTTGGGGCTTACTATACCAGCCAAAAATCCTAATATTGCTAAGCAAAATAAACTAGCAAAAATATTTCCATAAAGAATAACAATAGCTAAAGTTAAATCACAAAACCCGTGTTTATAACAAGAAGGACCAAAAAAGATATTCTTACCGTGGTGGCAATGGTTTACTTAAGAATGGCTCAGAAGTTAAGTATGCTGGAACAGTTGAAGCAATAGATAATCCAGATGTTAAGCGTTATTCATTTCATGATGATGACTGGAACTGGTTTTATTTACCCTATAAGATGATTAAAGGTAAAGAATACTTCAGCATTGGTCATGGTGGCTATATTAAGTCTGTGAATGTTCAGTCGATTAATGGTAATTGGCTTTATACCAATCAAACTAAGATAACCACAAAAGCTTGGTCTAGGTCTGGAAAAATTCCACTTTATAATGGTCATGGACAATTACTGCCTAAGACTTTAAAGAGTGGCCACTAATCCTTGATATGACTACTACTAGAGGTGAATTTGGGGTAGACCTTGGTACGCCTACTGGTGTGCGTAACTTATATCGTATAAAAGATACAGATGAATTTATTTGCGATTATGATATTAAGAACAGCGTGAGACAACAAATGCCCTTTTACAGTATTTTTACTCAAGTGTATTTTATAAAAGATGCACCATATTATGATGAGAACGGTCTGAAGATGACTCATTTTGGTCAAAAGGGAGATATGATAAGAATAGTAAAAGCTGTGAGAATAACTAGTCTTGATAACAATAAGGAAGAACTATTTTATCAAGTTATAAATGGTGGTGGTGATTTTGTAAAAGCATCAGATGTAAAATACCTTGCAGGTCCACAAATACCAGTTCCTAGTAAGTAAACTTAATAGTTAAAGATTGAGAAAAAAATATCCTAGTGTTTCCCTACTACGGGAACTGTCAAATGCTTATAACGTAGTAGTTCAAAAGGCAATGTAACTGCAAGCAATATCTATGCTTTACAACTGCTTAATGGTCAAACAAACACCTATATAACACGAGGTTCTCGTTCAACAGGTTACTTGAACAAGACTCCACAAGTTGTTTTATATGGTTCAGGTGGTAATACTGCTGGTGGCCATACTCAAACCTGGGAATATGCTAATAGATCACGGTCATGGTTTGTTGGTACTAAAAAGGGCACTAATGGGTGGACTAAGCAAATTGCTCGAGTACAGTTTCCTTCTGCTGGTTCAGTAATTCACTATTCTAATACAGAAATGCCTCGATTGTCATACCTCATGCAGCCGCTGTTTGGCGCTACTTTGTTTAATGTACATTATATCAAGTTGTATTGGTATAAATTAAGGACGGTTAAATTGTATCAATTTATTTCTAGTTATGCTGCAATTTTATTTTTTTATTAATAGAATAAACCACCCTTACTATTATTGCTAAAACCATTAAACAAGTTACACCTAACAGTGCTAATGCGATGGTAATACTGAACGAAGCAGTAATTGTAGTAAAAATAGTCGTCATAATCGGCGCAGTCACTACTAAAATCGTGTTAAGCATTCCCATAGTTGATGACAAAATATCTTGATCAACTGCTCCAACCAGCCACTGTGTTAGTTTGGGGCTAGCCGTACCAATAATGCGGCAAGACTTGCCATGACAGGCAAACAAATAAAAATATTTTTAATAAGCATTGTACCAATAACTGCAGCACTTAAAATCGTTGAAATGATTGCTACAGTAAATAAAGACATATTTTTGAGCAATTTAGTTCCTACAATACTGCCGAGTGCTACACCAGCAGTCATTACGCCACCTATCAGAGCAATCGTAAAACTATATGTTCCAATGACCATAGAAGACTTATTACCAGCAACTACGATTGAAATTAAAGGTTCAATTGTTCCTAAAACGCCATTTAATAAGGCAATCACTAAAACAACTGTTAACAAGCCATTTGCCTTTTTTACTTGTTTGAATGACGAACTAATTGTTTTAAAGAATCCTTGTTCATTAACTTGAGCAGTTTCTTCCTGAGGGTGGGTCTTGTAATAGTCACGACCAACACTGGCAAAAAGTGCACCTGCTGCTAGAAATGTTAAGGCATTGAAGATTGCTAGACTGGAATAAGACATGAAAAGTAATAAACCAGATCCAATGAATTGGGCAATTATGTTGATAATGCCATTGATACCACTTTGAAATCCTTCGGCTTCGGCAAGCTCGTCATTGCCGACAATATCAACGATTAACGGCATTTGCAGTCCGCCAGAGTATGAACCAGCAATATCTGATACTAAGTTAATACCAATAACAGCTAAAACTAGATTCCAACCAGCAAAGCCGCTGGCAAAAAGCAAGCCGACGATTAGATAGAGTCCAAAGCGTATAACGGCTAACCAAACCATTAATTTGAATTTATTTTTGGTACGGTCAGCTAAATATCCACTAAAAACCTGAAGAATTTGAGGTACTGATTCTGAAATTGAAATTAGTGAAATAGCTAAGGCATAATTTTTTGATTTACTTGCATAAGTAATAAGTGCCAAGTAAAACAAAATATTGCCTGCACCAGATAGAAAACTGGCGATTGTAAATTTTCGATAATTCTTGTTCTTTGCAAAAACGTCCATGATTTTATAACTCCTAACTCAAATAATTTATATATATTAAGTTATAACGTGGTTATAATAAAAATTATCAAAAATGTCGTATTTGATGTTTTAAATTCAAAACAATATCCTGCTGTTTTCTTACTTAGGGTACTATGGGGCATACTAAACTATTAACGATATACACGATAAGTATGATAACTTAAAAACTATCGTGTAAAGAAAAATATATGCTAAAAGGAGTTGAATTATTATTCAACTCCTTTTTTGGTTGGTCTGAGAAATAGGTTTTGCTAAAAAAATTGCAGCCCTTTGAAATGCCACAAACTTACTTTAGCCAGCCTTGCGATCAGGACTAACCCAGGTCCCTGAACCGTGGCCTTGGATGGTTTTGACGGCAGGGATGAAGGTGGTGACAATTGTTAATGCATTAATGATCCACCACCAAAGCATATAAAGCGGGGCAAATAAAATGTAGGACAGCTTGTGTCCACCTTCATCGATCAGTAGGGAGGCAGTCAATTGCAAAGCACCGGCAATCATTTCAAAGCAAACAAATACCAGTGCAATCGTTAGCAAGTGAATTAGCGATGTGTACTTGTGACTAACCAGCAAGCTGGCACTCAGCCCTACAAAGTAGATTGTTGAAAGCCAGAAGAAAAAGGACCAGATAATACTAAAAGATTGGTCGATAAACATCAAGGTGCGGCCAATATTTTCAAAAGGATGGCGGATGATTTTACTAAAGTTGGTCAGCCAAACTTCGGTTCCGCCCTTGGCCCAGCGCTTACGCTGCTGGTAGAGACTTTTGGCGGTTTCGGGCACATTCATATAAAACATGATATCCGGAGCAAAGTCAGCCAGCCAACCGTTGATTTGTTGATCCCAAGCAACGCTTATGTCTTCAGTTGCCCGGTCTTGGCGAAAGAGCCCCACATCAATCAGGGCACTCTTGCGGTACATGGTGTTGGCGCCGCTATAGGCATAAATCCCACCAAAAACGCCGGTTTCAGTTCGTTTAATGATCCCGACAATGCTTGAAAATTCAACCGTTTGTGACTTGGCAATTAGTTTTGAGCGGTTTTGGACATCCATGTTGGCCGTCACAGCTGCTATATTTCTGGCATCCTGACGAATGAAGTAGTTGACATACTTCTTCAAGGCATCTGGTTCAGGAATGGTATCGGCATCGTTGCTAAGAATGAGTTCGCCGCGGGCAAAGGCAAGACCGATGTTAAAGGCGTGTGCCTTGCCCCTGTTTTTTTCGATATGAATCACTCTTAATTTGGGATACTTTGCTTGCAATTTGCTTAAGATTACCGGCGTTTGGTCGGTTGAGTAATCATCAATAACCAAAATCTCATAATTTGTGTAATTGATCTGATTCATGAGGTAGTCAACGGTCGCTTCAATTGTGACTTCTTCATTGTGGGCTGGAATCATGATGGTTACAAAGGGCTCGACCTCTGGTGGAATCTCAACCCATTGGCGCTGCTGGTGCTTAAAAATGTACTTGTAGCACAAAACGCCCACAAACCAGGCAAGACCGCCTAAGATGGGGTAAGAAATTAAGATTAAAAAGGCTAAATTTAAAATAGAGCTACTAGACTGCCAAAAAGGGTTCATCGCTAAACCTCATGTTCTTTAAATAAATCTTGCGTAAAATGGGTATCTAAGTTCTGGTCAGGTCGAACGCTGTAAAAACGTGCTTGCTGTCTTTTTTTAATCGGACCAAAGCGCTTCTCCCAGGCCTGTTCGGTGACTTGCTGACGCCTGTGCAATTTTTCCTGGTCAAAGACTGCGTACTTGTCAAGGGTGGTTTTAAAGCGGCGGTTATTCCATAATGTCACTCCATAGTAAAAGAGCAGGATAAAAATAAAATAAACTAGGAAAAACACTGCTAGTGATTGCAATAAATGAACTTCATCCTGATAGTGGGCAATCCTAAGTCTGCGGCCGGCTGCGGGCCACCACATGGGCAATAAGACCCAGAGAAATGGGAACAGAACGCCCAGCCAACCAATTATTGCCACTATGGTTTGTCCAATTTTTAAGCCCCAATGGCCAGGACTAAAGTATGAATCACGCACTAATTGCGGCTTTTTATTATTCAACATTTCCACCTCTTACTATGTATTATCCCATGTTTTAAAGCTTTGTTAATTAAAAAACTCATCTAATATAGGTGACCGCCTTGGAAATGGCTGCTTGACAGCAAAAAAGCACTTACTGACAGCAGACAATCTGTCACCAAGTGCTTTAAAGCTTATTTGTAAAACCCTAGTCTGCATGCCGCCACTTGGCATCGGTTAGGATGCGGGCAGTTAACAGGCCAATCGGCAGTGCCGTAATAATCATTAGTGCATTCATAATCCAGTATGCGCCGATATTAATATTGGTTACACCGAAGTTGAAGACGGCCCGGTACATGTAAAGGCCTGGGACCATAATGACGATTGCGGGTACTGTGATTGCGATACGGGGAAAGCCCACGCGATCGCGGACAAAGCTGGCAATAAGACCAGCAAGCAGCGCTCCAATGAAGGCGGCTAAAGCAGCAGGCAGGTGGTTGAAGTCAACCAAGCTAAGTCGCAAAGTGTTGGACAGTGCCCCAATCAGTGCTGCAACAGTTGCCATTGCAGGCGTAGCATTGAACATGATAGAAAAGCCAAAGACGCCGCAGAAACTGGCCAGCAGGCGGAAGCTGGTCAATAATAACGGGCTTAGGTCCAACTTGGGAATGGCACCTGGTGAAAGACTAAACAGGGTTGCCATGCCCCAGCCTACCATCGTGGCGATCATGACAACTAAAATGGCATAGGAAAGTCGTTCAAGACCAGACCGCATATCAAGTTTGGACATGTCCAGGCCTGAAGTGATAAAGGGAAAGCCTGGAATAACATAGAGCATTGCACCAATATACCCGTATGCATGCTGGTGCTCCCAACCACCAAATCTTTCACCTAAGTGAATACATAAAAAGTAAACAGCACAAGAAACAGCAACGCCTACGGCGATCTTGGCCACCAGGGTGATCTTGTGTTTACCCATCAACTCGCGAACATAATTGCCAATAGCTGCACCAAAAAAGGTGCAAATCATTTCTGGCAGCCCGCCTCCAAGCAAGAAGATGAAGCCGGCACAGGCAAGCCCTGCGCTCAAAGCGAGGACAATGAGCGAGTAGCTCTGCGTGTGCTGCTCGATTTGGTTTAACTGGTAGTGGACATTTCCGATGGTCCAAGTATCTTTTTTGCCATCAAACTGGCGGATAAAGTCCTCCAATTTGTTTAGCTTGTTCATGTTGACGCCCGTAGTGGGCAAAGAGAGAGTTTGCGAATAGGACTTATTGTCGATGTCAAAGCAGGTATATTCAATGGTAACAAGACCAATATCAGCTGAACAGGTGATATTTAAAGCACGAGCCACCGTGTTCATTGAGTCCCGGACGCGCCAAGCCCCCGTTCCACACTCCAGCAGCATGATGCCAATTCGCCCGACTAGTGACCCTTTTTCGACCAAGGTGATGTCCTTGATCAGGGTATCGTCAGAACTTTTATAAAAATCCTTCCAGTGGATCTTCATGTGGTGGCGCGCGGATAGGTGGTGGCGTACCTCTGTTGGTTTGTTTTCTACCATTATAACTATGATCGACCTTTCTTGCTTTTGACTAATACTAGTAAATTCTACCACAAATGAAAAAATGCAAACAAAACAGATAACGCTTTCAACTTGGGTGGTGGTTGGATATGAATTATTTTGAATGAAATTGAATATTTATGAGTGAAAATGATTGATTTTTGCTAAATAAGCGCATAAAATACTGGTGGAGGTGAGGAAACATGCTAACGCAAAAGCGCCACAAATTAGTTGAAGACTACGTTAACCAGCATGATTGGTGCCGTGTCAGCGACTTGTGCACAATTACGAAAACTTCGGAATCAACAATTCGTCGCGACTTGATCCAAATGGAGAAGCAAGGACTACTAAAACGTATCCATGGCGGTGCCCAGTCGGTAAAGAATTTTGCGCATGATGTTTCCCAACATGTCCGCTTCACTATGAACCATGATGATAAGCTTAGGGTTGCCCGTTACGCCGTGCAGCATTTTGTACATGCGAATGACTATCTTTTTATCGATGCAGGTACAACGACTTATGAGATGGTACCATTCTTGTCTGCTATCTCCCATGTAACAGTTGTGACCAATGGACTTGAGACGGCCCTAACTGCACTTGGGCATGGGCTGAAGACTATCTTGCTGGGTGGAAAAATCAAAGAAGACACCCATGCTGTAGTGGGCCAATCTGCTCTTGAGCAGCTGCAGAGCATGAACTTTGCGGCCGCCTTTGTCGGAACCAATGGCATTGACTACCAGGGCAGCCTGACTACACCTGATCCAGAGGAAGCGGCCATTAAAAAAACAGCGATTGCTCGTTGTGACCACGCCTACGTTCTGACTGATGCGTCCAAGGTGGGTGAACGCAGCTTTGCGGTGTTTGGCAGCTTGAAGAGTTGCAGTCTGGTTACCACGGTGCTTGGTGGCCGGCAGAAGAAGCTGCTGCCAGCAAAAATTGATTTAAAAGAGGTAAAGTGAATGATATATACAGTTACTGTAAATCCTGCTTTGGATTACGTAATTCAGTTAGACCGTGTCGACCGCGGCAATGTTAACCGCAGCGATAATTGTTCTTTTTTGGCTGGGGGCAAGGGCATCAACGTATCCCGCATCCTCGACCAATTAAGTATTGACAACACAGCTTGGGGCTTTATTGGCGGCTTTACCGGCAAGGAGTTGGTCCGCCAGCTGAACCAGGCCCACATCGTCAATGACTTTGTGACTATTGCAGATGATACGCGTGTTAACGTTAAGGTGCACGCGCAAGAGGAAACGGAAATCAATGCAGCCGGTCCTGACATTAGCAAAGAAGAAATTGCTGCTTTCAAAAGTCGTCTTGATGACCTTGAAAAAGGCGATATTGTGGTCCTTAGCGGGTCATTGGCGCCAAGCTTGCCGGTAGACTTTTACAAGGAATTGCTGCCGGCAATTAGGGCAGCTGGCGCCGATTTTGTAGTCGATACTACTGGGCAGGCCTTGCTTGATACGTTGACCTACCAGCCATTAGTTATCAAGCCCAACCACCACGAACTGGCTGACCTTTTCCAGACTAGCTTTAAATCTAGTGAAGAAATGTTGGCAGCAGCCCGCAAGCTCCTTGAACGCGGGGCCCAGAATGTTTTGGTTTCAATGGCGGGCCAAGGCGGCTACTTGATTACTGCAGACCACTGTTACCACGCAAAGGCTGCAGTAGGCACCGTTGTCAACTCAGTTGGAGCTGGTGACTCCATGATTGCTGGTTTTGTTGGGACCTATGTGCAGACTGGTGACCCCGTTGAGAGTTTCCGGTTGGGCATGGCCTGTGGGGCTGCTACTGCCTTTACCAAGGACATAGCAGTCAAAGGCCAGATTGAAGCTGTTTTACCACAAATCAACGTAGAAGAAGTTTTGTAATTGAAGAAGGAATAGAAATGAGAATTAAAGATATACTAGCTCCCGAATCCATGATCATGGCGCTCAAGGCGACTAATAAGGAAGATGCCATCCAAGAAATGGCAGATCTGGAAGTTAAGACGGGCATTGTTAACGATGAACAAGAATTCATCAAGTCCATTTGGGCTCGTGAAAATGAGTCAACTACAGGTATTGGCGATGGAATTGCCATGCCACATGCCCGCAATAAGGCAATTAATAAGGCCCGTGTCCTTTTTGCCAAGAGCAGCCAGGGGATTGACTATAATTCGCTAGACGGACAACCAGCTCACTTGTTCTTTATGATTACAGCACCGGCTGGCGCAGACAACACGCACCTAGAAGCTTTGGCCAAGTTGTCCGGGCTTCTAATCAATCCTGACTTAGTTGCAGCCCTTAAAAAGGCTAAGACGCCAGAAGAGGTAATTCAGCTCTTTGAAGAGGCCGAACAAAAAAATGATGCAGACAAGAAGGCAGAAAAGTCACAGGCAGCGCAAACTACTAATAGCGATAAGCCTTTAATTGTCGGCGTTACTGCCTGCATTAACGGTATTGCCCATACTTACATGGCCCAAGAGGCTCTGATTAAGGCAGGCAAAAAGCGCGGCGTTGAAGTTCGAATCGAAACCAATGGGTCTGAAGGAGTTAAGGACAAGTTAACTGCTGATGAAATCAAGCGGGCCCAAGGCGTGGTCATTGCTTCTGACAAGAAGGTTGACATGCCCCGCTTTGATGGCAAGCCGTTAGTTGCCCGGCCAGTTGTTGACGGGATCAACAAGCCAGACGAATTGATCGGCAAGATCCTGGACGACGATACCAGTGTCTACCATGCTGATGGTCAAGCAGCTAAGTCCAGCGACGACACTAAGAAGGGGGTCTGGGGGTCAATCTACCAGGACTTGATGAATGGCGTGTCCCACATGCTGCCCTTTGTTATCGGTGGCGGCATCTTAATGGCGATTTCCTTCATTGTGGAAAATTATGCTGGTGGTCCTAAGTCACCTGCCTTCATTTTCCTCAACAATGCTGGTAATATGGCCTTTGCCTTCATGGTGCCAATTCTGTCTGGCTACATTGCTGAGTCTATTGGTGATTTGCCCGCCCTTATGCCTGGTTTTGTCGGCGGCTTCATGGCCACTGTTTATACCGGTGCATATGGCGGTGCCTATGTGGCTAATGTCTTTGCTAACGCCAAGTCGCCAGCTGGCTTTCTGGGCGGACTTGCTTCAGGATTTATTGCTGGTTACCTAGTTTTGGGGTTGAAGAAGGTCTTTGCCAAATTGCCGAAGTCGCTTGAAGGGATGAAGCCGATGCTCATCTATCCAATCTTGAGCCTACTCTTCATTGCCCTCATCATGTACTACATTGTTAATCCAGTCTTCAGTACGATTAACTTGGCAATTACCAACTTCTTAAACCAGATGGGTACAGGCAACTTGGTTGTCTTAACTACTATTCTGGCAGCTATGATGTCCATTGACATGGGTGGACCGTTCAATAAAGCCGCTTACGTCTTTGCTTCAGGTGCCTTTGCCAATGACCCGCATTCAACCGTTGCAGGCGTTATGATGGCTGCAGTTATGGTGGGTGGCATGGTTCCTGCCTTTGCCACAGCGATTAGTACAGCCTTCTTTAAGAACAAGTTTACTGAAGATGAACGGCGCGCAGGTGTTACCAACTGGATTTTGGGCTTTTCCTTCATTACCGAAGGTGCAATCCCATTTGCAGCTGCTGATGCCGGTCATGTGCTGCCTTCATGCATCTTTGGTTCTGCTGTTGGTGGTGCCCTAGTTGGAATGTGGCGCATTAGTGTTCCAGCCCCACACGGCGGCTTATGGGTATCGCCTCTTGCCAACCACATTGTGCTTTACTTTGTTGCCACCATCATCGGTTCAATAGTTGCTGGTGTAATTCTTGGTATGTGGAAGAAGCCTATTGATCAAGAAGCAGAATAGGACTGCACGCTATAACCAATATCAGATTAATTCCCAATCATTTCGGTTGGGAATTTTTGCTTTATTTTTAGTGGCTTTTCAGAGCAGTTGAGGTCTTGATTTGAGCAGTTAAAAGGCCAATTCTGGCAAGCAAGCTAAAATATATGTTAAATTAAAACATTAAAAAGGAAATAATATAAAATGAATTACAAGAACGGAGTTTGTCGTGGTTAATCTATTTGTTTTACTTGCTGAACGTCTTGGGATTATCATGATTTTAGCCTTCTTACTAGTTAATATGCGCTTTTTTAGGAGCTTGATTGAAGAGCGAACACTAAAATCACAGATGTGGCTATTTGTCATTTTTTCAGTATTTGTAATCATTGCCAATTTAACAGGCGTTGAAATCTCCAGCTCTAAGGAAGTAGTGGCACCTTTAATTATTACTGGGATGCCGCAGTCTGATTCGATTGCTAATACCCGTGTTTTAGTAATTACGACTGCTAGCTTGACTGCTGGACCATATGTGGGGATGCTAGTAGGTTTAGTTGGTGGCTTGCACCGGGTGTTTTTTAGTGGCTTTTCAGACTACTTCTACATTGTGAGTTCTGTTTTAATCGGTTACTTGGTAGGGGTTTGGGGTGACCGCGTAAAGAGTAGCAACTTGTATCCATCAACGCTTTGGGTGGCAATTTTGTCACTATTAGCCGAACTTATTCAAATGGTCTTTATCTTTGCTTTTCGCGGCATCGGCCTGGTTAAGCTGGTCTTAGTACCAATGGTCTTATTGAACACGGTCGGGTCGTGCTTGTTTATCGAAATTCTCCGGACCTACCTGTCTAACGAGCGCCAATTGCGGGCGGTTCAAACCAAGGACGTTCTGGAGCTAACCAATAAGACGCTGCCTTACTTTCGTCATGGCCTTGACCTTGACTCAGCCGGTCATGTTTGTCATATTATTAAGAAATATACCAACTTTGATGCGGTTGGCTTGACTGACCGCGTCAATGTTCTTGCCCATGTAGGGGCCGGTCAAGACCACCATATTGCTGGTTCGCCAGTCATCACTGACTTATCCAAGACGGTGATTACTACTGGTAAAGAAAAGCGGGCTTATAGTCAAGAAGAGATTGGTTGTCCTCATGAAAGTTGCCCATTAATGTCCGCAATTGTCTGTCCCTTGCAAGTGAACAATGAGACAATCGGTGCCCTCAAGCTCTACTTTTGTGCAGACCGCAAGATGACAGTGGTAGAAGAAAACTTGGTTCGCGGGTTGGCGATGATTTTTTCTGGGCAGCTTGCAATTGGGATTGCTGAACAGCAGACGAGTTTGGTGAATGAAGCTGAAATACGAGCCCTACAAGTACAAATCAATCCCCACTTTTTCTTTAATGCCATTAACACAATCGGTGCCCTCATGCGTGTTGATGTGGATAAGGCTCATGAAGCCCTAATGGAGCTCAGCACCTTCTTTAGGTCAAGCCTTAAGAACGGCCAAGCCAAGGAGATTACGCTCGAGCAGGAGAAGCGGTACGTCAAGGCTTATACGGGCATCGAAAGTCTGCGCTTTCCCAACAAGTTCATGGTTGATTACCAGATTACCGTTCCAGAAGACACGCTGATACCATCTTTTTGCCTACAAGTCTTCGTTGAAAATGCAATTCGCCATGCCTTTAAGGGCAGAAAAACAGGCAACAAAATTGTTATCAACTTGAGCCAAAAAGACAAGGACCTGGAAATTAAGGTTAGCGATAATGGCAGCGGCATTCCAACGGGTATTATTGACCGGTTGGGGCAAGAGCCAATTAGTGAATCTCAAGGCAGTGGCACAGCCTTGTACAACCTTAATCGTCGACTGGAAGGTCTATATGGCAGCAGCAGCAAGTTGAAGATTATCACTAGTGCAAGTGGAACTAGCTTCAAGACAAGCATCCCGCTCAAGCGAGCAACGAGTAACAAAAGAATAGAAGGAAACTAAGATGAGGATTTTAGTGGTTGATGATGAGCCCTTGGCACGGACAGAATTATCCTATTTAATTAAGCAGAGTTCAATTGTGCAAAAGCAGTCCGTCAAGCTTTACGAGTCCGAAGACGTCAAAGAGGCTCAAGGGGCCTTGCTCAAGCACCGCATTGACTTAATGTTTCTAGACATCTCTCTCAATGAAGAAAACGGCTTTGAACTAGCAGCTGAACTTAAGCAGTTGGCCTATTCGCCCTTGATTGTGTTTGCCACCGCCTATGATGAATATGCCGTTAAAGCCTTTGAAGTAGGTGCTGTTGACTATGTCCTCAAGCCCTTTGAACAAGACCGTATTGACCAAGCTATCTTGAAGGCGACTAATATTTTGTCCACCAAGCAGCCGCACGTTGCTGCTGATAATACGGAGAATGAGGTGCTTGGCATTGAGCTGGCAGACCGTAATGTGGTCATTAAAAAATTTGATGTGGTAGCGGCCACAGTTAATAATGGTGTGTTGACCATTTCAACAGCCAAGCAAAAGTTTGAAACGCGCAAGACCTTGTCTTGGCTCAAAGACCGCTTGCCAACTGCCCACTTTATGCAGGTTCAACGCAATGCTATTGTCAACATTGAGGATATCAAGGAAGTGCAGCCGTGGTTCAACCACACCTTGCTGCTTGTGATGAGCAATGCTGACAAGATCCAAGTCGGCCGCTCTTACCGCAAGTCCTTAAATGAGCGCCTGGGGATGTAAGAAGAATTGAAAGAGTCACCCTGATGGTCTTGTGAAATTGTCTTGGTGCAGTTCACGGGTCATTTTTGCTTGTTCACTGCTTAACCGCTTCCAGTTAGCAATTAAGGGACTATCTTATTACATGAAATCAAAAAATGTAATGAGAGAGGAAATGAGTTCCATGAAAAAAGAAAAGACAAAATCAGCGCCGCTACTAGTTCAGATGTTTATTTACGCTGCAATACTATTTGCTGCACAGCTGATCTCTGACCTAATGCCTAAGTCTTTCCCGGTACCGACACCGGTGATTGGCCTCGTTCTGCTGTATACTTTATTGACAATTCACATTATTAAAGTGGAATGGGTTGATTCATTTGGGAGTGCACTGATTTCGATGATCGGCTTCATGTTTGTTCCATCAGGAATATCACTAGCAGGTAACCTCAAGATTATGCAAACGCAAGGACTGCAATTGGTCATTGTAGTAGTGGCTTCAACGGTGATTATGCTAGTGGTTATGGCATACACTACCCGCTTTTTTAGCTGGCTTGTAGGCAAACTGACTAGCAGCCAACTTGATGTCGCCAAGCAAAAGGAAGTAAGGGAGGCCAAATAATGCAGTACTTAACTACGCCGCTTTTTGGTGTTTTTCTTTCATTGATTGTCTTCTTAATTGGTCAGTGGCTATTTAAGAAGTCGAAAGGTTTCTTTCTTTTTCAGCCGCTTTTTGTTGGGATGGTTTTGGGCATTGCGGTGTTGATCGTCATCGCCAAATTTTTGGGGACGACCACTGCCGAAGTCTATACTAAGGCCTACAAGCCTGGCGGGGATATCATTTTCTGGTTTATTACACCAGCCACAATTGCTTTCGCAGTACCGTTATATAAACGCAATGATGTTGTTAAGAAAAACTGGCTGGTTATCCTGCTAGGTTTAGTCGTTGGAACGTTTATTTCAATGGTGCTGATCACACTTGTTGCCAAGGCGGTGGGTCTAGACAATATTGGCATCAAGTCAATGCTTAGCCAGTCGGCTACAACTGCTGTGGCCATGCCGCTGACGCAGGCAATTGGCGGAAATGCTTCAGTTACGGCCATGGCTTGCATTCTAAATGCAGTCGTAATCTATGCATTGGGCAAGCAGCTGGTCAGATGGTTCAACCTGAATAAGGATCCACTTGGTGCTGGTCTGGGACTTGGTGCTGCCGGTCATACGATTGGCTCGGCTTTTGCTTTGGAAATGGGCTCGACTCAAGGTGCAATGGCAGCTGTTGCCGTGGTTGCCACCGCTTTAGTCGATAATATGTTGGTTCCAGTCTTTGCTCATATGATTGGATTGTAGTTTAAAAATTATTATTAATTAACATTTACTTACACTGAAGTCGTACGGGTTGGCCGCACGTCTTTTTGTTTTCTGCGAAACCATAAATAATGAATTTATTAAAAGCTAATGCAATAATTAGATAACTTAGGTTGGGCTTTAATTACTATTTGTAAGTAAGTACCTTTTGATATATAATAGTTACTAATTGTAAGTGGACATCACTTACAGTTAAAACTACCGTATAACACTCAAAATAAAAGAATAACAAAGGCAAATTGGAACAAGTAATTTTTAAGTGATAGAAAAGAGAATAGAATGAAAAAACCAATTAATAAATTTAAAAAGCTTTTTGCTTTTACTGCAATGATTGCCATCCTGCTGGTAAGCTTAAGTGGATGCTCGCAAAAGCCGCAAAAGAGTAGTAAAATTTCGATTATGACCACAACCAATGTTTACGCCGATATTGCTAAGAACATAGTCGGTAAGCATGGTACGGCCAAGGCCATTATTAAAAATCCGGCCGCTGACCCACATGATTTTGAGCCGACGACAAATGATGCTAAACAATTGTCAAGTGCTGACATTGTTGTAGCCAATGGCTTAGGCTATGATAGTTGGATGAACAAGCTGGCTTCTTCGGTTGATAAAAAGCCAGTCATTGTTGGTGAAGACTTGATGGGCTTAAAGAAGGGTGCCAACCCGCATATTTGGTTTGACCTGGACATGCCTGAAAAGTATGTCAACTACCTGGTGAAGCGGTTGAGCAAGCTGGACCCTGCCCACGCAGATGATTATCGTGCTAACGCCCGCAAGTATCTGGGCCAAGTTGATCAGATTAAGAAAACAGCAGCCCAGATTAATGGCCACAATCAAAAAGTCTTTGTGAGCGAACCTGTCTTTGACTATGCCCTGGAAGCAGCACACGTGAAGGTGGCTAACGAGGACTTTGAAAAGGCTATTCAAAACGAAACAGATCCAAGTCCAGCGGCAGTTCAAAAAATGACCACAGAAATCAAAAAAGGGAAAATCGCCTTTTTCGTTCTTAATGCACAAACTTCCAGTTCAACGGTTGATGGCTTTGTCAAGTTGGCCAAGGAACACCAAGTCCCGCTGCTCAAAGTGCGTGAAACCATCCCTAATAAGACCACTTACCTTGAATGGATGACTAAAAATTACCAAGCTTTAGCACAAGTGGCTAAGAAATAATTCAAGAGGAATTAATTATGAAAAAAATAATTGCGGCACTAGCATTAGCTGCCGGAATCGCTATCCCGGCCCAAACGATTGCAATAGCAACAGAAGTACATGCCAGTACTATTAATGACACGGCCAAGCAAAATAGCTTTAGCGGGGTAACCTACTTGGACCAAATGCTGAAAAAAGAAGGTATTCCTTACAACAGTTTCACCGCTAAAAATAAGATTGAATACCGCACGGGCAAACCTGAAGGAGTGGTTATCCATGAGACAGCAACCCCTGGTGCCAGTGCACACGCTGAGGCAATCTACTTCAACCGGGAGTGGATGAATATCTACGCTTATGCGCATGCCTTTGTAGACCATACTGGTGTTATCCAGATGTCAACGCCAGACTATGGTGTTTGGGGCGCAGGTCCCAAGGCCAACAACCGCTTTTTCCAAGTAGAATTGTGTCAAGAGAGCACCCTGGACAACTTTGCCAAGAGCATTAACAACGATGCAATCTATGTAGCTCAAATACTGCACCAGTATAACCTGGTACCAGATAATGCGGCCCACGATGGCAAGGGTACAGTTTGGTCTCACCATGCTGTTTCCCAATTTTTAGGCGGCACTGACCATACCGATCCTGACGGTTACTTCGCCAAGTGGGGCTACTCGATGGATGAATTCTATGACCTGATCAAGTATTACTATGACCAACAGGATTCTGGAAGTACAGTTGATAATCCTGCAGTACAGCCAACCAAGCCAGTAGCGCCAGTTATGCCTACTAAGCCGACAACACCTACGCTGCCTAAGCCAATAGCGACTAAAACTCTAATGCATAATGCAAAAGTTTATGATGAAAATGGCTCTGCCGTTAAGGTTTCGACTAAGAAGGCAGGAGCTCAGCTGGCAATCTATAGCAACAAAACAATCAATGGCAAGAAGTACCTGCAGATTGGCATAGATCAGTATATTGTGGCCAGTAACGTGGAGGGCAAATTGCGTCTTTTAAGGCATAATGCCTTCGTTTATAATAGTGCAGGTCAGCGTGTCAATATAGGCAAGATGTATCGTGGTCAATTTATGAGAACTTATGGCGGCCGCGTGAAAATTAACGGGGGCAAGTATTATCCAGTCAATGTTAATCAATACGTTAAAATGGGTAATTTTAAGAAGTAGTTGAGAGGATGATAATTTGACTGATATTTTAGAAGTTGATAATCTCTCAATGAGATTTGAAAAGAAGACAGTTTTTACAGATGTGAGCTTTAACCTGAAAAAAGGTTCTATGACGGCACTGTTAGGACCCAATGGCGCGGGGAAAACGACCCTGATTAGTATCCTGATGGGCATGTTGACGCCAACTAGTGGCAAGTATAAGTTTACCCAAGACTTGCGGCTAGGTTATGTGCCCCAGTTTCGCAATATTGACGCTGAGTATCCACTGTCAATTGAAGCCTTTGTTGGCTTAAATGCACCAGTTATTAAAAGCAAGAAAGTGAAGCAGACCATCCAAAAGCAGCTTGAAGAGACTGACTTGGCTGCAATTAAAGGCACGCGTATGGGCGAAGCTTCTGGGGGCCAAAAGCAAAGGGCATACTTAGCCCAGGCTCTGCTTGATAATCCCAACATGATTATTTTGGATGAAGCGACGGCTAGCCTTGATCCTGTTGCCAAGGATGAACTGATGAAGCTGCTTAGACACCTAAATGAAGAGCACAGGATAACGGTTTTGTTTGTCACGCACGATGTGCCTCTGGCACGTAAGTATATGCAAAACTACCTGTATTTGCATCATGGCCGGATCGACCAGGGGGAAATGCCCCAGTTTGAGGAGGTCTATGAATAATGTTTGCTTTTGACTTTATGCGTAATGCCTTCTTGGCCAGCACCTTTATTGCAATTACTTGTGGTACAGTTGGGGTCTATGTTGTCGCCCGCAACTTCAGTTTTTTAGCTCATACCTTGTCTGAAATTGGTTTTGCTGGAGCAGCATTTGCTGTCTGGCTAGGCATCAGTCCGCTTTGGGGGATGCTCTTATTCACATTGTTAGGTTCAATCAGCGTAGGAGAGCTATCTCTTCATAGCGAGCAAAAGGAATCGTCAATCAGTGCAATTTCCGCACTTTTTGTTGGCCTGGGAGTTTTGTTTTTGGCTATTTCGGGCTCTAATAGCAATTATGCTACTAATATTTTGTTTGGCAGCATTATCGGCGTTGACAAGCAAGGCGTAGTCCAGCTAGTTGTCTTATCAATTATCGTTTTGTTGTTGATTGGGATTATTCAGCGCTCGTTGAATTTTGACTCCTTTGATCATATTGGAGCCCTGGCTCATGGGGTCAAGACGGGGATAGTCAGCTTGATTTTCCTGGTCGCATTGGCAATGTCTGTTTCAATTGGAGCCCAGATTGTTGGGTCCCTCTTGGTCTTCATCCTGCTGACGCTGCCACCGGCTACGGCAAACTACTTGGGTAAAACTGTCCCGGCTATGATTGCCTGGTCGGTTGCTCTGGCCTTAATTGGGGTATGGCTGGGCCTCTATCTTGGTTTTATTACTAACCTGCCAGTCACCTTTTTCATTGCTGTGATTGAAGTATTAATCTATCTTGTTACTTACTTCACCCACTTGGTTAAACATAACTTGTGATTACGGCAATTTGAAACTTGAAGCAAAAAAATATTTTGCTGATATTGTGAAAATAAACACAGCGCTAAGACTGTTATTTAAACATTCTTTAGCAATTTTCACTAACTTTTGTAAGCATTTTCATGTATAATTAGTTGTAGAAAGATTTAATAAATAAAGGAGTCTTTAAAATGACATCATACTATAATGGTTTTCCGCAAAGTGACCGAGACGAAAAAATTGACATGATTAACCTTGACGAGCTTGAGGAACGTGCTAAGGAAGTTATGCCAGAAGGTGCATACTACTACATCGCTTCTGGTTCAGAAAACGAGTGGACTTGGCGCAACAACACCACTGCCTTTAACCACTTCCAGATCGTACCGCGTGCCTTGACCAACATGGACAACCCACAACTGGATACTGAATTCATGGGCATGAAGCTGAAAACCCCAGTAATGATTTCACCGATTGCTTGTCACGGTATTGCTCATAAGGACGCTGAAGTTGCGACCCAAAAGGGTGCTGCAGCAGTTGGAGCATTATTTGCATCAAGTACTTATGGCAACAAGAGTGTTGAAGAAATTGCAGCAGCAGCTCCAGATGCACCACGTTTCTTCCAACTTTACTTGAGCAAGGATTGGGAATTCAACAAGATGGTCTTTGATGCGATCAAGAAGGCTGGTTATAAGGGGATTTTCTTAACAGTTGACGCACTTGTCTCTGGTTTTCGTGAAGCCAATCTTAGAACTAAGTTTGCCTACCCAGTTCCGCTAGACTTCTTCACTCGTTATCAAGGAGCCAAAGGCGAAGGTCAAACAGTTGCACAGATGTACGCTTCATCTGCACAAAAGATTGGTCCTGACGATGTTCGCCGCATTAAGGAAATGTCTGGCTTGCCAGTCTTTGTCAAGGGTGTAGTTTGTGCCGAGGATGCTTACCTGGCTATGGGTTGCGGAGCTGATGGTATCTATGTAACCAACCACGGTGGTCGTGAAGTCGACAGTGGTCCAGCAACTATTGACATGTTGCCAGAAATCGCCAAGGCCGTTAACCACCGTGTTCCAATCATTTTTGATTCAGGAGTTCGCCGTGGGTCACATGTCTTCAAGGCCTTAGCACTTGGTGCTGACTTGGTTGGCGTTGGTCGTCCTTACCTATACGGTTTAGCCTTAGGTGGACCTAAGGGAGTTCAATCAGTGATTGAACAGCTTAACCAAGAACTGCTGATTGACATGCAATTGACGGGCTGCAAGACAATTGAAGATGTTAAGCATGCCAAGATTGCACACATTAACTACAGCGCGGATAACCTGAAGTCAAATACTGATCCGACTAGAATTAAGCCGTATCCTGTAACTGCTGAGAATCAGATGAAGGATGACGAATCAGATGCTGTATCAGGCGCTTCGCATTCTTAAGTGATGTAGTAATTAAGTTTTAAAATTGCTCTATTTACTAGTTTAAGCAACTAGTAAATAGGGCTTTTTTAGTTTACAACGGATAAAGTCCAAAGAAACATTGTAATTTTGTTTTAATTTTTATACTATTATTATTGCAATGTAAAAGACGGAGGGAAAAACATGAAAAAACCGTTGAAGTGGCTCAAAGCAATTATTATCGCGGTAATGATGCTGACGCTGATGCCACAAAAGGCCAGTGCTGCTAAAAGCAGTCAAACACCTCAAGCAAGTGACAACTACCTGCGAAAGGTTGAGCAAAGAGGTGAATTGGTCATGGGTACCAGTCCCGACTTCCCTCCTTATGAATTTGTGCAAAATATTAATGGCAAATCAAAGATTGTAGGAATGGACATTGAAGTAGGGCAAAAAATTGCGCGTGATATGGGCGTTAAGTTGGTTGTCCACACCATGGATTTTGATTCGCTCTTAGTGGGCTTGGAGACGGGCAAGATTGACATGGTTATCTCAGGCATGGATGCAACGCCCAAAAGAGCCCAGAGTGTGGCCTTTAGTAAAGCATACTACAAGGGTGGTCAGGACTTGTTGATTCGGACTGCAGATAAGGGCAAGTACAAGGACTACCACTCTTTTGCAGGCAAGACAATTGGTGCGCAAACGGGAAGTTTGCAGGCTACTTTGATCAAAGAGCAGGCCAAAAAGACCAAGTTGAGGACAATGGACAAGGACAATGATCTCATTTTGGGTCTTAAGACTAACAAGTTTGATGCAGTGGCAGTTGATACTGCAACTGCTAATGCCTTTGCTAAGAACACCAGTGGCATAATGGCTATTCCTTCAGGCTTTAAGGTTGACTCAGCAGGCTACGCAGTTGCCTTCCATAAGGGAGCTGGGAGCCTAGTGAAGGAAGCCAATAAGTCGATTGCCGAGATCAAGAAAAAGGACTTGGTCAACCAGCAATACCTGCCACGTGCTGGCAAGTACCTGACTGCGGGCAAGTCAAAGAAGAAAGGCAAGGCCTCCAACTCAATGTGGGCTTATAAAGACTTCTTTATTGCAGGTGTTGGGTATACCCTCTTTATTTCAATCATTGCCGTTTTCTTTGGCTTTTTGCTAGGGGCTCTACTAGCTTTGATGCGCCTTGGACACAATCAGTTGGCCCGCTCGGTAGCTACAGCCTATGTTGAATTTGTCCGGGGAACGCCCTTAATGGTGCAGCTGCTCTTCATTTACTTTGGCTTGGGTGTTGTAGTCAATATACCAGCACTATTGTCCGGTATTATCGCGGTGTCACTGAACTCAGCAGCCTACGTCGCTGAGGTCATCCGCTCGGGGATTAATTCAATTGCGGTAGGGCAAAAAGAAGCTTCTCGTTCTCTGGGCTTATCGCGAGCAAAGACAATGCGCTATGTTATTATGCCGCAGGCCATGAAGAATATCTGGCCCGCTTTGGGCAATGAGTTCGTTTCTTTGATCAAGGAAAGTTCAATTGTATCAGTGATTGGTGTCAAGGACTTAATTTACCAGTCACGGATTGTTCAGGCGGATACCTACCGCGGAGTCATGCCGCTTGTTATTACGATGATCTTGTACTTTATCATTACGTTTGGCCTCTCCAGCTTAATGAAACACTTTGAAAGGAAAATGAACCATGACTAAGAAGGCCGCAATATTAAAAGTTGAACACTTAAAAAAGCTCTTTGGCGTAAATGAAGTCTTAAAAGATGTTAATGCAGTAGTCGAAGAGGGGCAGGTGATTTGCCTGGTGGGACCATCGGGTGCTGGCAAGAGTACCTTTTTGCGCTGCCTGAACCTGCTAGACCAGCCCAGTGCGGGCAAGGTTTTGTTTGAAGACCAAGAGTTGACTGCATTGAGCGAATCCCAGCTCGATAGCTTGCGTATGAAGATGGGCATGGTCTTTCAGCAATTTAACCTCTTCCCGCACATGAATATAATTGAAAATATTAAGTTGGCCCCAATGAAGGTGAAGGGTCTTAATGATGAGAAAGCCACTGCAATTGCTACGGCACTGCTAGACCAAGTGGGCTTGGCTGATAAGGCTGAAGCATTTCCGGCAAGTCTGTCAGGAGGCCAGCAGCAACGGGTGGCAATTGCCCGGGCGTTAGCGATGGATCCGAAAGTGATGTTGTTTGACGAACCAACTAGTGCGCTTGACCCTGAAATGGTGGGCGAGGTATTGAAGGTTATGCAAGACTTAGCCCAAAAAGGGATGACAATGGTTGTTGTTACCCACGAAATGGGCTTTGCCAAGAATGTGGCTGATGAAGTTTGGTTCATGGCTGACGGCTACATCCAAGAGAAAGCTCGTCCGGAAGAATTTTTTGCCCATCCTAAAACTGAACGTGCACAAGATTTCTTAGCCAAAGTATTAGAAGCATAAATAGAAAACATCATAGACCAAGTGTGATTAATAAAACGCACTTGGTCTTTTGTTTTGTAGCGAAATTGGTTAAAGCTAGCGAAAATTTTGGCTATACAAATTCAAGTGTATTATACTATAACTAAGGTAATTTATAACGGCAGTAATTTTAATATATAATGACAAAGGTAGGCAAAGGATGGGCAAGGTCAAAGGCATGTATGCCAATAGCAGGAAGATACTCTTTAGCAGTTTTACAGCAGCTGCACTAGGGTTAATGGGTGCTGCCAACCAAAAGACGGTTAAGGCTGCGCGTTTAGCAAGTAATCCAGCTGGAGCACTTGCTAAAAAAAGAAATGCGCCAAAGCTAAAGATAATTAATGTGCAGACTAAAAAGTCGCAACCAGCTTTGGAAACTGGACTAGCTCAAAATCATTGGGGGGGGGGTATTTACGAATCCCATTCAACTCCGGCACAAGACGGTATAGGCGATAATCGTGTTCCTGCCAGCGACCAGCAGGCTGAAAATGCTGGACAGGCGAGAGCTGCTTCGAGCGATAAAGCTAATAACTTGAATGAAAAGCAAAGCGTCGCAGACGATCAGACTGACCAAGTCAAGAAGAGAAATATAGTACGTTCAGCGGATATGCTTTATGGCTGGAACAAGAACAATTTAAAATATGAGCCGGGGCAGAATCCATCTGACTTGGGTACCTTGGTTATCACAGGCGGGACAATTGATAACAGCTCTGGCAATTACAATTTAAGCTTGGCTGATTATATTCATAATGGCAAGCTTGATGGCAAACAGAATTCGAATTTTGATAAAATTGTCATTAAGGCGCCTCTAAAAGTTATTGGATCTGCTAGCAGGCTATTTGATGGACTACAATTCAACCAAATTGACGGCTTAGATAATCTTGATACTGCAGAAGTTACTGATATGAGCAGGATGTTTGCGATGATTTCAGGGCCTACCATTTCAGGGCCTGTCATAGCAAGCTTAGACCTGAGTCACCTTTACCTCAAGAGTTACTAACATGAATAGCATGTTTGAAAATGCAAAAATAGCTACTTTGAACGTAAATTCTTGGGATACTTCAAAAGTCCAGGATATGGCCGGTTTGTTTGACGGTTGTGGAAACCTAACTAGTTTAGATTTGAGTTTGTGGGACACTGCGCAAGTCACGGATATGGAAACGATGTTTGCTAATGATTATGCGCTAAGTCACTTGAATGTAAAGCACTTCAATGTTTCTAACGTCACAAACATGCAGATGATGTTTTCATATTGTACCAGCTTGACTGACTTGGATTTAGGTCATTGGGACGTGTCTAAGGTTACTGATATGACCTATATGTTCTTAGATAGCAGCAATTTGGTCACCCTGAACTTGGATGGAAAACTTCCAGTTTAAAGCAAATGTTATCTATGTTTGACGGCTGCTGGAAGCTGACCAGTCTGGATCTGAGCACATGGGATACATCAAATGTTCAAAATATGGGAAGTGCGTTTACAAATTGTGAGAGCTTGACCAGTCTGGACCTAAGTTCCTGGAATATTTCTAAAGATACAATGATTGTGGGCATGTTTTCCAATTTGGCCAGTCTTAACTACCTGAAATTAGGGCCAGATTTTAGCTTTACTTATGATGGAAATAATACAAACTTGCAGGACCCGACCAAGCCTTCAAACCAGTATTCTTGGTTCAACATTACTAATCCGCAAGTCACCGGCCTTACGGGTTGGAAGTCAGACAAGCTGTGGCAAACATATAAGGGTAATGATGCAGGAACATATTACTGGGGTACGATTGTCTGGGTGCATTATCAAGATGAGCAGGGACACCCGATCCAGCCCGACATCGTATTAAAGGGTCATAAAAGTGGTGACTATACTGTAGACTATCCTGATGTGGGCAACTACATATTTGATCATATTAAAGGTGGCGTCAGTGACCATGGCAAATTTGGTCTGACCTCACAGGAAGTAACTTGTGTATATAAGCCTAAGATTGGTCAATCTCAGCCAGCAGATCCTGTGCCAGCTCCTCCCAAACAACCACAACCAGTAATCCCACCAGCACCAGTAAATCCTAGCCCAATATCTCCGACGCGGCCACAGCTAATAACTCCTGCAGCACCAGTTGATCCCAATCCCACGATACCCACTAGACCGAATGGCTCTAATGGTAAAACGTCTACAGCAAACAGCAATACCCATGAAGGAGAACCAATGACAAAAAGCCAGCATAGAACAGTTTCTGTGCAGACTAGCCATAAGGCAAGAACAGTGAATACAGCAGCTATACCGTCTACGCAGTCGTCTAATCGGCAAAAGCAGACAAAGAGCTTGCCGCAAACTGGACAAAATAAACAGGCAAATGCAGCTTTGATGGCGCTGGGTGGATTAATGTTAGTTGGGGCAATAGCTAGTACGCTTTTTGGCGACAGGAAAAAAGACTAGTATTGTTAAACTAAATATTTGAGAAAATGATCCGACCCCGAAATTAAGACAATTTTGGGAGTCGTATTTTTATGGTTAAAATTATCTAAACAAGATAAAATTGTGCTCTTTGGTCTTTGATTTATGCACTCATTGATTGATTTAACCAATAAAGTTTGCCATCGTCTGTCCTGCATAAAAAGTGCTTATCGATTAAGTCGCGTCTGCGCGTAACGTAATCAGCAATGAAATTCATCAAGATAGCATTCACTTCCTGCTCACTATATTTTTTGGCTGGATCAAACTTGCTGGCCAGATATTTTAAGACCAGCAGTCGCCTTTTTTCCTTTCCGGGCCAGGTTTTCACCTTACCGGCAGAATCTAAGTATCGTTGTAAGTAGTCATTATCTTTCATCATGAGTTCCTATTGTCTAGTGAATAAGTAACGTAGGTGGCTGTTAATTAATAAGACAAGTATAACATCAAAAAAATAAGGGGCTCACCATGTGGTGAAACCCTTATTTAAATTCAGCGGCTACTTAAAGTTATGGTTAACAATTGTCTTAAACTCATTAAGCCGTTTGGCAAAGGTGGCAAAGGCCTCTTCTAAGTAATCAGGCTTGGTCATGTCAACACCTGCCTTTTTCATGATTTCAACGGGGTAGTCGCTGGAACCAGACTTGAGAAAGTCCAGGTAGGCTTCTTTTTGGTCAGGAGTACCATGAACCACATTATTGGCTAGAGCAGTTGCAGCAGCAAAGCCAGTTGCATACTGATAAACATAGAAGTCGTAGTAAAAGTGCGGAATGCGCGCCCACTCCTTGGCAATATCTCCGCCAGGGACTACGCTAGGCCCATAGTAACGCTGGTTAAGGTCACCATAAAGGCTGTCCAGGCGCTCGGCAGTTAGCGCTTCGCCGCGTGCATCTAAATCATGGATGGTCTGCTCGAATTCGGCAAACTGGGTCTGCCTATACAAGGTTCCCTTGAAGGAGTCTAGGTAGTAGTTGAGGATGAAGGCACGTGTTTGTGGATCGGTTACTTGGTCTAAAAAATATTCCGTCAAAATGTTTTCATTAGTCGTTGACGCAATTTCAGCGACAAAGATGGGGTAGTCGCCGTACACATATGGTTGGGCCTGCCGGGTGTACATGCTGTGGACAGAGTGGCCAGTCTCGTGGACTAGAGTGTAAAGTGAGTCAACATTGTCTTCCCAATTGAGCAGTTCGTATGCATCAGTATCATATGAGCCGCCAGAATAAGCCCCGGTCGCTTTGTTTTGGGATTCAACAACGTCGATAATCCGATTATTAAAGATATAGTCAACCTGCTTCAAGTAGTCGCTGCCTAATGGAAGTAGAGCCTTCTTGGCTTCTGCTTTAGCTTGCTCAAAGGTATAAGACAAGGCAGGCTTGCCAGTCAGAGGAACGTACATGTCCCACATCTGCAAGTCATCTAGACCAAGAATCTGCTTACGTAAGTCCACATAGTCATGGAGCAGGTCCAAGTGTTCGTCGACTTCTTGGATAAGGGTGTCATAAACAACAGTAGGTACGCCATTTTCATGCATTGCAGCATTGCGAGCAGAATCGTAGTGGTGGACGCGTGCATCATAATTATGAGTCTTGACTGCACCAGCCAGGGTTGCAGCCAAAGAATTTTCAAATTGGCCATAGCTGGCATACATCGTGTCAAAGGCGCCGCGGCACACTTTGCGGTCTTGCGACTGAATCAGCAGACTATAAAGGCCATCGGACAACTGCACCATCTCGCCTTTATCATCTTGCACATAGCCATATTCCATGTCCGAGTTAGTCAAGACGTTATAAGTATTTTCCGATGCACTCATCGCATCTTTAGCGTCAGCAACTAGTTTTTCTTCTTGGGCTGACAACGTATGAGGACGTTTGCGCGTGATTTGGTCGAGTAAGTGGTCATAATCATGCAGCCGTGGTTCAGCTTGCTTAAATTGGTTGAGCTTGGCGGTGGAAAGGCTTAAGATAACTGGGCTCATGAATGCAGTTGCGGCTTCAAACTGGCTGGCAAGCGTCTGGACCCGGGCAACGTAACCCAGATAGTGCGCATTGCTGGTGTCAACATCGCTGGCCATTGTGGCATACACGTAGACTTTTTCCAGTTTGCGTTGGACTGCCAAAATTTGGCCCAAGCCATGATAAAGATTCTTGCCAGATGTACTGAAGTCAGCCTTTAGACTGCTCAGGTTTTGCACAGCCTGCTTGGTTTGCTCATATTCTGCTTCCCAGTCTTGGTCAGACTTGAATACGCGGGTGAGGTCCCACTTTAATGCATCTGCGACCTCTGTTCTCTTGGGTATTGTCATTAAAAATTCTCCTTTGCTTGTTTGGCATAGAATTGTGCTAATATGTTAAAAACCAAAAAATAAGATATTATTAATTATCTTTGCCAATATTTCAATTCAGGCTTATAAGTGATAAAAATAAATATGGATAATTACGGAAGGAATTAATTAGTGGAATGAATCCAAGTTCAAAACGGCGAGAAGATTACCGTCAAAGGCGGTCTTCGCTCAATCTTCATCGTAATCATACTCTAGCAGCACCAACCAAGGCGCTGAAAGGAAATGTTTTTGCACGACTCTGTGGTATCTTAGCCACGGTGTGTGTTTGCTTTGGTGTCGCCTGGGCGGCACACATGTATTTTTCTTTGCATAGTGCAATTGACGGGCAAAATGGCAATTCGGCTATTTCAGCACGGATTGCCAATAGGCAGCCGATTTCAATTTTGATTCTAGGTGTGGATCAGGGGATTGAGGGTCGCCATGACCGGGGCAATTCTGATACCCTGATCTTGGCCACTGCCAATCCATCCAAAAACAAGGCAACAATGACCTCAATTCCGCGGGATACCCTAGCTAATATTTTAGGCGACCCTGGCGACAAGTACAACATGTTTCGAATTAATTCTGCTTTTGGCGTGGGTGGAAGTACTGCCTCAGTCAAAACGGTTTCGGCTTTAGTTGATGTTCCAATCTATTATTACGTTGAAGTCAACATGAAGGCGCTCAAGAGTCTGGTTGATGCAGTTGGCGGTGTCGATGTTAAGGTGCCCTTCAACTTCACTTATGACTGGTGTGATTTTCACAAAGGCAAGCAACACTTGAATGGGCGGCACGCAGTAGCCTATGTGCGGATGCGCCATGACGACCCGCGCGGCGACTATGGCCGGCAAGTACGTCAGCGGCAGGTGATTGAAGCAGTTGTCCACAAGGCTATCTCTGTTGACACTATCGGCAACTACCGTAAGTTGGTTAAGATTTTTACTAAGTATGTTAAGACTAACTTGACCTTTAATGATATGCTGGCACTGGCTTTGAACTACCGCAATTGTTCCCGGCACATTGATAGTGACCACATCCAGGGCCATGATGCTTGGATCAATGGTGCGTCAATTCAAGTGGCTCCAACCAAGGAGCTGCAGAAGGCATCAGATAAGATGCGCAAAAATCTTGGCTTGGACAAGGTGGTGCTTGACAATGATGAAACGCGGCTTAACAAGTTGAATGAGCAAAACAATAACATCAAGTGGAGTGACCCTAGTCCCTTCACCAATTACCAAATTTATAGCTCGGTTGTTACCAGCGAAGGCAGCGACACGACAGATTCATCGGCCAATAACTAGCTACCAAAATGATATTTGAACAATAGGAGGATGGAATGCGCAAACCAGCCCTTTTCCCGGTTATTTATGGCGTGCTATCAGCACTGATTGCCTTTATTGCAGTATTTTTTATTTGTCTGAACACATTTCAGTGGGCTCTTTCTGGTGCTGTGCTTGGTGCAAGTGCTTTTGCCCTCTTCTTCTTTGTCCTGTCCTGGTTTAGGGGACATGCATCGGTGGAAATCAAGCGGATTGCACGCGAGTTTAATCTAACAGATGAGGACCTGGCCCAGATCACAGGTATGAAGAGCACCGACTTTCCCATTTACCATAACAAGCTGCAGTTAATCCTGCCTAAACGCTACTGGCCTAAGGTGTTGGAAGCACTGCAAAAGTATGAAGAAGACCACCAGTAAAAAACTGAAGTCAGATTGCTTAAATTTTACTGGTTAATAGGGCCTTTTTGCAGAGGTTTTTCCAAAATGAGCCAGACAGCTTTAACTAAATTTCAAAGGTCCAAAAAAGGCAAAACACTATAGATGTGCTTTGCCTTTTTTGGTCTAATATTTAAACTGGGAATAATGGCGGTCTTTTAGCTGCTGGGCAAGTTTAGCTGACCGATATTCGTGGCTAGCATGCTCAATACCAGCGCCAAAAGCTATAGTGAGAACTTGGTGGCCGTCTAGCTTAGCAACATTATAGAAGATGCCATCACCAGCTACTTGATACTAGCCTTGAACATTTAGCCACTTGCGTCCATGTGCCCTAGGATATCCTGCAATAACTGCCCAGTTATTCTTTTTCTTGGTAAACATAGGATCAATCTTCTTTTTGCCTTGCTTAGGATGCAGAGAAGCCAAAATCTTTTTGCCCTGGTCATCGTAAGATATCCGCTGTTTCTTAGTGAATATTTCTTTGGTGACCTTATTGCTGTCACTATCATAACGATACCAAGTGCCACGTATCTTTTTAGGAAAGAATGCGTTGCTGGTCTTAGCCTGGACTGGGGCACTTGAGGTGATGGCAGCTGCGCTAGCTGTTTCAACTGTCACTATGGCTGCAAGCGCAAATAAGATTTTCTTTAGCTTCATTTTTATTCTCCTTGGCATGTAAAGCGAAATTGACAATATTATAGAGCAGATACAATAAATAATTAGAATAATAATGACTTTATTTTGCAATAACAGCGCCGATACGACCTGAAAATTTTGGTTGCCAAGACAAGCCAAACGAACAACTTTATTATATACTAAGGCGAGTCGTATTTTGAAAGAGGATTGCTAATGAGTTTATTGACGGTTAAAAATTTGGGGCAGAGCTTTGTGGACAAAACATTGTACGAGGATGGGAACTTTGTTCTCAACAAAGAAGACCACATGGGCGTCACCGGTCAAAATGGGGTGGGCAAGTCCACTTTGATTAAGATTTTGACAGGCGAGATGCTTCCAGATGAGGGTCAAGTCAAGTGGCAGAACCATGTGACGGTTGGCTACCTTGACCAGTATGCCAAGCTCACGCCAGGAGTCACGATTCGGGGCTTTTTGCAGACGGCTTTTGAACCGCTTTATCGCAAGGAAAAGGCGTTAAGCGACCTGTATGCCCAGTACGCAGATCAAGGCGATAGTAGCCTATTAGATCAGGCGGGCAAACTGCAGACATATTTAGAAGAAAATAATTTTTATGGCATTGATACAGAAATTGAGCGTGTGGCCTCAGGTCTAGGATTGGCCGAATTAGGCTATGAACATGACGTGGCTAAGCTTTCTGGTGGACAGCGGTCCAAAATTATTCTAGCCAAGCTGCTCCTTCAGAGTCCTGAAGTCCTCTTGCTTGATGAGCCCACTAACTACCTTGATGTTGGTCATGTTGACTGGTTAGTAGGCTACCTCAATGATTTTGCTGGTGCCTTTATCGTCGTCAGCCACGACTATGATTTTTTGGGGCGAATTGCTAACTGTATCATTGATATTGATATTGGAACGATTACACGATACACGGGAACGCTCAAGCAGGCCATGCTACAAAAGTCTGCTAACCGTGAAACCTACCTGAAGGCATATACCAACCAGCAGCGCAAGATTGCCAAGACGCAGGCTTACATTAGCAAGAACAAGGCCGGGACGCGGTCCAAAAGTGCCAAGTCGCGTGAAAAGCAGCTGGCTAGGATGGATATACTTAACCCGCCCAAGGGTAACAAGCGGGTGCACTTTGACTTTCCCTATCTAGCAACGGCGGCCAACTTGCTTTTGCAGACGCAAGACCTGGTAATTGGCTATGACCAAGCCTTGGTCACTGAAGCCTTCAACTTCTCTGTTGGTGGCAATGAAAAAGTTGCTATCACTGGCTTTAACGGGATCGGTAAAACGACTCTGCTTAGGACGCTGCTAGGGCAAGTGCCACCAATCTTTGGCTCTTTTGAATTGTCAACCACTGCTAAAGTAGCCTATTTCAAGCAGGACCTTGTTTGGCCGAACAATAACATGACGCCGCTGCAATACTTGCAAGAAGAATTTGACCGCAAAAAGCCCAAGGAATTGCGTGGTGCATTAGCTCGTCTGGGCGTAACTGCACAGCAGGCAATGAGTCCGCTCAAGAAGCTATCGGGCGGCGAGCAGGAGAAGGTCAAGCTGGCCAAGATGCAGTTTGAACCAGCCAACCTCTTGTTTCTTGATGAGCCAACCAACCACCTGGACCGTGATTCAAAGGATGCACTGCGACAAGCAATTGTTAATTTTCCCGGTGGTGTAATTATTGTGAGTCACGAGCGTGATTTTTTCCAGGGCGACTGGATTGATAAGACGATTGATATTGAAACAATGAATAAATTTTGAGGGTACCATGTCTAGTCAGCAGGATAAACTTTTTTACCAAGAATTATTGGATACATGCTTGACCGCCGGTGAGCTAATGATTGAGGGCGGAAGCGAAATGTACCGTGTTGAAGATACGATGATCCGCATTGCCAAAAGTGCAGGCGAACCAGATCCACGCGTTTTTGTTGTGCCTACCGGGCTTTTTATGAGTTTAGACCGGGGCAATTACTGTCAGAGCATACTGGTGCATGAACGCAACATCAACTTAGAATTGGTTGATCGCATCAATTCGCTATCGCGGGCCTTTGCTGCACGCGAAATTGACCTAAGCCAGGTCAAACAAAAAGTGGATGAGATTGCTCACCAAGGCGTGCCTACTTTTCCACTTTGGCTGCAGACGATTGGTGCGGCTGTTTTAAGTGCAACACTAATGGTCATGTTCATGGACGACTACGATTGGATTGACTTTCCGGCGGCCGCAGTGGTAGGCGCCATTGGTTTTGTTTCTTTTTATTACTTTAAGCGCTACACTAATATTAAATTTTTAGCAGAACTCGTAGCCACACTCATCATGACTACTGTTGCGGTCGGACTTGTACACATTTTTCCGCATATGACCATTGACAATATTCTTACTGGGGCGCTCATGCCTCTGGTTCCAGGGCTAGCTCTTACCAATGCCCTGCGTGACCTCTTTAAGGGTGACTTGTTGTCCGGGATTGTCCGCGTCTGTGAGGCACTTTTGACTGCCTTTGCGCTTGGCGGGGGTGTTGGTATTATTTTGAAATTTTTGGGAGCATAAAAATGCCTTTCTGGTTAGAAATTATTATTAACATTACTTTTGCTTACTTGGCTTCTGCAGGCTTTGCCCTGACCATCAATGTACCTCGGCGCGTTCTTAACTTGGCTGGCCTCAGCGGAACTATTAGCTGGATGATTTATTGGCTAGCAATGCGGGCCTTCATGGGGCGACTCTTGTCCAACTTGCTAGGGTCATTTGCTATTGGCATTTTAGGGATGGTCTTTGCACGCAGAAAAAAGTGCCCGGCCACAGTCTTTTATATTCCAGCAATTGTCCCGCTGGTTCCCGGTGTCCCAGCTTACCAGGCTGTTCGGGAATTGACGTCTGGCAACCTTAATGGTGCCAGCGATGCTTTCTTGCGCGTGATTATTGTTACAGGCTCGATTGCTTTAGGGATGCTCTTGTCCAACATGTTTGTTGAAATCTTTTTTAGGGTAAAAAGATTTTACAAATGAGGGCAGAACGCCTATAATAAACAATACGAGTCGACAAAAACGCGAGATGCGGATTTGGATGAGGACGCCTGCCTTAAGTGGCAGACACGGGAAGTGTCGGCTGTTGACCAACCTGATGTGAACAGAAGTAGTCACCTATTTTTAATGGGCCTCGATTTGAAAAGAGCAAGTTCTTAAGTGAACTTGCTCTTTTTTCATGCTTTTAACTAATGTATAGGGCCTGCTTGCCTTGCTTCTTGTAGCTGCTTTCCAATTTTTGCCAGGATACGACCTTGTTCTTATGACCGAATGGATCATTGACGTAAACCTTTTGGGTATCCCGGTTGAAGCCAGTGATGACGCAAGCATGTGAAGAGGGTGTAACATGAACCGGACCTTGAGCTGTCTTCCACGTCTGCATGTCTTTTACCCGGTTGAAGGTAATGGTGGTGATGATCATAACAGGATGGCCATCTGATACCAGCTTAAGCACCTGGATAAAGTCACGCCCACTTGCATTCTGGATGCGGTTGGTATATCTGCGGGCGACTTGCTCTAGGGGCTCATTATAAACGCACCAACCAGCGTTAGCCTGGCTCATATAGCCTACAAAGCCAACATGTGGGTTGCCACGGTACTGGCCATCGCTGCTAAAAGAAGAAACATGCTTAATGTTCTGGGACAGGTCTAACTTGCTTACCTTGATGCCATAGTAACGCAAAAGCATGGCTAAAGAGGTTACCTCACAGCCATTAGGAAGCTCGGGGTATTGATTTTCCAAGGGCACATCCAGTTTTTGCTCCTGCTTCAATGTTAACCAATCGAACTGGTTCTTGAAGTCCGCAGAGTTAAGGGCAGTCCAGACTATACCGATGATCACCACACTAAAAAAGATAATGATTACGGGACGACGGGAAGATTTTTTCTTGCTCATAATAAGCTTATTTAAGCATAGAAATATTGGTTAAAGCAAAAAATCGCCCAACAATTGAGCGATTTTTACTAATTTTTATTGTTTAAAGATATTAGTGGTGGCTGGCACCTGAAAGTGAATCCATTGTGTGGTCAACACCAGTGGTTTCCATACCTTCAGTATCCATTCCTGGGCACCAAACTTCATTCATTGGAATGCCTCTTTCTTCGGCAAAAGCCTTGGTCAGAGTTTGCATATCCATTAAATCATACTTCTTATCTGGTTCCTTTGGATCAACGATTTGGATCTGAGCCATCATACCAGCATCTTCGTGCTCGATGATATGGCAGTGATACATGAAGACTCCAGGATTTTCAAAGCAAACTTTAACACGGACAGTTTCTTGTGGAGCAACCTCAACCGTGTCCTTGTAGACGTTTCTTTCGTTAGGGTAAGGTTCCTTGCCATCACGAGTGATAACGATGAAGTGGGCACCGTGAATGTGGAATGGGTGAATCATTCCATTGGTCTTGTCATTAGTGTTGGTAATGTCCCAATATTCAGTGCTCATGAGCGTTTGCTTCATGTCAATTCTGTCCATCTTGAATTGTCTGCCGTTGATCAGGTTGTGGTTGTCCATTGTGACCTTGCGGATTTCTGCCTTCGGGTCAACGTCTGGATAATCAGGTACAAACAAGGTGTCAGGAATTATGCTGTCGTCGCGTTCATACTTGTGAATTCGGAATTCAACCAGTTTGAAGTCATCAGTGTAAAGGTTGACAACATCGCCATCCTTGTAGTCACCAAAGTCAACAACGACTTGTTGACGCTCGCCTGGTCCGATTAAGATCTTAGTCATCTTAACTGGATGCTCTAAGAAGGAGTCATCACCAGCGATTTGGGTCATTACCAAGTCATCAGAAAAGTGCAATCTCCACTCACGGCGGTTAGAACCACCCAAGAAGAGCAAACGTACTTTTTGAGTAGTAACATCAACGTAAGGACGAACAACAGCATTGATAACTGGAACTTCACCAAAGATACCCATTGGATTGTAATCAGTCTTGTAATCAAATTGATTGTCTTCGTGGAAGATCCGGTCCTGTAAAATGATTGGGAACTCGTCCTTACCATAGGTTTTAGGGATAGGAAGCTTAGCTTCGTTGTCATCAGTAATAACAACACCCATTGCAAGGCCCATCCAAACTTGTTCAGCAGTTGATGGACATGGGTGAGCGTGCAGCCAAGTTAGAGCAGCAGGCTGGTTGACATAGAAGTCAATTTGCTTTTCTTCGCCTGGATATACAGGTGAGTGACAAGCACCATCAGCGCCTGGTCCGGGAACGTCCATACCATGCCAGTGGTATGTGGTCAATTCTGGCAAGCTGTTCTTCAGGGTTACGTGAACGTGCTGGCCAGTCTTTAAAACCATGGTCTTGCCCAAAACTGGGAAGTTGTAGCCCCAAGTATGGGTCTTCTTGCCAGGCAAGAATTGGAATTCGCCTTCTTGAGATTCAATGGTGAACCAAATGTCATTGCCTTCTTGCTTGTCAGGTTCCAAAACTGGAGGAACAATTAATGGTTGTGCTTCAACGCCCTCAGGCATGTGAAGGTCCTTGTATCCCATACCGTGATTTTTGTCAAAATCTTCGGAATTATAGAAATAATCTGTGTAAACTTTATTTGACATATGTGTCTACCTTTCAGTTAAAAAATTTAGTTGAAAATTTTTAGTTACATGATTAATTTACACTTTGTGAAAACGCTTGTAAAGTACCTAGAGGCCTATTTTGCGAATGTTAATCATAAATTAACTTTTGGTAGTTGGACAAAGAGAAGTTGTTATTTTATTTGCTAGTACAGGCCCCGTAATTATTGGCTTTTATCCAGGAGGAAATCTTGTAAACGCTTTGGAATTTTGTTTTTTTAGAGCAATGTTTTTAAAAAAGATTTTGTAAAGAAATAAAAATGAATTGTTTTTAGATACGAAATTAGGTATCGTAAAGAAGAATAATAAGTGATTAACATGAAAAAGGATTTTTTAACTTGGAAATTGATTTAAAAAATTTAAACGAAAAAATAGCCCAGCAAGATTACTTGCAGGACTTGGAAACCGTCAAGTACGCTGACATTAGCAAGTCTAAGGCCAGGGTTAAGGAGCTTGCTTCCAAGATGGTTCAGGAAACTGCTACAGCAATCAAACATGGGTCTTTAAGCCACGTGGCATTGGAAGTAAATGGCCAGCGTCCAGTTACCTTTGCACTAGAAAGCAACATTATCAACCTGCCTTACAGTAATTATAAGAAGGTGGCGAACTTTTTTGAGGAGGGCAAGAACTATCCTGTTTTTGTTTACTTTGAAACGCAGTCTGAATATCTGAATGCATCGGGCTTTAGGATTGACCAACTGGCAACAGAAGAAGAATTAATGCAAGATGAAGCTGGCGTTATTGCTAAGTTGGCAGAAGCTATTGGAGATAAGCTGCAACATGTGCGTGAATATGAAAAACCAGCAGCTCCTACCAAGAAGAAAGTCGAAGCAAAAAAAACGGCGAAAAAGACCGCGCCTGTTAAGACTAAGACGCGCAGAACGGCAACTAAAAAGGGCACTAAGACCAAGAAAAAGTAGCTGTTGGGAGAAAGCGGTTTTTAGGGTTAAACTAAAAGGGGCATTAGTAAATAACTACAAGTAATTGTTTTGCAATATAGTGAAAGCAATCACAGGAGGCTGATATGTTTAGTTGGAATCTACTGGGCATTTTATTGTGGGTCATTGTTATACTTTATTTAGTGTTTGTAATTCAAAATATTCGCAAGCGCAGGATTACTCTGATTATCAAAAAACACCGTCGGTTTAGCTGGCCTAATCTGGCAGTTGATTTTTTGGAAGTATCGCTTTTGGTGGTCGGTTTTGTTTGGCTTTTCAGCCAGACCATGCTAGATAATCCTGACTTGGACGATACAAGCAAGATTTCATCAACGATTACCTACCAGCCGCTAGTTATAAACACAGGTACAGGGAATTCAAGTTACGTAACGGTTGACTCCAAAAAGAAGAAAATCGGGACGCAGACCTATACTTATTACCGTGCTGGAAGAAAGTCGCGGGTTGCAAGCGACTTTGCAAGTGTTGTCTATGGTAAAAAGCCGCTTGCTTTAAATGCTGCGCGCATTCCATACGACAAGAAGGAATTGTTGAAAATGGACCGCAAGTACCAGCGGGCATATGTTGCAGTTTATACTGCAACATATAAAAAGGTCTGGCAAAACGGAATTGGCCTCCACGCTGGACACAACGCAATGCGATATTACCTGATCCGGGTGCCAGACGCCTCATTCATCAAGAATAAATAGTTTTTATGTAAAAAGCGTGGAAGTCGCTACTAAAGTGATTTCCACGCTTTTACTATTGCTTTTTTCTTACTTGGACGAGCAAGTTGCCCTCTACAAAGGCCAAGATAAAGCTGGCTGTTAAAAAGTCCATGACGTTGCCAGAGGAAAAGGCAGCTAGCAGGATGGAGCTGGTTGAAACTAACAGTGAACTGACCAAGTAAGTTCGCGCCGCTTGAAACCTGAGCCAGCGGTATGCAGCATAGGCAAGCACCGCCAGGTACGGACCGACAAAAAGCAGCATGCCGCACCAACCCAAGGAGTAAACCTGTGCAGCAAAGTCGCGCTCAAGGTTAAAAATATTGTTTTCTCGCACAAAGGAGATGCCCAAGAACTTGTCCCAAGGGTTGTTGTTGGTTTTGACGACTTGATTAAGCATGGCTTCTTCCACGTGACGGTTTTCCATCCGGCTTTGGCCAGGTTCGCGGATGATTTTCAGCCAGAACTCGGGATCATACTGGTAGGGGTAGCTCTTGAAGACGAACTTGGGGTTGAGTGCGTATGCCTGGTAGTTTTGCTTGATAAAGTCACGCAAAAAGTTGGCCCTGCCCTCGCCGCTAGGGTATTTTTGCAGTCCAGCCGCAAGGGCCTGCTTTTTTTCACTTAAGTCGTGGTCAGATTGTTGGGCCAGGTAAATTTCGTAATTGTAGCGTTGGATTGCTGGCCCAAAGGGCAAGATGGCGAGTGCACCCAGTTCAATGAGGATCGCAACAGCGACTGCCTTGCCAGCTTTTTGGACATCCTTAATCCAATACCGGTGAATAAGAAACAAAAGGAGGCTGACAACAATACCGCCAACTAAGCCAATAGCTGCCACCTTGGTGCCAATCTCAATCATTGCCAAGGCTTGGACTACGTTCAAAAGAACAGTCTGCCAACTGAAGGCGGTAAACATGTAATAGAGCATGAGTGGCAACAGCATGAAGAGGACCGCTGAAACCATGTTGGTAAAGTTGAAAAAGCCTTTCGAAGCCATGTGCGAGTAGCCAATGTTAGGGTTAATGAACCAGGCAAAAATATTTGCGCTGATTGTTCCTGTCTCGTATGACTTTAGCGAAATGACAAAAAGGTTGGACAAGACAATCGTTCCCGAAAAAAGTCCTGAGAGTCCCTCAATTACTTGTCGCAGTTGTTTCTGCGTGAAGTGCAACTCACTGGTTAAATAAATTGTTACCAGTGGCAGGGTCATCCTAATCAGGTAAAAAAGTTCGCCACTGGCTGAATAACCATAACCATTGGGACTGATGCTGGTAAAGTTTTTGACATGGACAAGGTGCAGGGCAGAATAAAGAATTAGCAGGGCCAGATAAACTAGCAGCCATCTTTGTGCAGTTAGCTTGTGCCAAGACTTTTTTTGGCTAAAAAACAAGCAAGTCACTACTGCAATAGCTAAGATTCGGATAATTGTAGGCAGGGTAAAGGGCAATATTTCTGCCAAGGGGCCATGATAGAACCAATAAAGGTCTAAAAAGGGCTGAATTATAATGAACCAAAATAAAATGGTTCTGGCTTTTACTTTCACTTTTTTCTCCATCATGAATACACAAATATTTTATTAGCCTAATTGTAGGCAAAAAAGGGGCAAAAAAAAAGAGCAGCGGGATGAAATCGCTGCTTTTTAGCTAAAACTTTCTTATTTGTTTTTTGGGGCTTCCTCGTCTGCGGCCTTTTTGGCTGCCTCATCAGCTTTTTTGATCTTTTCAATCCGCACGTCGCTTTCAGCCAATTCTTCAATTTCCTTGATCTTGCGCTTAGGCGCACTCTTCAAGTTCTTGAAGTTAACGACAATTTTTTTGTTAAGGTCGCCGACTGCCGTTTCATCGGCTGGATCGAAGTCAATGATCTTTAACAGGGCAGAATTTTCGTAAATCTTCTCTATCTTGCCTATAAAAGGCTTGGTAAGTTCTTCTTCAGACTGCGCACTGACAATGCTATCTATTTTAACGTCTGTTTTTTTCATAATGAGTTTTACTTCCTCTCTTACCCGTGTTTAATTATAATAGAAAGATATTATTATAAAAGTCAACTGTTTTCAAGTAAAGGGAGCCTGGATTTTGCAAAAATTAATATTAATTGCTGGCCCAAGTGGTGCGGGCAAGACGACAATTTCAGATTATTTGACCCGAAAATATGATATTCCCCGCGTATTGACACACACAACCAGACCTATTCGGGCGGAAGAAGACCCCCAAAAGTCCTACCACTTCGAAACTGATGCCAGTTTTAAGCAGCTGCACTTTTTTGAACATGTTAGCTATGGGTCCTACCAGTATGGTTCAAGCCAAGAAGCATTAAACGAAGCCTGGGCCAAGCATGACTTAGTTTCGCTAATTGTTGATATTAAAGGTGCTGCTTCCTATATTAACACGCTTAAAGACCAAGTGTACTTTTTATACGTCACTGCAAGCACAAAAAAAGAATTAGTGGACCGTTTGCTTAAACGCGGGGATGAATGGGAAAAAATTCAGGAGCGACTCAGTGGTAGTGAACGGAATCTTTTACCCCGCAGTTTGCAAGATGATGCCCATGTCTTAGTCAATGACAATTGGTCCAAAACAAAACAGCGGCTCGATGCCATCGTGCAGAGCTTGTCAGCCAGGTAAATCCTGCTTGAAATTTTTCCTAAATTAATTTCTTATCGTTTTGTAGCTCGATTGACACGAATGTGTAACATTGGATTAGTAGTATATATGTTGTCGAGTAGGAGATTTGCAATTAGCAAATTGCATGTCAAGAAAAATAAGGAAGATTTGTTGGAAAAGAGAGATTGATTTTGGGACATAAACGTAGATTAACCAGGTTAATTGCAGTTATTGCTTTGTTTTGTATTGGGACCGTTACAACGGGTGTTGCTAACGCTGCCACAATCGATGAAGTTAGCGCTAGTTCAGTGACTAAGAAGTGTAATGCAGTTGCTAAGCTTGCTAAAAAGCAGGTGGGCAAGGGTTATGTATATGGAGCAAGTGGTCCATCTGCATTTGATTGCTCTGGGTTAGTGCAATACGTTTATAAAAAAGCTGGCGAAACCGTCTTACCACGCACAACTTATACTCAAGTAACGCACGGCAAGAAAGTTTCACTGAAGAAGTTGAAGAAGGGTGACCTGCTCTTTTGGGGATCAGCTACTTCTCCTAATCACGTTGGCATTTACGTAGGCAATAATGAGTTCGTCCATGCTGCTACTCCTTCTCAAGGAGTACGACAACAAACAATCAGCTCCTACTTTTATCCTTCAGCAGCAAAACGCGTGCTGGAATAAAACTTTTCTTTTTTTTTAACCAAACTTTCTTAGACTATAAATTAAATAATAAAATTTCATGTCCCTTTAGAGCCAATAGCTGTTGAAGGGCTTTTTTACGTACCAGTATCATTAATGTAATCGTTTTGTAATACTTTACGAGTAAAATGACGGGCGTGATGGAAGTAGAAATGAAAATATTGTCTTTAATATCTTAGTAGTTCAATAGGGGGAGTTATTTTGAAAATTAAGAGTGACTTAGTAAAATTTACTACGGCAGCAGCCTTAACTGTTACTGGAGTTGGGGTCGTAAATGCGATTAATACCAATTTAACCTCTTCCCATGTTGAAGCAGCGACCAACAAGGTGAAGATTAATTATGTGCCAGGCTATGGCATTAATATTTGGGATAATTACGAAAATCCTAGTTTTACTGGTCAAAGAATCAAGCACGGCAAAACGGTTAATATTTTAAGTAGCGCTGTTGACCGCAAGGGTCGTACATGGTACCAAATAGGTGAAGGCCAGTGGATTCAAGCACGCTACACGACAACAACTAGGAATGTTGGGGCTGGCGCAAAACCTGCCAAAAAGAGCAAGAACCTGGCCGCAAAGATTGTCAACTTGGCAAATGCTGAAGTCGGCAAGGCTTATGCATGGGGTGGTAATGGCCCAAGTGGGTTTGATTGTTCGGGCTTAGCACAATATGTTTACAGCAAGGCTGCAGGCAAAGAAATTAGTCGGACGACCTATAGCCAAGTTAAGCAGGGTAAGCCAGTTGCAATGGAAAATCTGCAACCTGGAGATTTGCTTTTTTGGGGATCAGCTTCTTCGCCTTACCACGTAGGTATTTTTGTTGGTGATAACCAGTACGTTCATGCTGCTACTCCTAGCCAAGGCGTTGTTAAAGACAGTTTAAGTTCATACTTCTACCCTTCAGTTGCCAAGCGCGTGCTTGACTAACGCAAAATCAATGATGATTTATTAATTAATCACTTAGAACAATTTTCTAAGTGATTTTTTTAATATCTGTCGGGCATAACTTGATTAAATATTTAAAGTGGGTAAAATAAAGTTAGTTATTATAGAATGATTACTATTATGCTACCAAGGAGAGAATGAATTTAATGAAGGGTAACTTTTGGAGGATGAGCCTTGCGGCAGCTTTAACCCTAACTGGAATTGCTGTGACTTCACCGCAAAAAGCTGCTAATGCTGCCATACTCAAAGATCCAATTAAGCGTGTGCAAATTAATTACCTGCCTGGCAAGGGTGTTAAAGTTTGGACAAATTATGAAGGCGGGCAGTTAATCAACTTTCGTGCTGAAAACAAGAGCAAGTGGAATGTAGTTGAGACGGCTGTCGACCGCAAGGGTAAGCTATGGTATAAGATCGGCTATAGTGAGTGGATAGAAGCCCGTTATACGATAGATCTTGATGAAAAGAAGGCCGGCAGTGCAGCTAGAAGCCGAGAAGACGCTGCAATTGCTTCAGTCAAAGCCAACAAAAAAAACAAAAAGACCAAGAAAGAAAAAGCAGCTAAGACCAAAGTACCTAAAGAACGGGATCGAGCAACAGTATCCAAAGCAAGCACCAAGGCTAAAGCAGCTAAACCTAGTCCAGCAGTAGTGACCACCGCTGCTAAGGTAACGGCTAATAATGCACAACGCGCCCAAGCGGTGGTGAACATGGCTAAAAGTGAGATTGGCAAGGGCTATGTATGGGGTGGCAATGGCCCTGATAATTTTGATTGTTCTGGCCTTGTGCAATATATTTATAACAAAGTTGGTGGGGTCAACTTGCCGCGAGTAACAACTGACCAAGTCAAAGTGGGGACCGCCGTTCAGATGAACCAATTACAGCCTGGAGACCTGTTGTATTGGGGCTCAACCGATGCACCTTACCACATTGGCATATATGTGGGCAACAATCAGTATGTTAGTGCAGCTACACCGGAGCAGGGCGTAGTTCTTCAGACAATCAGTTCATATTTTTACCCGTGCATTGCCAAGCGCGTCTTGTAATTGAATAGTGCAAAAGAGAGGCTAATTAGTAAAAAGATACCAATAAAATAAACAGTCAATTAAGAAGAGAACGACTTGCTCTTCAAATTGACTGTTTTTCTTATGCTTCTTGTTCAATAATTAAACTATATAGCGCTGAAACTGTGCTTGCTTGTCTGGCGATAAGCGGACTGTGACGTGAATGCCATCGTCTTGGTAGTCTTCTTTCATTACTTGAGCATGTTCATGCAAGTAAGACAAGGCCTTGCCATCGGACATTGGCAATAGTAGGTTCACCTTTTGGTAATTGGCAAAGACACGCTTAGTGATGAGGTCTGCCAGAGTCTTAATGGATGTCGGATCAGTGGCGGCATACAAGATACTGTCGCCTTCAATTTGCGGATAATTGCGGTCTGCCTTGTCTGCCTTGTTGTAAGCTGTAATCATCGGGATGCCCTTGACGCCAATCTCGTCCAGGACCTCTTGCGTGGTTCGAATCATCTGAATCATGTTGGGGTCGGAAGCGTCCACGACATTGATTAAAAGGTCCGCATCCTTGACTTCTTGCAGCGTAGCATTAAATGACTCAATTAGGTTGTGGGGCAGCTTGGAGATGAAGCCTACCGTGTCTGACAAGATAAAACTAAAGTTATTGCTCAATTCAATGCGACGCACGCTAGTGTCGAGCGTGGCAAACAACATATTCTTAACAAAAACTTGCTTGGCTTCTCCTTCTTCGGAAAATTCTGTTAAAAGGCTATTCATGGTTGTTGACTTACCAGCATTGGTGTAGCCAACAAGAGCAACCTTGGGAATGTGATTTTGATTGCGCCGTTTGGACTTGATTTCTTCTTGGCTCATAATGGTTTTAAGCTCTTTTTTGATAATTGAGATTTGCTTGCCAATAGTTCTGCGATTTAATTCTAGTTTGGATTCTCCAGCACCACGGTTGGCAAAGCCACCGCCACGTTGCTGGTCTAAGTTGTTTTCTGATGGGTGCAAGCGTGGCAGTTCATATTGCAAGCGGGCGAGCTGGACTTGCAGTTTAGCCTGTTTGGTGCGAGCACGACTAGCAAAAATCTCAAGGATTAGTTCCGTTCTATCTACCACGCGCAGCTTGGTGATTTTTTCCAAGTTGCGAATCTGAACAGGCGTGAGTTCGTCATTTAAAACGAGTGCCTTGGCCTTTAATCCGCGCGCCATGTCCTTAATCTCGTTGACTTTGCCTAAGCCAAAGTAGGTCGCACTGACCACTTGTTCAGCGTTTTGCTGGGATTGGCCGACTACTTCCATATTGGCAGCAGCAGTCAAGTTGGCTAGTTCACTCATGTAGTAATCAAAATTGGGATCATTCAAGTTAACGCCGGCGATATACGCCTTAAGTTTGTGAGGGATATTATCGATCATTTAGTCCTCTTTTCAAGATAAATTAATTAGTGATTAGCAATGATTTTAATCTTATAATCCACATAGTCATGATCTTCTTTCTATAATTTGGTTAGCTTAATTGTAATACAACTGGGTCAGTTTACAAAAACTATTGCTGCTAAGCTAATATAAGATGAGTTTTATGTCTTGGCATTCAAATTAAAAAGTGTATAATCTATTCTATTAAGGTACCTAACTAATTTGAAAAGTGAAGGGATTTGGTTAATATGACACAAACTATGAGTTATCAAAATAACCCGAAAGTCCAGCAAAATCGCTGGTGGATATTGGTTGCAGTTGGATTATTTACATTTATGTCGACGCTGGACGGAACGATTGTCAATATCGCACTGCCCGTGATCAGTCGCGATCTGCACATTCCAATGAGCCAGTCAGAATTGGTGGTTTCGCTATATTTGATCATTGTCTGCAGCTTCATTTTGTTCTTTGGAAAATTGAGCGATTTGCACGGCAAGATTAAAATTTTTCGGTTAGGTGCTATTTTCTTTATTGCTGGTTCGCTTTTGTCTGGCTTCAAGATCAACTTGGTCTTCTTGCTGGCTTCCCGGGCTTTGCAGGCCTTTGGCGCAGCTATGACGATGGCAACTAACAACGGCATCATTACCGAGATTTTCCCTACAACGGAGCGAGGCAAGGCACTAGGCACCATTGGCTCCTTCGTAGCTCTGGGATCAATTGCTGGGCCAGGCCTTGGCGGGGTCATCCTAAGTCACTTGTCTTGGTCTTACATCTTTTGGCTAAACGTTCCAGTTGGTATCATTGCGGCTATTATTGGCGCAGTTTTCCTACCCAAGGACATTACCTTTACCAGCGCACCACTCGATCGCATGGGTTCGATCAGCTTTGCCATGGGCATGATTACCTTGTTTGGTGGCATCTTCTTGGGCCAGCAACTAGGCTTCACTTCTTTGCCAGTTTTGCTGCTAATTCTTGTGGGCGTGCTGAGTTTTGTGTGGTTTGTCTATGGCGAAAACCACACGGCTAATCCATTATTGCGCTTTAGCCTCTTTAAGAATCCTGACTTTTCAGTCAGCCTGCTGTGTGCACTATTAATCTTTATTACCAACTTTTTCTTTAATGTGGTAACGCCCTTTTACTTAGAAAATGCACGTCATTTATCGCCAAAGCAAACTGGCTTTATCCTGATGATCTTGCCTGTTGTGCAACTGTTTGCCGCACCTGTTGCTGGTACGCTGTCTGATAAAATTGGCCCTAAGTTGATTACGTTCATTGGCCTTCTGCTTTTGCTAGTCAGCCAGGCTGGTTATGCGATGTGCAACTTGAATTCACCGCTCTGGCTATTTATTGTCAGCATCGCTCTCATGGGTTTAGGCAGTGGCATTTTCAGTTCACCTAATAATTCCTTGGTTATGGGTTCGGTTGAGCAAAAAGATTTGGGCATTGCCGGCAGCATCAACTCGCTATCCCGGAATCTGGGCATGGTAATTGGTATTTCCAGTGCAACGACAGTGCTCTTTGCTGCTATGAGCAGTGCCAAGGGTGCCCGAGTAACTGGCTACCTGCCCAAGCAACCAGAAATTTTTATTTACGGCATGCACGTTGTCTTCATCATCTCACTGTTAATTTGCCTTGTGACCGTAATTTTAAGTGGTTGGCGTCTATTTAAAAAGGATTAAAGCTAGATAGTTTCAATAAAAAGCGTTGCAGATACTTCTCCAACGCTTTTTATTGTCTAGTTAAAAATCGGCTATTCTTTTTCTTGAAAATAATTTTAAGATTAAAAAATAATTTTTTGCTAATTGTTTATTGTTTGGAAGTGATTTGGTATATCATGATAATAGTGGTAATGCAATAAGGAGGTTTGTAGATGGACCATAGAATTGTAACCTATCCCGCTATTTTTCGACCGTTAGAAAACGATCTATATGTAATCAACTTTCCCGATGTTAAAGGTGGAATCACCGAAGGGCAAGGATTGCGCGAATCAATGAAAATGGCAGCTGACACCCTCGCAAGCCGATTATACAATAAAGCAGAGTTACCCAAGTCCAGTAAAATTACTGAGATTGAATTGCCTGAAGATGGCTCCTTTGTTGTGCCAGTATCGGCCGATTTGACAGAAGCATCACGTGACCGCATCAATTATAAAATATAACTAAAAAAGCACCCCACAAGTGGGATGCTCTTTTTATTAACTTGTTCCAAAAACTAAATTTATAATTCTCGGGAACAAACTTATTATAGTATATTATAGTGAATTTTGCTAATGTTTTAAGTGATTTCTTAAAACGTAAGCGGTATGACAGCCGCCTTAGTTAACAAGCTTTTCACAATCAGGAACCCTTTGCACGTTCCCTCCAAGTAACTTATAATATAATCTTTATCTAATGTTCTCTACAATCAAGTCGGTTGAAAAGAGGCGGAAATTTGAACTGGAATTGACATTACCCTTATTCAAGTGCTATTTTCTAGTAAGTAGAAAGTTTGGAGTATGCTATGCAAACAATTGAAAGTTCTGTTTTGCGCATAGCTGTCGATGAAAAGGATGCGCAGGTTGTCAACCTGGTATCTCAAAGCAATCAAGTTGATTACTTTAAAGACGGCGATGTGCAAAAGCAGTTAAAAGTTGCTTTTACGGGTGTAGATCAAAGTGAAAACTGGGCCGAACTCTTACCGTGGACGGTTGTCGATAAGGGCGATGCCCGAGTTAGTTTGGCTTTGATTGATGACGGAACAAGCTATAAAAAGTTTCCGTACCATTTTGAAGCAATTTTGACCTACAGTCTAGATGGCAACAATGTTGATATAAAATGTTATCTGAAGAATAATTCACACAAGGAGATGCCTTTTTCTTTAGTATTTACCTTGCCGATCTTGGCGGATTGGTCCAAAAGTAAAAATGTGAATGAAGTAGAGCTAAAACATGAAGACACAGTTTTGAAAGTGTCTTCCTCAAACTTTGCCTTAGCAATTGCAGGCGATTATATCCTTGCTAAGGCCAATGTTACCACGCTTCAAAGCGACGATAGCAATGAGTTTGGGCTCAAATTGACGCTCAGTTAAACAATTTAACGATTTTAATAAGATGTTATGAACAAACCGGCGCTGGTTTGCTTTTTTGTTATAATATGCTCATTGTAATTAATATTGATAAACTTGGTAAATAAGAATATGGATCATAACGATAATCATCCGAGCAAAAGTCGGGTTGAAGCCCATGCAAGGGACTACAAGAAAAAAAAGCGCCTTTTAGCTTGGATAATGAGTATTTTTGCTCTTACCATCGTGGCGTTAGCTGTTTATTCAGCCTATGTTTATTTTCGAACTAAAAACGCGGTTGAAAGCACCTATGATAGCAATAATTATGTCCACATTAAAAACGGTGAGTTTAACGGCAAGAAGAAGTTTGCGGTTTTATTAATGGGGACTGATACCGGCGCACTTGACCGAACTGAAAAAATCGGTAATACTGATACAATTATTATTGCCGTGGTTAATCCACAAAAAAAGCGGTACACCTTGATGTCAGTGCCACGAGATACAATGGCCCAGATGGTAGGGGCGGAAAATTTCCAAGTGGAAAAGATAAACGCCGCATACCCAATTGGTGGTGCTGCAATGTCAATGGCGAGCGTGGCTAAATTAGTTAATATGCCTATTAAGTATTATGCCCTGGTCAATATGAGGGGGATAATGCGGCTAATTCGCTACGTTGGCGGAATCAACATTCGACCAACGCTTAGCTTTGAATATGGCGGCTATATTTTTAAGAAGGGCCAGCTGACGCATATGGGTGGCGGCGGCGCGCTTGCTTATTCACGCATGCGTTATGATGATCCTAAAGGCGACTATGGTCGCCAAAAGCGCCAGCGCCAAGTGATTACCACCTTGATTAAAAAGGCGGTCTCGATTAACACACTGACGCAGTTAGACTCGATTTTAAATGCAATTTCTGGTAATGTAAAAACTAATTTGCCGTTCAGCGCGTTGGAGCAGATTGCTTTTAATTACCGTAATGCAACTAAGACTGTCCAAAGTGACTACCTTCACGGACACAATGCGATGATTGATGGTGTTTCTTACCAGGTGCATTCCACCAGGGAATTACAGCGAGTATCAGATTTTCTGCGCACTGAACTTGGGCTTTTAAGTGAACCGGTCAATAATAATGAAACCTATCAAAACCGGCGAAATAAGGCCCAAGGTTTTGACTTTGCCAAGCCAGACACGCAAGACTATCATATCTACCAGGACTATGAAAGCCAATCCTTACAAGAAAGTGGTGGGAATTACGGTAATTAATACTGCTATGGACTGTTATAGGCAATTAAACGCTGTGCTCAATTAGGAAGATTGGACGTAGGCCATAGTGAAAACTAAGTGGCATCATTTTTAGTGGGGATATATACTAGAAATATGAATAAAAATAAAAAGATTTCAAGAACTGTTCAAATTATTTGTTTGTTAGTCGCGGCGCTGTTCATGCTCGTTCAAATGTACAGCTTGAAGGGTATTGCATCTAGGGCGCAATATTCATTTATCCGCTTTTTGCCTAACATGATGCACAATGCGACCCTAGTGCTAGTGCCAATGATTTTTGGGGCTGTTTATAGCCAGAAAAAGCAAAGTACGAGCGAGAGCTTCAAGTATTGGCTGATGGCACTGGCCACCTTGATTGTGTACTATGTATTATTCTTCTTCAGAGTCCCTGGTCGCTTTAACATGTGGCGTGTTTGGGGAATGCTCTTTCCAATTATTACCAGCACTTCAGTGCTTTTTGCTGGATTGTTTTTCAGTTTGCTGGTTCAGCCGCGCATTTACGACCTGCTGCACAAGTTAACTGCAAAGCAGAACCTGCTGGTGCTTTCGCTGTTAACGCTTTTGGGCTTTGCCTTGAGTGCAGGCAACTTGTCCTTCCAATATTCGCTTTACGGACTATATTTAATCCTCTTTTTCGCATGGGGCATGTTTTTAGCAGACGTGCATATTAGTGGCAAGCTGCTAGGGGTATCCCTGATTAGCGGTTTGATTTCGCTCTTCGTCGTTGTAATTGGCGTGTCAGGCTTTGACGCTGTTTACTGGTCGCAAATTATTTCTGGTAATGGTGGCGGTGACTGGAATCGCGAGTTTTTGAATAACCCGTCTTCACCGTTCATGTTTTTGCTAGTTGTAGCCATCTTCTTGCTCTTTAAGCGGGTGATTGTATCCCTCAGCAAGAAAGATATGCGCTTCTTCATTCCCGTTATTATGTTCATGGATGCGCCGATTTCGCCGCGATTCATGAGTTCATTCCGGTTTACAGGTTCATCAACTATTAACAAATTAATTATGATTCTGGTCATGTTAATAGTTGTTTGGGCCTGGAACTATGTGCTTGAGCGCTACTTGTTTAAGGTGAAGCCATTTAAGCGCATAATTAATTACTTAGACCATGAGTCCAATCTGGCTAATATCTGTGAGCAAGCTTGGCAGCACTTTACTAAGTTTGTAGTTGCTAACCGTGTAAACTTGCTAACTTGGGCTTGGTTCTACATATTGAGTTTTGGTTCATTTTTAATTGAGTCAGATAATTTACGTATTCAAATCAGCACGGCTGCTACGATTAATGCAATCGTGTACCTGCTAGGAACCAAGTTCTTTGCAATTATTTTGACGACCATCTTTTTGGACGCGCTATTTTCAATCTTGTACTTTGTGACTACGCGGTATTGGACGTCCAATATGCTGGTCAGTCTAATTGCCATTGGTTGGGCTGTTGCCAACAAGATTAAACTCCTGCTTCGCGGCGAGCCGATCTATCCAACCGAAATAAGCGAAATTGTTAACTGGAAGACGCTTTTGCCCATGGTTGGCAAGACTACGGTGATTGCAATTTTAGTTGCAATCGTGGTGGTAATTGTTCTGGACATCTTTTTAGAGCGTAAGTTTCCAATTAAGAAGAGGGGTTCTTGGAAGAGACGGGGCATCTGGGCCCTGGTCAGCTTGCTGCTCTTCATGACTCCATTGCGCTTTAACCACGATGGTGGTGTAATCTACCATATTAACCGCGGCTTTGACAACAGGCAACGCTTCCGTAATCCTGAACGGGACATTCAGGTCAACGGACCAGTGCTCAACTTCTTAAATTACATTGACTTGCAGATTATGGATCAGCCGACTGGCTATTCCGCATCCAATATTAAGCAATTAAACAATAAATATGCAAAAGTGGCTGCTCGGATTAACAAGCACCGCAAGAATGACCTTCACGACCAGACCATTGTCTTTAATCTGAGTGAGAGCTTCGTTGATCCGTATACCTTCCCGACAATTAAATTTGATCGGGATGTACCGAATCCGGTTAAGTTTATCCAGTCGATAAAGTCGCGTTCTTCATACGGCAACATGCTCAGTGCTGGTTATGGTGGCGGTACGGCTAATATGGAATGGGAAACGTTGACTGGTCTTAACATGGGACTGTTTAAGTCAACCTTGACGCCATATGTTCAGGTGGTGCCTAACTATGACTTCTACCCAACGATTGGGATGAACTTTGATTATAAGTCAGCTGTTCACCCATTCATTGGTACTTACTATTCTAGACGTGAGGACTACCACCGCTTCAAATTTGATAAGTTTGTTTATGCTGGTTCGAAGTATAAGATTATTGACCAAAAGAAATTGGGCAAGAGTGGCTACAATTCGGACTTCACAACTTATGCTAACGGCATTAAGCAAATTAATGAGCGTAGTGGTGGCCAATTTATCAACTTGATCTCTATTCAGAACCACATGCCTTACAACAACTGGTACCCGAATAATGAATACATGGGCAAAATTTCAGGTGACTTATTTACTTCACCTGCAGTGCGCGAACAGATGGCCACTTATGTTAAGGGTACCCAGTACACCGATAAGGCAGTCAAGCAGTTTATCGGCCAAATTGACCGCATCAAGAAACCAATTACGCTGGTCTTTTATGGTGACCACTACCCAAGCATTATTTCGCAAAATTACACGTCTAAGTACCCAGTGCAGATGCACTCAACGCGCTACTTTATTTATTCCAACAAGTATGCCCGCGACCATGGTGCTAAAACTAGACTGCCGCGCAAGGCTAACCAGTTTGTTAGTTCCAGCGATTTCATTGCAATGATGCTGCAGCAGACTGATTCAAAGGTGACACCTTATCAAGCTCTCTTGACAGAGGTGCACAAGAAGCTGCCAGCTATCACTATTAACTTTGATGGCGACAAAGGCTTTGAGCTGATTGACCGCAAGGGTCATGTCATTGATCCGAAATACTTGACCAAGAAGCAACAAAAATTGCTTCAAGATTATGAGACGATCCAGTATGATATGACTGCTGGTAAGGCTTATGGCCTGCAGATTAAGGGCTTCTACAAGTAAGAAGCCAGTTGACTAATTGGCAAAAAGTTAGTATTATCAATTGGTAATTAAGTAGCTACTCGATTCAGCGTGCAGAGAACTAGCGGTTGGTGTGAGCTAGACAGGTCGAAGCTAGTGAAATACAAGTGGGGTGGTTCCCATAAAGACCACTATTAAGGCGCCATTAAGGCGTAAACGTGGGTGGTACCACGGCTAAGAAGAGTGATTTAGTCGTCCCTGGATTCTATTTGAATCCGGGGACTTTTTTGTTGGAGGAAAGCAAATGGCAAATTTTGATATTTTAGAAGACTTAAAGTGGCGTGGTGCTATCAACCAGCAAACGGATGGAGAAGGCTTGATCAAGTATTTACAGAGCCATGATGACTTGGCTCTGTACTGCGGGACAGACCCCACAGGCGATTCCCTCCATATTGGGCACCTAATCCCCTTCATGATCTTGAAAAGGTTCCAGCTGGCAGGCTACCACCCTGTGATTGTGATTGGTGGCGGGACAGGGTCTATTGGTGACCCATCCGGACGCAAGTCCGAGCGGGTACTCCTTGATGCAGAGCAACTTCACCAAAATGAACTTGCTTTAACCAGGCAGATGGAAAAGCTGTTTGGCACAGAAAACTTTGAAATCGTCAACAATGCGGAATGGCTTGATCAAATCAGTCTGATTGACTTTTTGCGCGACTACGGCAAGCACTTCCAGATTAACAACATGCTGAGCAAGGATGTTGTTGCTAGTCGGCTAGAAAGCGGAATTTCTTTTACGGAATTTACCTATCAAATTTTGCAAGCAATCGACTTCTACCAGCTCAATAAGGAGCATGGCGTGCAAATGCAGATCGGGGGCAGTGATCAGTGGGGCAACATCACGGCCGGAATTGACCTAATCCACAAGTTGGCAGGAGCAGACCGCCAAGTCTTTGGCTTGACCATCCCGCTAATGCTCAAGGCAGATGGCACCAAGTTTGGCAAGTCAGCAGGTGGCGCAGTTTGGCTTGACCCAGAAAAAACGAGTCCCTATGAGTTTTACCAATTCTGGATTAACCAAGATGATCGTGACGTAGTCAAGTACCTCAAATACTTTACCTTTCTCAGTCATGACGAAATTGATGAGCTTGAAGAACAGGTCAAAGAAGAACCATGGAAGCGGACTGCACAAAAGACCCTAGCCAAAGAAGTGACTAAATTTGTTCATGGTGAACAGGGCCTTCATGAAGCCGAAATGATCACAGATGCGCTATTTTCGGGCAACATTAAGGACTTGACGGTCAAACAGATTGGGCAAGCCCTTAAGACAGCCCCTGCTGCTACAGCGGACAGTTCCAGCAAGAATGTTGTGGACTTTTTAGTTGATACCAAAATTGAGCCTTCTAAGCGTCAAGCACGCGAAGACGTTAAAAATGGGGCCATTTACATAAATGGTGATCGCCAGCAGTCGGTTGAGTTTGAAGTCAATCCGAATGCAGCCTTTGATGGCAAGTATGTTATTGTGCGCAAAGGAAAGAGAAAATATACACTAGTCAACATTAAAGATTAATACTAAGGAAGGACCTGGCATAAAGAAGTCGGGCCCTTTTAAAAAGCTAGAGGGACGAAAATGCGTGCACGCGTGGTAATGTACAATCCGAAGACAGACATGGTGCTGCTTATTCACCGAATTAAAAATAAGCGAGACTATTGGGTTATTCCAGGTGGTGGTAGCCAAAAAGGTGAAACGCCGCTTGAAACGGCTATACGTGAAGTTGAAGAGGAGTTAATGATCAAACTGCTCAGTCCAAATTTGCACAGGCTATGCACAATTGATGAAGAAGGCGAGCGTCAAGTGATTTTTGGCAGTGCAATCGACTTGACGCAAACGCCCACTATTCACAGCGAGGAAAAAGAACGAGCAAGTAGTGATAATGTCTATGAACCAAGGTGGATCAGGCGGGCTGACCTTGCTCACCTTAACTTGATGCCGACCCTGGCTGCTAGCCCAATTATTAGCGCAATCGATCAGGACTTTTTCGGTAAAAAGATTAAAAATAATTTAGATTGACAATGTGAGACAATATATTCATAATCTATATTTAACAAAAATATCCGGTTGAAAATCAAAACACTTCAAATGGAGGACATACTGATGAATGATAGCAGTTTTTTAATTACTACCACTGAGAAAATTCCAGGTAAAGATTATGAAATAATTGGCGAAGTTTTTGGCTTGACAACCCAATCCAAAAACATGTTTAAAGATATGGGTGCTAGTTTCAAGTCAATAGTAGGGGCGAAGTTCATAGCTATACCGAGATGATGGAAGAAGCCCGCGAAAAAGCCATCGATCGAATGCGTGCCGCAGCCTACGACCAAGGTGCAGATGCTGTGGTCATGATGCGCTTTGATACAAGTTAAATTGCTGGTGATATGCAATCAGTTGTGAGCCGTGCCTTACCGGGCAAATGCTGCCCAATAAGCATTTAAAAAGCACCCATTATTGATACGATCCCGGAACTGTCCTGATTTTGGTGTTCACATCATATCACTATGGGTGCTTTTTTGATAAAATAGATTTGCCACTTTAGCTCAGGAGGTAGAGCACCGCCGTGGTAAGGAGGAGGTCCCCAGTTCAAATCTGGGAAGTGGCTTAAATTGGATGTACTAAGTATTGTTAACTTTATCTTATCAGGCTTTGCAGTGGATAAGTAAAGAATAATCAAGGCTAATAAAGAACACGCAACGGAACATAAAACAAACGATGTTCCGAAAATGTTTTTAGGAATAGGCAAACGCTTGTGGTAGCATTGTTTATAACTGCTTTTTTGTATGCAAGAACACGATTTTTTAAATCCGTTAGTTATTAAAACGCTTCTGTCACTTTTGGATTTTACTTTTATTGCTTCTCTGACAGTTAACCAGGTATTTTGTATTATCTTTTGGCGCGGACACTAATTTTGGTAAAGGATAGCCAGTGATTTTATATAGTCCTGGTCAAGAACTGTGTGCAATCCATCTTTAGTCTTAATATTAGTGCTTGCTACCGGTGACATAATTTCATTACTGTACCTTGTTCCAGGCTGATATTCTATCTCTTTAATCTTCTGCTTGCCCTCTGTATACCGTCTTTCCTTAAGCACTATGCCCATGTGGCCGACACCAAGAATGTGACCCATTTCATGCAGAACTGTGTTGTTAAGTGCCAATTCATAGTTTTCATTAGTGGCCAGGGTTTCCCTAATTGTTTTGGTATATAAAATAATTTTTGCAGGTGGCTGCTCTATTATCTTAAACAGTCCCTTGTATTTTTTAATATTTCTGATTCTTGGCTGAGCAGACCCCAGCATTTCGCCGCCGTCATCTAAATGCTGGCCGCTGCTTTTAATGCTGATATTGGCTTTTTTCTTAGTCTTGATTAGCTTGACGATGCGCAGGCGGTTAATTTGCTTGATGGCACCCTCGGTTATTTCTTGGTCCCGGCTGCTCAAAGCTTGGTCATTATAAGTTATTTTGATTTTGGCCCACCGGCAGCCTTCTAAAAAGTATTTGTTTAAAATGCTTCTAGTAAATTTTTTGACTTTAGGCACATCGTACTTTGACTTGGCCCGCTGCATCTTGATTTGCGAACTAGTTAGGTGTTTTGCTTGGACTACGTAAGTTCCAGTGCTAGGCATGACTGAAGTTAAGGCAATTACTGATATAAGACCAGTGATGATTTTGACAAATTTTTTCTTAATCTGCATATTAAACCTCTCTTTCATAGATAATATAGCGTAAATCAAGAATAAAGGGAAAGGTTTCTCACTGCCCGAAATTTATATTTAAAAAGATATTGCACTTCGGGCAATTGGTGTATGATGAAACCATTAAGTAAGAAACATATTTTGTGTACTTGATCCCCATTAAGATAAGTAGCAAGTGGCTGCTAGAAAGCTCAGTCGCATTTTTAACTGAGATTCATCTGGTGCATTCAGTGAAAAGTGAAAGGAAGATTAGTTTGGATTTAAGCAAAATAATTAATTTTGTCAAAGAAGAGCTCAACAATGAAAAAACAGGACATGACTTCTACCACGGTCAGCGGGTCGCACACCTGGCTACAAGCATGTACTTGCATGACAACCCGCAAGCAGCCGCTGACAGCCGCATGTGCGCGATTATCCAGGCCGCAGGCTACCTGCATGATACGATTGATGAAAAGATATGTGCAGACCCAGAAAAGGTTTTAGTGCAGATTACGAAGCTCTTGCCCCAGGCTGGCTTTACCGAGTTAGAAACTAAGGACATCTTGTTCACAATCCAACACATGTCTTTTTCGCAAAATATTGAACACCACTACCAATTGCCCGTATCAGGTCAGTATGTTCAAGATGCAGACCGCATTGAAAGTTTGGGGGCAATTGGAATTGCCCGGGCTTTCACTTTTGGAGGCGCTCATGGCAATGTGATTTACGATCCACGCATTAAGCCGCAAAAATTAGTCAGTCACAGCCAGTATAGAAAGCACACAGAAACAACGATTAACCACTTCTATGAAAAGCTCTTTCAACTTGAGGGGTTAATGAATACTGCTGGTGGCGCAAGCATCGCACACGAGCGAACGCAATTTATGCGCGCCTTTGTAGATGAATTTATGCAGGAATGGAATGTTTAGCTGATCTTCTTGCTGGTCGAAAAGATTCTTGTCTGCAACTTATAATAAGATCTAGCACTTGGTTAGATTTCAACTTTCTGCACTAGTTTAGGCAAACTAGTGCAGTTTTTATTAGAGTTACTAACTTATAAGATGTGAGGGCACTAAAGAAGTAATTTGTTGAGCTAGAGTGCCCACATAAAAATAAAAATTTGAAAATTTTTCTTGCTATATGCAAAAATATTGTGGTTTCAGTCGTTCGTGCTATATGCGCAAAAAACAAAACATTGTCATATCAACACTTTATCTTGTGGTATGGTTTTGACAACACCACTAAATATTGTTATCTTATCAATTGCAAATATCTTTAGGAGGTCCACAGAATGGAAAGTAAAATAAAAAAGTTTTTTGCAATAACTACACTAACTCTTTCAGCTAGCGTTGTTCTTGCCGGATGTTCGGGAAGAAAGCAAGGCGGCAGCGGTAATTCAAGCGATAGTGCGAAGCACTCAATTGCCTTAATTACAGATACAGCTGGTGTCAACGATAACTCGTTCAACCAGTCCGCTTGGCAAGGATTCAAAGAATATGGCAAGGAACATGACTTGAGCCGCGGCAAAAACGGTTACCAGTACTTCCAATCTAGCGGTGCTGCTGACTTTGAACCAAACTTTGACCAGGCCAGCAAGGCCGGTTATCAGACCATTTTTGGTATTGGCTACAGCTTAAAGGATGCCGTTAGTGCCGCTGCTAAGAAGTATCCCAAGAAGAACTTCGTTATTGTTGATGAAGTAATCAAAGACCAGAAGAACGTTGCTTCTGCTAACTTTAGAAGTGAACAAGCTTCCTATCTAGCTGGTGTGGTTGCAGCAACAGAAACCAAGACTAACACAATTGGTTTCATCGGCGGAGCGCACGGTGACATCATTGACCTCTTTGATTCTGGCTTTACCTTAGGCGTTCATGACCAAGCTAAAAAATTAGGCAAGAAGATTACGCTGCTTAACCAGTATGTGGGCGACTTCAAGAGTGCTGACAAGGAAAAGGCTATTGCTCGATCCATGTATGCCAAAAAGGCAGACATCATCTTCCATGCTTCAGGTTCAGCGGGCAACGGACTGTTCCAAGAGGCCAAGGCCATTAACCAAGACCGTCCAGCAAACAAGAAAGTTTGGGCAATCGGTGTTGATTCCGATCAATCATACTTGGGCAACTACAAGACTAAGGATGGCAAAAAAGACAACTTTGTGATGACCTCAGTTATTACCGGTGTTAACATTGCAACTAGGGATATCTCTGACCGGGCTTACAAGGGCAAGTTCCCAGGCGGGCAAAACTTAGTATATGGACTAAAGACAGACGGTGTCTCCATCAAGCGAGGTAAAATTAGTGCTAAAGCTTGGAATTACGCTCGTGCAGCTCGCCAAGACATTATTAACGGCAAGATTAAAGTGCCAATTCATCCAAGCAAATAGTTCGGTTTAAAGCGATTTACACTCTAAATTACTCAATAATATGAAATAATCCTTGAAATTAAACGTATCTTATACTAAAGTTACTAGTGAAAAGTTCGTTATTTTTGGAGGATTTATCAATTATGAGTAAGAAGCTAACGAGATTGTTGTCACTAGGAGCTGTAGTTGCCTCACTAAGCATGCTGCTAAGCGCTTGTTCGGGTAAGAAACAGGGCACAAGCGGTGGGCAAAGCATGAAACATAGCATTGCATTGATTACTGATTCTAACGGCGTTAACGACCAGTCTTTTAACCAATCAGCTTGGGATGGGTTCAAGCAATTTGGCAAAGAACACAATATGAAGCAGGGCAAGGGCTACCAGTACTTTCAGTCAAGTAGTGCCTCAGACTATACGCCTAACTTTAACCAAGCTGCTAAGTCTGGTTACCAAACGATTGTTGGCGTCGGCTTTATGCTGACAGATTCGGTTAAGGCGGCAGCTAAAAAGAACCCGCAGAAGAATTTTGTCATTATTGATGATGTAATCAAAGGCCAAAAGAATGTCGCGTCCGTTACCTTCAAAAGTAATGAGTCGTCATACCTGGGCGGTGTAGCTGCAGCTTATACCACCAAAACCAACAAAGTTGGCTTTATAGGTGGTGCTAAGTCGGCTATTATCTCGACCTTTGAGGCCGGCTTTAAGCAGGGCGTGCAGGATGCAGCCAAAGCTCTGCACAAGAAGATTACGGTCAGCACCCAGTATATCGGCAACTTTACTGCAAATGACAAGGCTAAGTCGATTGCCCAGTCCATGTACGCTAACCATGCAGATATTATTTATCAGGCTGCCGGTAATGCCGGTAGTGGCGTATTCCAGGAGGGCAAGGCATACAACCAAACTCGCCCAGCTAGTCAAAAAGTCTGGGTGATCGGAGTTGATGTAGACCAAGAACACTTGGGCAACTACAAGTCGCAAGACAATAAGAAGAGCAACTTTACGCTGACTTCAGTGCTGAAGGGGTTGAATGTTGCAACTGAGTCTTTGGCTAACGATGCTGCCAAGGGCAAGTTCCCAGGCGGCAAGCACTTGGTCTATACCTTAAAGGATGATGGTGTTTCAATCACCAAGGGCAACCTGTCGGCCAAGGCTTGGAAAGCTGTTCAAAATGCACGCAAGCAGATACTAGCAGGCAAAATTAAAGTTGCAATTAAGTAGCCACTAAGCAATAGTAATTGAATTGATTTAAAGACTCTTTGTATGCTGATGCAAAGAGTCTTTTACAGAGGAAAACAAATAATGAACGAGACGACAAATGTAATCGAGATGCGCCATATCGTCAAGGACTTCAATGGCTTCAGAGCTAATGATGACATTAATTTGACATTGAAAAAGGGCGAAATTCTGGCGCTCCTCGGTGAAAATGGTGCCGGCAAGTCAACCTTAATGAGTATTTTGTCGGGGTTAATCATGCCCACTTCAGGGCAGATTAAGGTGCATGGACAAGAGGTTGAGGTGAAGAACCCGACTGTTGCCAAAAATCTGGGAATTGGGATGGTGCACCAGCACTTCATGCTGATGGATTCCTTTACCGTTTTGGAAAACATTATTCTGGGTCATGAGCCAGTTAGTGGCCCCAAGTTGAATTTCACGAAGGCTAAGCAGGAAATTGAAGCACTGTCTAAGCGCTACAACCTTAACGTAGACCCGCTGAAAAAGGTAAATGAAATCACGGTGGCTCAGCAGCAACGAGTAGAGATCCTCAAGATCCTCTACCGCGGCGCCGATATTATGATTTTTGATGAACCGACTGCCGTTTTGACGCCACAAGAAATCACGGAGTTCATTGAGATCTTGAAGGGGCTGGCACTTGAAGGCAAGTCCATTATCCTGATCACGCATAAGCTAGAAGAAATTAAGCAAACTGCTGATCAAGTGACTGTTATTCGCGCTGGTAAGAGTGTTGGGACCTTTGACGTGGACCAGGTTACTGACAACCGCTTGGCTGAATTGATGGTGGGGCGCCATGTTAACATGCAGCTGAACAAATCAGCTGCTAAGCTTGGCAAGACCATGCTCAAGGTTGATCAGCTGCAAGTCAAAAACGACCAGGGCGTTCGAGCGCTTAAAGGGTTGTCTTTTAACCTGCGCGCTGGCGAGATTCTGGGTGTAGCTGGAATTGATGGCAACGGTCAAGATGAACTTGTCCGTGCTTTGACTGGCTTGCAGCACATTGATTCAGGCCACGTCATTATTGACGACCAGGACATGACCAACCAGACTGTGCGCAAGATTACGGAAAAAGGCGTTGCCCATATCCCAGCAGACCGACAGAAGTATGGCTTGATTTTGCCATTTTCGGTTGCCGCTAACCTCAACTTGCAGACCTACTACAAGGTCCCTTTTTCCAAGCACAATGTAATGAAACATAATGTCATTAACCAGTATGCTGATGACCTTATTAACAAGTTTGACATTCGGACAACAGGAAGCAGCGTACCCGTTAGCGACCTGTCCGGAGGAAACGAGCAAAAAGTGATTATTGCGCGTGAACTAAGCCGTGATAGTGACTTGATCATTGCCTTTCAGCCAACTCGGGGGCTTGATGTTGGTGCGATTGAATACATTCACAAGCAGCTTTTGCTTGAACGCGCCAAGGGTAAGGCGCTTTTGCTTGTTTCTTATGAACTAGATGAGATCATGCAACTGTCAGACAGGATCATCGTCCTTCATGACGGCGACATTTCTGGTGAAGTGAAACCAGAAGAAACTAGTGATGAGGAATTAGGTCTGTTAATGACCGGTTTCAAGAAAGAAGGAACAACCCTTGCTTAAAGTGACCCCCAAAATGAAAAAAGTTGTAGTACCACTAATCTCAATTCTGGCCGGTTTTTTGGTTGGTGCCCTGATTATGCTGGTGTGGAATTATGACCCAATTGATGCATACAGCTCGATGTTTACAAGTGCCTTGGGCAACATGAACGGAATTGGGGAAACCATCCGTGAGGCCACGCCCCTAATCTTTACTGCCATTGGTTTTGCTATTGCTTCCAGTGCAGGCTTTTTCAATATTGGCTTGCCTGGTCAAGCGCAAGCTGGCTGGCTGGCATCGATTTGGGTGGTACTAGCCAACCCGAGCATGTCCAAGGTGCTTTTATTGCCGCTTGCAATTGTTGCTGGTGTTTTAACTGGTGCAATTGTTGCTGGTATTGCCGGTTGGTTGCGGGCACAATTTGGCACTAACGAAGTAATCACAACAATTATGATCAACTATATTGTGTTGTATGCATGCCAGTACTTGACCCAACAAATAATGCCGGCCAAGCTTCGTTTGGATATTGATACGACCAAGACGATTAGTGCTAATGGCAGCTTGAAGATTCCATGGCTAAGCACGATGTTTGGCGATTCCCGGATCAATGCCGGTATCTTCATTGCGATCGTAGCAGTTTTCTTTTACTGGTACCTAATGAAAAAGACGACGACAGGCTTTGAAATTGAAGCTGTTGGAGCCAACCCTTTTGCTAGTCGTTATGCGGGCATGTCGACTAAGAAGAACATCATGATTTCTATGCTGTTATCTGGCGGCTTTGCAGGTCTTGGTGGCGTTGTCCAAGGCCTGGGTACCTACCAGAACTACTTTACTCAGACTACCAGTCTTGACATCGGTTGGGACGGCTTGTCAGTTGCCCTTTTGGGTGGTGGCACTGCTCTAGGAATTCTGCTTGCAGCAATTTTGTTTTCAATTTTAAAAATCGGTGGCTTGGGTATGCAGACAATTGCCGGTATTCCATATGAGATTGTGTCAATTGTGATTGCTGCAATCATCTTCTTTGTGGCAATCCAGTATGTGATTGAACGGCTATTTAAAAAGAAGCCAGCTGCCCCAAGCTCTGCAGGCGACAGTAGAAAAGCGACAACCACAAAAGCGCAAACTAGTGAAGGAGGACAAGGCTAATGAACTTAATGACAATCTTACCTTTATTGGTATCCTCAACCTTTGTGTATTCAACGCCCTTGATTTTTACTGCTCTAGGCGGGGTTTACAGTGAAAATTCAGGGATTACCAACATTGGTTTAGAAGGAATTATGACAATGGGGGCCTTTGCGTCGATTGTTTTCAACCTGACCTTTGCACCAACTTTTGGCACTCTAACGCCTTGGCTGGGCGTGATTATTGGCGGCCTTACCGGCGTGCTCTTTTCTCTTTTGCACGCGGTTGCGACAATCAACTTTCATGCCGACCACATTATCAGCGGGACAGTCTTGAACTTGATGGCTCCTCCGTTAGGCGTGTTCTTGGTAAAGGCAATTTATGATAAGGGGCAAACGGAAAATATTGCGCAGAGCTTTGGCTACTTCAGCTTTCCGGGCTTAGCCGATATCCCCATTATTGGGCCAATCTTCTTTAAGGACACGTCAGCTCCAGCCTGGGTGGCAATCATCCTGGCGCTTATCTTATGGTGGATATTGTACAAGACTCGTTTTGGCTTGCGGCTGCGTTCTTGCGGGGAAAACCCGCAAGCAGCTGACACGATGGGGGTTAATGTTTACGGCATGCGCTATGCTGGCGTGCTGATTTCTGGCTTTTTAGGCGGCGTCGGCGGAGCTTTCTTTGCCGAGGCAATTTCAGGCAACTTTTCTGTTTCTACGATTGCAGGCCAAGGATTCATGGCTTTGGCAGCAATGATCTTTGGCAAGTGGAATCCGCTTGGTGCGATGCTAGCCTCGTTGTTCTTTGGTTTTGCCCAAAGTCTCAGCATTATTGGCAACCAATTGCCATTTTTCAACCATATCCCAGCTGTTTACATGCAAATTGCACCATATGTTCTTACCATTGTGATATTGGTCTTGTTCTTCGGCAAGTCGGTTGCGCCCGCAGCTGATGGGCAAAATTACATCAAGTCTAAGTAGGAGAAACTAATGAAAAAAATTTATTTTAACCATGATGGCAATATCGATGACCTAGTGTCATATTTGCTCTTGCTGCAGGCGCCAGACATTAAGCTGATAGGCGTCAGTGCAATTGATGCCGATGGGTACGTTGACCCAGCGATTGAAGTTTGCCGGAAGATGACGGACTTGTTTAACCTGCGCGGTGATAATTTAGCGATTGCGCGCTCAACTTCACGCGCGGTTAACCAGTTCCCAGAAGCATGGCGGACAGGGTCTTATTCCTTCAACTACTTGCCGATGCTGAATGAGACGGGCAAGATGGTTACTAAAAAAGCTCAAAAGCCTGCCCACCTGGACATGGTTGCCAAGATTAAAGCGGCAGATAGTCCAGTCACCTTGGTTATGACTGGTCCTTTAACTGACTTGGCACGGGCTCTAGATGCAGATCCAACTATCAGCGAAAATATTGAGTGTTTGTATTGGATGGGCGGCTCGCTTGATGGTCACGGCAATGTGGTGCAGGTCAATGCAGATGGCAGTCAAGAATGGAATGCCTTCTGGGATCCTGAGGCGGTTGCACGAGTCTTTGACTCAAGCATTCCGATGCAAGTTGTAGGGCTTGAAAGCAGCGAAGAATTGCCGCTGACTGATGAAGTCAGAAAGCACTGGGCTAGCCTGCGTAAGTATCCGGCTGTTGATTTGGTTGGCCAAGGATACAGTCTCTTAGTCACGCCGCCTGTGCAGTCGGCCTTGCTGTATTTTTGGGATGTTTTGACCACCATCAATGCTCTTTATCCAGAAGTAGTTAAGACGGTCGAAAAGCACAAGGTTAAGGTGGTTACTTCTGGACCAGCAGCTGGCCGGTTGGTTGATGATCCACAAGGACGAGAAATCACCTTGGTAAGCAAGGCCGACAAGGACCTGTTTTTCCGTAAGTTTGACGAGCTGCTTATGCGGACCAAGTAAAAAAGACGAGATTCATCATGAATCTCGTCTTTTTTTGCTTTTAAGTTAATGTTAGGCTAGTGAATCCCAAGCAGGCAGGTCCGTAATTGGTCCTTCAGCCAAGGCCACTTGTTCAGGCGTTAAGTACTTCTTGTGGACAACAACCTCATAAGTATAGTCCTTGAACCAGTCATTGTTCATAACAAAGTAGCCCTTGTCGCCGTTCTTTTCGCCCCAAGAATTTTCTACTTTCCACTGGCGAATGTGGCCCTGATCCTCGTCAACGCCAACGATGGTCATTGCGTGGGTTGAAGCGCCCGCACCTGTGCGCAAGCGGTCAGCCTTAGACATGGTCAGGTCAACACCGTACAAGTCATTATACTTGTACAGACTGCTGTTGAGGTAACCCTTCTGGCGGTCACTCTGGGCCCCGACTTCATTGCCAAACCAAACAGCTTCACCATCTTTTAATTGGCTAATCGCTGCCGATTCAAGATATTCCATTGGTACATTGAGAAACTTGATTCGGTAGGAACCTTCCACATTGTCTTCAAATGGCAGACCATATAGTTTGCCATATTCATGGTCAGGTGCATTAGTTAAGACAACATAGTCGTCAAAGTCAACGTCGCCCATGTATTTGTGCAAGAATTCTAGCGGGGTCAAATCCTTGTCCAAGTGATAGTTTTTGTCGTCATCGCGGTATTCTAAGTCAAACTTCTTGGGTGGTTCACCAACTGCAATAGCGGTCATCTGGTAGACCTCACTTAAAAATTGTTCGCGCGCTTGCTTAATCTTGTCATCTGCACCGTCTTGCTTTAACTTGCGCAGAACAAGGGCATCCTTGCGCAACTTGTCCCCTAAAGTCTTGGCAAAGGCATGGGTGTTGTTAGTGTTGGCACTTTCGGGCATAGCATATGAAGGAACAACGCCATACTTGGCCACAAGGGCAGCAGCCATGTGAAATTGACCACCGTCTTCGCCGGCTCCTTCTAGGTGTGCTTTAACAGTACGGGAGTCCAGTGGCTGATCAGCTGTGTCTAAGATGCTGTCATAGAAGATATTGGCCCGTTCAATTTTATCCCAGAAAAAGTTGTAACTCTGGGAGAAGGTGAAGTTCTTTACGTGGTATTTTTGACCAAAGTTGTGACGCAGGATATTGAGCGTAGCAAATTCCCAGCAGCGACCGGATTGCAGCTGGTTAGTAACGTTTTCAGTGTCTAGTTCAGTTGAGAAAACACGTGTTAATTCACCTTGAACGCGTTCATTATAAGCAGCCGCTTGGACGCCACTCTTTTGGGCAGCACGGGCAACAACTTGATTTTTGGGGTTGGCGTTAAAATTTTCAGCAAACTTTTCCAACTCTTGGATGGTAACTTTATGTCCCATAAATAATCTCCTTTTTTAATTTAATTTTAAATTACTGTATATTTTATGCTAAAAAGAAAACGAGTTCAACTCCTGAACTCGTTTTAGAGAATTATTTGTATTGGCAACTTATCTAGAACTTCTTGCAAAATGACAATAAGCTAATCAATTTGAATTGAATTATCACCCTCACCAGCTCTTTGCTTTGGCAGGGTAATAGTCAATACACCATTATCATACTTTGCATGGATGTCACTTGCAACTACATTTGGCAATCTGAAGCTGCGGGAAATGTGTCCTTGGCTTCTTTCACGGTGGATAAGGCTGCCATCCTTGGATAAGTCCTTGGTGGATTGCCTTGAGCCAGAAATACTTAGAATGCCATCATTGTAACTTAGATTGATCTTGTCCTTATCCATACCGGGCATGTCAACTTTGATAAGATATTGGTGGTCATTTTCAATGACGTCTGCCTGCATTAGCTTAGCCACTTCATTATTGTCAAAAAACTTGCGTGGAAGATCAAACCAATCGTTCATTGCATCGAATAAGTCATCGCGGTGATTCATCATTTCATTTGCCATAGTAAAAACTTCCTTTCAATTAAGATAATTTGTTCGAGAAGACTTTCATTTTTTCTTTACACTAATTATTATAGAATGCAGATTAGCAAAAACAAAATAATTAGCACTATTTATTTTGAAGTGCTAATTTTTAAAGACAAATGTTGTTATGACGGCTTTTTATCTTGTGGATAACTTGAGCAAGGCTAAGAAGGAGACGAAATGGTTTACTATCAAAAAATGACGCCAGAAGGCTACCAAAAAATTAAAGATGAAATTACGCGTCTTAAAAAGGACCGGCCACGCCGCATTAAAATACTGCAGGAAGCGCGATCTTTGGGCGACTTGTCAGAAAATACCGAGTATACAGAAGCTAAGCGGGATCTGGGGCACCTGCAAAGTCGCTTGCGCTACCTTGACAAGCAGCTCAAATATGCACAAGTAGTTGAAAAAAAGGTGGATGGCCGAGTTGATCTTGGTCAAACAGTGACGATAAAATTTGCAGATGATGAAAAAGCTAGAAAGTATCGAATCGTTGGTCGCATGGAAGCCAACGTCGATGATGGCTTAATTGCCTTTGATTCACCATTGGGACAGGCGATTATGAAAAAACCGGTCGGTGCAACCGTTACCGTCCAGGCGCCAGCAGGGGAATATTCCGTTACAATTATTGCGCTAGACTAAAATCCCCCTTGCTTATTCGAACGTGCGTTTGTATAATAGAAGTTATCGAACGAATGTTTGCAAATAGGAAGTGACGGCAATGTATGATTATCGGTATGAACCGCATCGGGTGATTTTTATGATTGATAATAAGTCATTCTTTGCTAGCTGCGAAGCACTCAGACTTGGGCTCAATCCAATGAAGGCAGTGCTTGCAGTTGTTTCGCACCAACCCAACTCCAAGAATGGATCGGGGCTGATTATGGCCGCTTCCCCTCTAGCCAAGCAAAAGTATGGCTTAACCAATGTGATGCGCGTGCGAGACCTGCCTTCAAAGCACGATGCACCGGATTTAATCCTAGTTGAGCCGCACATGAACCTGTACATCAGACGTAGCATGCAGATCCTGCAAATTTTTCGCCAGTATGCAGCTGAAGAAGATATTCACGTTTATTCAATTGATGAGTCAATGATTGATATGACCAAGTCTTGGCACTTATTTGGCAAGGATCCTTACCTAGTAGCACGCAGGATTCAGGTGGAAATCAAGACTAAGCTTGGTTTGTATACGACCTGCGGAATTGGTGAAAATCCGCTCTTGGCCAAGTTGGCAATGGATAATTCTGCTAAACACCGCCGGTCGATGATTGCTTATTGGCACTATATCGATGTTCCAGACACAATTTGGCGCATACCCAACTTGGAAGATGTCTGGGGCATTGGCAAGCAAACGGCACGTCGGCTGCGCCGCCTAGGCATTAACAATATGTACCAGTTAGCACATACCGATCCCACCCTTTTACAAAAAGAATTTGGTGTAATTGGCGAGCAGCTGTTTGCGACAAGCTGGGGTGTTGATCGCAGCATCATTAGTGAAAAGTTTTATCCCCAAATGAAAAATTATGGTAATGCCCAAATATTAACTAAGGACTACACTGTCCAGCGTGAAATTGAGCTGGTCTTGCGCGAGATTGGCGAACAAGTGGCAGCAAGGATTAGGGCCCACAAAGTGCAGGCTGGTTGCGTTAGTCTCTCTGTAGGCTTTTCTAAGTACAAGCAGGATGGCGAACGCAAGGGTTTCAGTGTTCAAAGGCGAATTTCCCCGACCAACAATAATGACCTGCTAGTAGAAGAAATTCTGGCTCTCTTCCGCAAGAACTGGCATGGCGAAGCTGTGCGTACACTAGGAGTCAACTGCAGCTACTTGGTGCCTGATGACTTCCAGCAATTGACCTTTTTTGTTCAGCCTGCAGCCCAGGTTAAGCAGCGCAAGATTGACCTGACGATCGATAAAATCAGGCGTAAATATGGCTTCACTAGTCTAGTCAAGGCCTCCAGCCTGCTTGAAGGTGCAACTGCCATCCGCCGCAGCAACTTGGTTGGCGGTCACAATGGCGGTAATGCTTATGAGTGACTTTGACCAAGTGGTGCAGAACTTTTTTAAAAATTATCAGGACCGGAAGATGAAGAAGTGGATGGGCTTCTTCTTGAGTGACCATACTGTGGCCATTAGTAAGGATGAAAAGCAGCACAATGCCTGCTACCCCGCTAAAGCAACTATGAGCCCAGAAGAGGTGAGCCTGCAGCTTCTGAAGGCATACAGCAACCACCGGCTAGTCCATGTGCAAGTAAAGGTTGTAGATAGCGACGATCATTTGCCTGCCGACCTGGCCGGCTTTGTTGACGGTTACAGTGAGGACGGAATTATCATTGCAGGGCAAGCAATTGCTTTGGAAGATATCAACCATATCGAAGTGGACTAGAAAATTATCCTGTGCTTGACAAGCTATCTTTTTTAAGCTGCCTTTTTTTGCTATAATATGGAACTTGTAAGGCACGAAAAAAGATCGAGGTAATTTTGTGAACACACCGGCATCAAGAGATGGCAACTTAATTCGCTACGTTTTTTATATTATTGGATATTTGATGGCTATTGGAGCGTATGAACTTGCCGTTAAAAATTCACCGGTTCACGTTTGGGACATAATTTTATTTATAACTATTTCTTTGATGGTTGTATTGTTTTATGTTTTTCGTTTCAACCGCGAGCAGCGCTTTTTTGACCGCAATTTTTCGGGATCGTGGATCAATTACTTTGGCACGATTGTTGGGCTGACTGTGGTGGTAACAGCTTTGCGGATAACTGTTTCATGGCTTGAGTCTTATAGCAGGCTTAAGCCATATGGTTTCCAAATTGCCTACTTGCAGCATGAATCCACTAGCAATTACTGGTTTTTAGTGCTGGCAGTCGGCCTTGTTCTTCCGGTTTTACAAGAATTCCTAGCCACAGGTTTTTTGTTTAATTATGCCTTTAGGCGCAACACGGTGGTAACCGCCTTTTGGGGAATCGTTGCTTCAGGCGCTATGTTCAGCTTGCTGAACTGGCAGGGGTCAGTCCTTTTACTCGTGCTTAATGCAGCCTTTGGAGCGCTTTTTGCCTGGTCTTACCTTTACACGCAAACAATGTGGATGCCAGTCTACTTGGCCGTGCTCAATGGCCTTTTGCTAGTGATTATGACATAAAACTTGAACAATAAAAAAGACGGTGACTTAGTCATCGTCTTTTTTGTATAAGCGGATAGCGTGAATCGAACCCGCATCTTCAGCTTGGGAAGCTAACGTTCTACCATTAAACTATACCCGCATTACTGAAATAGTTTACCATGTTTTACGCGTTAATCCAAGCACTGATTTTTACTTTTAGCTTCTATTGGGGAGCTGATTAACGGTCAAGTCTATCTGGCTCCGGTCAACCAGTGCGGAAAAGTCCTGAAACAGCCATCGGCGTAGTTCGCTAGGCTGCAGCACTAAGGGCATCCGGTCGTGTACTGGCGCCATTGCCCTATTAGGCGCAGTTGTGGCCATTGCAAAGTGGTTGCCTTCGTAGATGCCAGCAATGAGAGTTAAGGGAGCGTCCGCATTGCTAAAGCTGAAACGCTCATGGAAGCGGCGGTTGTTAGCAGCTAGGTATGTTTGCTGGCCGCTTTCAAAGAACTGCTTGGCAATAATAATGCAGCGTGAGCGGGCAAAGGAGGCATTCCATATAGAAGGCTTGCTTTCAAAGAAACGCTCAATCCGGGCGTTGAAGATGACAGACTTATTGTTGAAGGGACTAGGGTAGCCCCAAGCTTTAGATGCAAGAAGCAATTTCTGGTCTTGATAAACTAGAACAGGTGCTGTATCTTTTGGAAAAACAGACCGGCTTTGGGCAAGCGTGGGCGCAGAATCAACCAGCGGCAAGTGTAAATCAGCGGCTAGGTATTTTTTGATTTCTGCTAAGTTGGGCAGCATAAATTGGTTGCACATTTTATCCTCCATGTTTAATCATTGCTTAATTTTTGGTAGAATTGACTATAATTATTACAATAACGGGTTTTGATTTTCAAGGAAGGCAAGTACAATGAACAAGAATATTATCCTGACCGGCGACCGACCAACAGGAAAGCTGCATGTGGGCCACTACATTGGTTCTTTGAAAAATCGGGTAAAGCTGCAAAATTCTGGTGACTACCAACCATATATTATGATTGCTGACACCCAGGCACTTACAGACAATGCACGCAATCCGGAAAAGATCAAAAACAGTCTGGTAGAAGTTGCACTTGACTACTTGGCAGTAGGTATTGACCCCAAGCTCTCAACCATTTTTGTCCAATCCCAGATTCCAGCTTTGTTTGAACTTACAGCTTATTATATGGACTTGGTAACAGTCAGTCGTTTGGAACGCAACCCGACCGTTAAAACAGAAATTAAGCAGAAAGGTTTTAAAGATTCAATCCCAATCGGCTTTTTGAATTATCCGGTTTCCCAAGCTGCTGACATTACGGCCTTTAAGGCAAGCTTAGTGCCAGTGGGGGATGACCAAGAACCAATGCTTGAACAAACCCGTGAAATTGTTCGAACCTTCAACCGGGTTTACAAGTGTGACGTGTTAGTTGAGCCTGAAGGCTACTTTCCAAGTCATGGTCAGGGCCGCTTGCCAGGCCTTGATGGCAATGCCAAGATGTCTAAGTCTTTGGATAACGCCATCTACTTGGCAGACGATGCGCCAACCCTCAAGACCAAGATTATGTCGATGTACACTGATCCAGACCATATTCACATTGAAGATCCCGGCAAGGTAGAGGGCAATACGGTATTTACCTACCTTGATATCTTTGCTCCTGATAAGAATAAAGTAGCAGAATTGAAGGAAGAATACCAAAAAGGCGGCCTGGGCGATGTTAAACTTAAACGCTATTTAAACAAGGTAATGGAAGATGAGCTAGCCCCAATTCGCGCGCGCCGTGCCCAGTATGAGCAGCACCTAGATGAAGTCTACGAAATGCTGCAGGAGGGGTCTAAGAAGGCCAATGCAGTTGCTAGTCAAACCCTGGCTGAAGTGCGTGATGCAATCGGACTGAACTACTTTAGAGGTAAAAATGCGTAAACGAATTCCCTGGAAACAATATTTTATGATGCAGGCGCTGGTAATTGCCCAGCGTTCAACATGTGATCGTGCTTTGGTCGGCAATGTTTTAGTCAAGGACAAGCGGATTATCGGGACAGGCTATAATGGATCAGTCACAGGTGCCCCGCACTGTGATGATGTGGGTCACCAAATGGTAGATGGGCACTGCGTGCGGACGATTCACTCGGAAATGAACTCACTAATTCAGTGTGCCAAGAATGGTGTTTCAACCGATCATACAGAAATCTACGTAACGCACTTCCCCTGTTATAATTGTGCCAAGGCACTGGCTCAGGCAGGAATTAAGAAGGTCAATTATTACTTTGATTACCATGACAGTCCGCTGGTAAGTGCGCTTTTTAAAGATTGTGGGGTTACTTATGAACAAATTAAAATCGACCGGGAATACGTGGAAGAGTTGGCCCATAAGTTGGAAGAAGCTGAAAACTAAACTAGCAGGACTCATTGCCCTAGTTGGGGTTTTCTGCACTATGACGGCCTTTACTAATCCCTATATAAAAGATAATAGCAACTTGCTAGAGCGTGAGACCAGCAAGTTGGTCTTGGCCAAGAATGACCGTTACATGCAAACTAGAGAGCAGCCCCAGATTATTGTTCAAACTGTCAACCGGGTTGATTATTTGACTCCCAAAAGGTTGAATAAGTTCAAGCGGACTGTCTTTATTGTGGTGGGGTCAAAAAATAAGAAGCGCAATGTGCAGATTTATAGCAGCAAGGACTTGCATGGCGCTTTTACGGCTGACATTCGCGGCAGCATCATCCGCGCACAGTCTGACCAGCTGCGCTCAAGCGATAAAAAAGAATTTAACAAGGGATTGCGCTTTGTTTTTCGGGCATGTGCAACGACAATTGACCAGCAGTACCAATATTCGTTAGACAAGTATGACCTCTCCAATGAAGAGCGGTCCCAAATTTCCCATCCGCGCCGCTTGGCTTTGCCCATTGCATTTGCTTTGGTGCTAGTTGTTGGGGGCCTAGTTTACTTTTTTAAGCATAACCTGCACCAGAAAAATAAATAAATTGGTTGACTTGACCTGGCATTGTGTATTACACTCACAATGTAAATTAAATAAACAAATAAACAAATAAACTGTTAGGTGAGACTCCTACGTGAACAAATGCTATCGCCCGGAAACATCCAGAGATGCCAACGAGTTAAATAGTTACCGTCGAGATAAGGCGGTAACCAGATAGCTAGCCTGTGCTTACGTCACGTAGTGTTAAAACTGAACGACGAGTATTAATGATACCTTGTTTAAAAGAGGGGTCGCTAGCGGTGTGCGGGCGTACCCTCTTTTTAGTTTGTTTGCGTTTTGGAAAAGAGAAGGAGTGATGAAGATGTTGAGAAAACCAAATGAAGTTGCTAGCAATAAGGATCTGGAACTAGTCAAAGCCATTGCCAATGAGGGCAGGTCAGAGACGCTTGCCAGGCTCCATGCTAGTAGCGACGGCTTGACTAGCGCTCAAGCAGACAAGAACCGGGAGGAATTTGGTTCAAATACCATTGCGTCTGGTAAGAGCAACTCTAAGCTGCAGTTTTTAGCTGAAGCCTTTATAACACCATTTACACTGGTTTTGCTGGCTTTGGCGGCAATATCTCTGTGTACCGATTATATATTTGTACCAGCTGGTGAAAAGGACTTGAGCACGGTAGCTATTATGCTGACGATGGTGGTCATTTCGGGAATTACCAGTTTTATCCAAAATGTCAAATCATCCAGCGCTGTTGATGCACTTCTGAAGATGGTCTCAGTTACTACGGACATTATCCGTGATGGCAAGGACCAGGAGATCGATACCAGCCAAGTGGTGGTTGGTGACGTAATTCGCTTAGCCGCAGGGGACATGGTCCCAGCAGACATGCGCTTGCTTTCGAGCAAGGACCTCTTTTGTTCATCCAGTTCGCTCAACGGTGAATCGAATCCAGTTGAAAAAATTGCCTCGAAAAAGCCGCCGCTTGGTCAGGAGCGGGACTACCTGGCCTATCCTAACGTCTTGTACGAAGGGACGACAATTGTTTCTGGCTCTGGGTTAGGAGTAGTCTTTGCTACCGGCGAACGGACAATGTTTGGCAAGTTGGCTCATGACATCGCCCACAGTGATGTCAAAAATACGGCCTTTGATGTTGGGATTAAGAATGTATCCAAACTATTAATCATCATGACTGCAGTCATTGCCCCCTTGGTCTTAATCATCAATGGTTTAACTAAGGGAGACTGGGTCAACGCACTAATCTTTTCAATCGCTACAGCAGTGGGACTGACGCCGGAAATGTTACCGGTAATTGTCACTACTAACCTAGTAAAGGGTTCAATTGAGATGTCCAAGAAGGGCACAATTGTTAAGAAGATGAATTCGATTCAGAACTTTGGTTCTGCTGATATTCTGTGTACCGACAAGACAGGCACCCTGACCCAAGACAAGGTTGTGCTGGAACGGCACTATGACCTGAACCTGCATGAGAATCCGCGCATTTTGGAAATGGGCTACATCAATGCCAATTATCAGACTGGGATGAAGAACCTGATTGACAAGGCAATCATTGAAGCAGCCGGTGATGAACTCGACATTAATGAAATTCAGCGTGATTATAACAAGATTGATGAAATTCCTTTTGACTTCTCCAGAAGACGCATGAGTGTGGTAGTTGAGAACGCTGATCGCAAACATGGTGAGCACTTGCTCGTAACCAAGGGTGCCTCTGAAGAAATGATGGCTGTAGCCACTAAGCTTGAGGTTGACGGTCAGATCTTGCCACTGACACCAGAACGCAAGCAAAAGGTGATGGCAAAAGTTAACAACATGAATGATGACGGCTTGCGGGTGATTATGATTGGTTATAAGCGCAATCCAGCACCTGTGGGTGAGTTTTCCGTCAAAGATGAAAATGAGTTAATTCTCTGTGGCTTTTTAGCCTTCCTTGATCCGCCAAAAGAAAGCGCCAAGGTTGCGCTGGCCCGACTTAAGAATGATGGAATTACCGTCAAGATTCTGACGGGTGACAATGAGGCGGTTACCAGAACAGTCGGCCTGCAAGTTGGACTTAATGTTGACAAGGTATATTCTGGCGCTGATTTAGAAGGCAAAAAGACGGAAGAATTGGCTAAAATGGTTGAGGAATGCAACATCTTTGTCAAGCTTTCACCAGAAGACAAGACTAAGATTATCAACTTGCTGAAGCAAAATGGTCATACGGTTGGCTACATGGGCGATGGTATCAATGATGCACCAGCCATGAGGGCTGCTGATGTTTCTATTTCTGTTGATACAGCTGTTGATATCGCTAAGGAATCTGCTGATATTATCTTGCTGCACAAGGATCTCAACGTGCTGGAGACAGGCGTTCGGATTGGCCGGAAGGTCTTTGGCAATACGATGAAGTACATTAAGATTACGCTATCATCGAACTTTGGCAATATTTTATCAATCTTGGTCGCTTCCTCCTTCTTGCCCTTCTTACCAATGCTTCCGCTGCAGCTATTGGTACTAGACCTGCTATATGGGACTAGCTGTCTGTCTTTACCATTTGATGATATGGACAATGAGTACTTGCGGACTCCACGGACCTGGTCAACTAAAAAACTGCCCAAATTTATGTTTTACTTTGGACCAACTTCTTCAGTCTTTGATATTCTGACCTTTGGACTACTCTACTTTGTAATTTGCCCGCACTTGGTTGGCGGTAATTTCAATGCAATTAGTCCAGCCCAACAGGTGGCCTTTATTGCCTTGTTCCACACGGGTTGGTTTATCGAATCGCTCTGGACACAAGAAATGGTCATTCACGCGCTGCGTGATCCGCGCTTGCCTTTTATTGGGCAGCACGCTACGGCCACGGTTATCCTATCTACCTTTGGTGCTAGCATTATTGGTACGCTGATTCCGTTTTCGTTTTTGAGCACCAAACTAAAGTTTGGAGAGCTGCCAATGAGCTTCATGTGGGTAATTTTAGGCATCTTGGTACTGTACATTTTATTGACAACTGCAGTGAAGCATTTCTATCTCAAGAGTGAAGAATTCTTGATTTAACAGCTTCAGGCAAGTGAACTAACACATAGCAAAAGGGGATTCCATAGGAGGAATTCCCTTTTTGCTTGATGTAGTATAATATAAAAAATAGACGAATTTTAAGGAGAAAAACTATGGCTGAGCAAAAAACTTTTTATATTACAACCCCAATCTACTATCCCTCTGGCCGCTTGACGATCGGCAACGCCTACACGACGATTGCAGCTGACGTGATGGCGCGTTATAAGCGCAGCCAGGGTTATGACACCTTCTTTTTGACGGGGACTGATGAACATGGTCTCAAGATTGAGCAAAAGGCTGAAAAAGAAGGCATCAAGCCACAAGAATTTGTGGACAAGATGGTGGCAACTTATAAAAAGTTATGGAAGAGCCTGGATATTTCCTACGATAAGTTTATTCGGACCACGGACCAAGAACACGTTAAGGGTGTCCAGCAGATTTTTGAGCAGCTTTTGCAGCAAGGTGATATTTTCCTAGGCGAATACACCGGCTGGTATTCAGTTGAAGATGAGGAATACTTCACTGAATCGCAACTGGCTGAGGTCTACAAGGATGATGCTGGCAATGTAATTGGCGGCAAGGCACCGTCGGGCCACGAGGTGCAGCTGGTCAAGGAGCCATCTTACTTCTTTAAGATGAGCAAGTATGCCGACCGGCTTTACCAATACTACCAAGACCACCCTGAATTTATCCTGCCCCACTCCCGGGAAAAGGAAATGGTTAATAACTTTATCAAGCCGGGTCTAGAAGACCTATCGGTAACAAGGACAACGGTTTCCTGGGGCATTCCGGTACCTAGCGACCCCAAGCATGTGGTGTACGTCTGGATTGATGCTTTGTCCAACTATATTACGGCGCTGGGCTATGGCTCAGAAGACGATTCATTATTTAAAAAATACTGGCCGGCCGATGTCCACTTGGTAGGCAAGGAAATTGTGCGCTTCCACACGATTTACTGGCCAATCATGCTAATGGCGCTGGACCTACCGCTGCCTAAGCACATTATCGGCCACGGCTGGGTGCTTATGAAAGACGGCAAGATGTCCAAGTCTAAGGGCAATGCGGTCTATCCAGAGTCAATTACCAGCCGCTACGGCGTTGATGCTCTGCGCTACTATCTAATGCGGGCGCTTCCGTTTGGTGCTGACGGTATTTTCACGCCAGAGGACTTTGTTGAACGGGTCAACTATGACCTAGCTAACGACTTGGGCAACTTGCTCAACCGGACGGTGTCCATGATTAACCAGTATCAAGCTGGACTAGTAGCCCCCCTTGCTGCTAGTCAGGATGAGTTAGGCCAAGATTTAGCTCAAGTAGCTCATAAAGCAATAGCCGGTTACAAGCAGGAGATGGACACCCTCCACTTCACTCAGGCAGTTGATGATATTTGGAAGTTAGTCCACCGCGCTAACAAGTATATTGATGAAAGCACGCCTTGGACACTGAACAAGGAAGGCAAGACTAATGACTTAGCCCGTGTAATGTCCAACTTGGCTGAAAGTTTACGAGTGATTGCCCTTCTGCTAGCGCCAATTATGACTCGGACTGCAAAAGAAATGTTCCGCCAGCTTGGGCTTGATTGGCAGGATAATAGCCAAAGGGCGCTTGGTTTTGGCGACTTTGATTGGAATGTCAGGGTAGTCGAAAAGGCTAAGCCAATCTATCCTCGCCTGAAGGAAGAAGAAGAGATTAAGTATATCAAGGATGAGATGGCCAAGGCCAAGCCCAAAAAGCAGAGCCGCAGTGAGCAGGAAGAAGAAAAAGAAATCACCATCGATGATTTTGACAAGGTCAAGATTCAAGTTGGACGAATTCTTGCAGTTGAACCTGTCAAAGGCTCAAATAAATTGCTGCAGTTTCAACTTGACTTGGGCAATGGGGAAGAACGGCAGATCTTGAGCGGGATTCGCAAGTTTTACCCTAATGCGGGTGACCTTCTAGGCAAGAAAGTCTTGGCTGTAACCAACTTAAAGCCACGCAAGATGCTGGGACATCTCAGCCAAGGCATGCTCTTGTCTAGTGAACAAGGTGGCCAGGTCAAGCTAGCTATAGTTGGGGATGAGCATGAATTAGGAGCCGAATTAGGCTAATGGAATTAATTGATAACCACACCCACTTGCAGGCTAAGCCCTTTAGGGGACGCGAAGAATTTTATATAGAAAGAGCACAAAAACTGGGCGTTACCCAGATGATTTGTGCTGGTCAAGATCCTGATTTTAATAAGCGGGCAGTTGACCTCAGCCAGCGGTTTGACGCAGTTTATGCCATGGTGGGCTACTGTCCAGATGTGGCCAAGGATTATGACCAAAAGGCTGAAGATGAACTAGTGGAGCAGCTGCAGCTGCCTGGTGTAGTAGCAATGGGCGAGATTGGCCTAGATTATTACTGGGATGAGTCGCCCCGCAAGCAGCAACAGGCTGTTTTTGCCCGGCAGATTGAGGTGGCAAATAATTTGCACAAGCCAGTAGATATTCATACCAGGGATGCCTTTGGTGACTGTTATGAGATTTTAAAGAAGAGCAACTTGGAATATGGGGCAATCTTGCATAGTTTTAATGGTGATAGCAGGTGGCTGGCAAAGTTTCTTGACTTGAACGTTTACTTTTCATATTCGGGCGTTGTTTCGTTTACAAAGGCGACTGAAGTTCACGAAGCTGCCCGCAAAACGCCGCTAGATCGCTTGCTGGTTGAAACCGATGCACCATACTTAACTCCTAAGCCATACCGTGGTCGACAAAACGAACCAGGCAATGTCTATTACGTGGCCCAAGCCATTGCTGACTTGAAAAAGATTCCACTAGAAGAAGTTGCCCAGGCAACATATGCAAATACAGTGAGGGCTTATGGTCTTAAATAAAAAACAATTCAATGCGGTTGTGGTCGTTGAAGGCAAGGATGACACGATTCGGCTCAAGCAATTTTTTCCAGGAATCGAGACAATTGAAACTAATGGGTCAGACGTGCCTGAAGTAGTCTTGACGGAACTGCAAGTATTGGCCCAAAAACGCGAGATTATCATTTTAACTGATCCCGACCTTAATGGCGAGCGCATTCGCCGCTTGGTCACAGAAGCTGTTCCTAGTGCTAAGCAGGCTTTTATTACACGCAAGGAAGGTGAACCGCGCAAGCGGGGAAATTCCCTGGGAGTAGAGCATGCATCTAAAGAAGCACTGTCGCGTGCACTGAGTGCCCTGCATGAGCAGGGCAGGCCTGCGAGTGACTTAACCTTCCAAGCTTATCAAAAGCTGGGATTGGCTGCTGGACAGGGAGCACGCAAATTGCGCGAGCAGGTTGGAATTAAGCTGCGGGTGGGCTATGGTAATGCCAAGCAGTTTTATAAACGCCTGCATACTTTTGGCGTGACGCTTGCCCAATTAGAACAAACAGTCGAGGAGGTTAAGCATGAGTAACAATATTCCTATTGGTTCAGCCGTTAGAACTCAGGCAATTATCAACCAGTACTTTGTGCGAGCCAAGAAAAATCTGGGTCAAAATTTTCTAGTTGATCTAGATGCAATTCAGGGCATCGTGCAAGCGGCCAATATTCACCCCCATGACCAAGTAATCGAAATTGGTCCAGGGATCGGGTCTTTGACTGAGCAGTTGCTTTTAGCTGGGGCCAAAGTTTTTGCCTATGAAGTTGATGATAGCCTGGCAGAAATCTTGCATAATGAACTGCCAGATAAGATTAATGGCGTTGCGCTTGCCCGGTGCTTCAAGCTGCTAATGAAGGACATTTTAAAGGCAGACTTTCCTAGTGACCTGGAGGGCTTTTTTGACTTGAATAAGCCGGTCAAGGTAGTGGCTAATTTGCCGTATTATATTACAACTCCGATTATTTTCTTCTTGAATAGTGCACCGCTTAACTTTTCTAGCTTGACGCTCATGATGCAAGAAGAGGTAGCTCAGCGCTTGTGTGCTCAGCCTGGCAATAAGGAATTTGGTCCGCTAACAATTGCTGTGCAGACAAATATGGCAGTTCAAATTGCGCTGCCTGTGAAGAGTACGTCCTTCATTCCCCGGCCCAAGGTCAATTCGAGTGTGGTGATCTTAAAGCCACTGGCAAAGAAGCCAGCAATTGGCGACAGCAAGCACTTTGATTGGGTGGTTAAGATGTGTTTTGCACAAAGACGAAAAACCTTAAACAACAACCTGAAGAATTTGCTGCCCGATAAATCTCAGCGTGATGACCTGATTGCAGCACTTGGGGTAGATCCGCGCATTCGACCGGAGCAATTGACGATTGACCAATTTATCCAGATTGCACACGCAATTCCAGTCCAAGCTTAGGTATTATAAAAAAATATTGAAAATTTAATAAAAATATGGTAAAATTACAGCTAAAGGAGCTGTTACTATTGCCAACATCAATTATAACCATTAAACAGAAGTTGGATTCACATTTAGGTGATTCCTTAACAGTTGTCGCACGGGCCGGCCGCAAGAAGATTACTCGCCGACGGGGCGTTTTGAAAGAAACCTTCCCAGCAGTTTTTGTGGTTGACCTGGACCAGGATCAGAATAACTTTAAGCATGTTTCTTATAGTTACACAGACCTGCTTACCAAAAACATTACCTTAAAATTTGATGATGTTGCTGACTAAGCTATAGTCCAACTAGAAAAGCATATATGAAGGCACTAACAGTTTAAAATTGTTAGTGCCTTTTTTGTTGGTTCAGTGTATAGTAATAACAGGCAAAAAGACAAACATTAGAGGGGATAATTTATGAAACGTTCAGAGCGATTGGTTAATATGACTAAATATTTAATGGAACGGCCACATGAGCTGATTCCGTTGCCTTTTTTTGCAAAGCATTACGGTGCTGCCAAGTCCTCGATTTCGGAAGACTTGACTATCTTAAAACACACACTGGCCAGTAACCGGGATGGCATTTTGGAAACAGTAGCTGGTGCAGCAGGGGGCGTGCGCTACGTCCCTTTTTGGGGCAAAAAGCACGCACAAGAATATCTGATAGATCTAGCTGCACGTATTGAAGACCCCAAGCGAATCCTGGCGGGAGGCTTTGTCTACCTGTCTGACATCTTGGGCAATCCTCAAGATCTGAATCGAATTGGCAAGATAATTGCCACCCGTTATGCTTATTCCAAGATTGACGTGGTGATGACGATTGAAACCAAAGGAATTGCCCTAGCACAAGCTGTTGCCCGCTATTTAAACGTTCCCTTCATTATTGCGCGCAAGCGGTCCAAGGTGACGGAGGGTGCCACTGTTTCAGTCAATTATATTTCTTCTTCGCTTGATCGTGTATCGAAGATGGAGCTGCCAACTAGAGTTCTGACGGAAAAGTCCAATGTCTTGCTGGTAGATGACTTTATGATGGCTGGCGGAACGCTTACAGGAATGCAGCAGCTGGTGCGGGAATTCGATGGCAACATTGCTGGCATCTGTGTCTTGTGCGAAGCTGATTACGACGATGACAAGTTGATCGAGGGACACTTGTCACTGGTAAAGATTAAGCGCATAGATAGTAAAAAGCAGATCATTTTAGCTGAGCCAGGGACCATTGTTTCTCATACAGATTTTGGCCGCTTTTAGCTAATAAGATGATATACTTAAACATAAATGTAATTTAGATAATATATTAAAGAGGCTAAGGTTAATGAAAAAGTTTGTAGTTGTTCTTGCCGCCGGCAAGGGTACACGGATGAAGTCTAAGCTTTACAAGGTTTTGCATGAAGTTTGTGGCAAGCCCATGGTTGAGCATGTAGTTGAAGCAGCTGAAGCAGTCAAGCCCGATAAAATAGTCACGGTTGTTGGTACAGGCGCTGAAAAAGTCAAGCAAGTCTTGGCCGGCAAGTCCGAATTTGTCACCCAAGAAAAGCAATTGGGAACAGGCGACGCCGTGTTAACAGCAGAAAAGCAACTAGCAGGAAAAGAGGGCGCTACACTGGTAATTACTGGAGATACGCCGCTGCTTACTAGTCAGACCTTCCAGAAATTATTTGATTACCACCAAAAAAATGGCAATGCCGCTACTGTGTTGACAGCACAAGCACCAGACCCATATGGTTATGGCCGCATTATCCGAGATGAGCAGGATAATGTCTTGCGGATTGTCGAGCAAAAAGACGGTAATCCAGAAGAACTAAAAATTACTGAAATCAATACGGGCGTCTTTTGTTTTGACAACCAACAGTTGTTTGAGGCCCTCAAGCATGTTACCAACGACAATGCCCAGGGTGAATACTATTTGACGGATGTTCTAGAAATCCTGCGCAATGCCGGCTACCGGATAGGCGCTTATAAGATGCATGACTTCAGTGAAAGCATCGGCGTCAATGACCGAATTGCCCTGGCCCAGGCTACGAAAATCATGCAGAAGCGGATCAATGAGCGCCATATGCAAAATGGCGTAACCTTCGCTGATCCGGCGACAGCCTATATTGATGCTGATGTCAAGATTGACTGTGATACCAAAATTGAAGGAAATGTGGTTGTTAAGGGCAAAACAGAGATTGGCCGCAACTGCACAATCACGTCTGGATCTAGAATTATTGATGCAAAAATTGGCAACAACGTGACTATTACTTCTTCAACGATTGAACAAGCCGAAATGGACGATAATTCTGATGTGGGTCCCAACTCCCACTTGCGTCCGCAGGCCGTGATTCGAGAAGGGGCGCACGTGGGCAATTTTGTTGAAATCAAGAACGCTGAAATCGGTGTTAATTCAAAGGTAGGTCACTTAACTTATGTGGGTGATGCTACTCTAGGCCGAGAAGTAAATGTTGGCTGCGGCACGATTTTTGCCAATTATGATGGCGTTAAAAAAGACCATACAAGCGTGGGTGACCGGTCCTTTATCGGTTCTGGCGCTACGCTGGTAGCTCCAGTGAAGATTGCAGACCACGCTTTTGTGGCTGCAGATTCAACCATCACCAAGGATGTTGGCCGTTATGACATGGCAATTGCTCGTGGACGGCAGGTTAACAAGGCAGATTACTGGCACAAGTTGCCTCTAGCAGATGACGATAACTGGAAATAAAAAGCATTTAAAAGTTCTAGAGAAATTCTAGAGCTTTTTCTTTGTCAAGTCGCTTAAGGAAGGAGCTTGGTGTACTATGATACTTAAAGGAGTGGATGAAAATGTTTAAATGGGTTATGAAACAACCGGATTCAACCAAACTAGTGCCCCAAGACAAAGTGGCTAGTACGTATAAGTGGCGGCAATTTGGCGTTTTGCTTGCTACCTGTATTGGTTATATTGGCTATTATATTATTCGTTTGGTTTTTACTACTGAACAAAATGACATTATGAAGGCTTACCACTTCACTACAGCTGATGTTGGGCTGATCTTGTCTTGCTTTGGCGTTGGTTATGGCGTAGCCAAACTGTTCATGGGCGTTTTGGCTGATAAGTGTGACTCTAACCGTTACTTGATGGTGGGACTGCTTGCTTCAGCTATCTTAAATATCTTTTTAGGTTCGACCAGCAACCTCTACTTGATGATGCTGCTCATGTTCTTAATGGCAGTCACGCAAGGCATGGGTGCAGCTGCATGTCAAAAAATGATCCAACTATGGTGGGGTCCGCGGATGCGGGGAACGATGTATTCAATCTGGTCGTCTGCCCACAATGCAGGTTCTTTCATTTGTGTCGCAATTGTTCAACTAGCGGTATTCTTGTTTTCAGGTTCAATTCCAGCTGTCTTTTATACTGCATCGGTAATTTCTTTTATTATCTGCCTTTTGATCTTGGTTTTGGGTGCTGACCGACCAAAAGTGGTCGGATTGCCTGACATTTCTACTTATACCGGGGACAAGGTTATTTTGGATAACGGCCAGGTTTCCACCTCTGACCAAACAGACCTGAGTATAGGGCAAATTTTTGTCAAATATATCTTGAAGAATAAGCTGGTATGGGCAGTGACATTAACCTCAATGTCTTTATACTTGGTGCGGTATGGCATCCAAAGCTGGATTCCATCCTACCTGGTGCAAAACAAGGGCTTTGATCCAGCTTCAGCCAAGTGGGTTATTGGGATTTTTGAACTAGCATCAGTGCCAGGCGTAATTATCATTGGGGCTATCTCAGACGCCTTGAAGGGTCGACGTGCACTTGTATCAATTGCGTGCGTCATTGGCACGCTAATCTGCTTGACCTTTTACTTTTTTAGCAATAATCACGCTTTAATCATTGCTGCTTTAATCATTATGGGCAACTTGATTTATGCGCCGCTAACCCTAGTTGGACTGATGATTAATGAAGTTGTCCCAAAGTTTGCAGTCGGTGCCTCAACGGGATTTATGGGCTTCTTCCAGTATATCTTTGGTGAGACCCTGGCCACAGCCTTGATTGGTATTTTGGTCCATAAGTTTGGCTGGGTAGCAAGCAACACAATCTTGTATCTGGCCTCCTTTGCTGCGATTTTCTTCTTGGTTTACACGGCAGTCAGTGAGGCCAAGATGCGCAAAAAAGCTAAATAAGCTCCAAATGGGATTTGTTAGTGGGATTAACACAAGAGTTTTAACAATTGGTTAACAATATTAAAAAACAGTAATATTGCCCACAAAAGTTGTTAAACGGCTTTTTTGGTATACAATAAAGGTATTAAAGTTGAAGTTGATTTTTAATGAGGTAGATAATTAATGAAATTAAGTCATAAATTGCTGGTGGTATCGACAGCTGCCTTGATTGTCATAAGTCCAGTTATTAGTGCAAGCCAGCCACTGCTAGTGCATGCTGCGAATAAGGCTTCAAAGAAGGGCACGATTAAGCTTAGTCACAATGCCTACGTTTTTGACAAGACTGGCAAACGCTTGGAGACCTACATGGGTAGTGCCAAGAACACTAAGATTGGCAAGGGCCAAACGCTGAAGTACAAGGGCAAGACGACGATTAACGGTAAGGATTACTTCGATATTGGTGGTAATGCTTTTGTCAAAGTTGCCAATGTAGGCTTTGTTGATGGCAAGAAGGTGGCTAAGACAAGCACAGCTACGGCTAAGATTAAGCACAATGCCTACATTTACGATGCCAAGGGCAAGACTGACAAGAAAAAGGTCAAGAAGGGCCAGACTGTCACAGTTGACCAATCAATTTATATTGGTAAGAAGCTTTACTACCGGATTAGCAGCCAAAGCAACCAATTTATCAAGACTGCCAATGTGGGCAAGCTAACTGGTGCTAAATTAAAGCCAGTTAACGATAAGCCTGGCAAAAATGATGGACCAGTCGACAATCAAAATGATCCAACCGTTATTACCTTGAGTCACAATGCTTATATTTATGATGGCGAAGGCCATTCTACTAAGAAGTTGCTGCGTGTGGGCGAGCAAATTCAAGTGGACAAGCTGCAATACATTGGCAAGAAGCTTTACTATCATGTTAGTGACAGCAAGTATCCAGGCGACGACCAGTGGGTTAAGAAGAACAACGTGGGTGTTATCACGGGTAAACAATTGAAGCCTGCTAATGCTGCCCCGGTTGCTGACCAAACGGTTACAATAGCAACTTTAGCGCGCAATGCTAATGTTTATAACAATAAGGGCGTTGTGCAGACAACCAAGACTTTTGCCAAGGGTCACACTGCACGTGTGTCAGAGATGCGCTATATCTGGGTTGAATCAGAGAACAAGGCTGAACTCTTCTACAAGCTGCAAAGTGACAAGAACGGCTACTTAAAGGGTAGTGACATCGCAACAATTAGTGGTGCTAAGCTTACCCCTGTTAATACTCCTGAAACTGCTAAAGATGAAGCAATAGTTGCTTCAGCAACAGACAAGAAGGGTCTTCAAGATGCCATCACAGAAGACAGCAAGGTTAAGACTAGCGACGCTTATAAGCTGTCTGCCAAGTCCTTGCGTGATGCTTATGACGCTGCAATGGTGGCTGGCACACAAGTGAATTCTGCTGTTTCTTCAGTTAGCCAAGTAAATGCGGCATTGGCTAAGATCAATACGGCTAAGGCTGCTCTAAATGGTAAGAAGGTCATTGTTCAAGACTTAAAGAACTTGACGCTAAGTGAAGCTGACCAGATTGTGCAAGTGGCTGCTACTGCTAATGGGGTGGACAAGAGCGCTGTAAAGTTCAGTAACAACAACACAGTTTTAACTATTTCTAATGCAAATGGGTTCGAGCAAACTTTGAACATTGCCGACTATGCTGCAACGGCTGCTCCAGTTGCCTCAACCACACCGGTTATTCCAGCTAACTAGTTTAATAATTAAGCAAAAGCGGTACCTAATGAGGTACCGCTTTTTGCGTTGACTTTATTGGTTGTGATTAAAGCAAGATTCAGGGGCAAGTGTTGAAAAAGTTGACCAATCTAGCAAAATTAAGTATACAAGCAAAAATAAAAATAGTAAATTTGCTGTTGCACCAGCATTAATCAAAAAAATTATAAATTATTTTCTGACTAGACCATTTTTATATGAAGTCTTTCAATAACAGTGAAAATAACGGTGGTAATGGTATATACCAAACTTGTAAATTCAACAGCCGCAAAGATTTTTGGCTCTTTATAGTAAAACGCTTCCATAAAAAGTGATATACTACAGCTGTAATGAGATATAGTGAGGAGGAAAATTATGAATAAACTGATTAAGTGGCTAAACAAGTATGTGGTACCTGTTGCGGCCAAGATCGGGTCAATCCGTTGGCTGGTTGCCTTGCGTGATGCCTTCATTTCCCTAATGCCATTAATTATGGCTGGAGCTGTTGCCAGTGTTCTAAATGCCTTGGTAAGAGATGTGCCAACACAATTAGGCTGGATGGGTATTGTCAACTCGATGCAATGGCTGATTGGAATTAACGGAATGGTGTGGACTGGAACGACGGCTATTTTGGCCCCACTCTTTGCCTTCACCTTTGGCTACCAACTATCCGTACAGTATAAAGTTGAACCAATTGCTGGTGGGCTAGTCAGCTTAGGTACCTTTATGGCCGGCTTGCCCCAGAATTTTACGATGGACTTGGCAAAAACCTTGTCCAAGACTGATGTTAAGACATTGACTGATGCCGGTGCTGCTGTTGCGGGCAAGAACGTTTCTGCCTGGGGTTACTTCAATTTTAACAAGTACTTTGGTGCAGCTGGATTCTTCACGGTCATGATTATGGGTGCGATTTCGGTTACCATCTATATTTGGTTCATGAAGAAACACATCACCATTAAGATGCCAGACAGTGTACCGCCTGCAGTTGCCAATGCCTTCACGGGTATTATCCCTGCAACGGCTGGCTTGTTCACAGTTGGTACAATTGATTATCTCTTTAGTCTCAATCAAACGACTGTGATTGATTTCATTTCAAAGACCATTCAAGAGCCGTTAATGAAAGTCAGTCAAGGCTATGGATCCGTATTGCTGATGACCTTCTTAGTACAACTGTTCTGGTTCTTTGGTATTCACGGTTCCAATGTGCTTGGTCCTGTTCTAGACAGTATCTGGTTGACTGCCCAGATTGCCAATATCAATGCCGGCAATACGGGCAAGGCGCTTCCATACTTGTGGACGCGGTCCAACTTTGACCTTTATGCTTGGATTGGGGGAGCTGGTTCAACAGTTCTGCTTTTACTAGCTATCCTAGCCTTTTCCAAGCGTGATGACGAGCGGGCAGTGGCCAAGGTAGCACTTGTTCCTGGCTTCTTTAATATCAATGAGCCGACCATGTTTGGCCTGCCAATTGTGTTAAATCCAGTTTACTTCATTCCGTTTATCCTGGCGCCACTTGTCATGGTTTCCACTGCATATGCGGCCTTGAATCTTGGTTGGGTCAACCCAGTTAGAAATCAGATGGTTTGGTCAATGCCACCGTTTATCAATGCTTTCTTGGCTACGATGGACTGGCGTGCAGTTGTCCTGCAAATTGTGAATATGGTTATTGGTTTCCTAATCTATGTACCATTTGTTAAGGCTGCTAACAACATTAAGCCAGCTGAAGTTGAATAGAGGATATAATACATGAAACAACTAGGAATTTCCCTTTATCCAGAGCAGAGTACTTTTGACCGAGACAAGGATTACATGGACTTGGCCCACAAGTATGGTTATAGTAGAATCTTTATGTCGCTCTTGCAGTTAAAAAGTGCTAGCGGCGAAGACCTGCTTGGCCGCCTTAAACAAGACGTGGCCTATGCCAATAAATTGGGCTTTGAGACAGTAGTTGACATCAATCCGGTTTTGTTTAAAGAATTAAAAATTGACTATCATGACTTGGCTTTCTTTCATGACTTGGCTGTCTGGGGTCTGCGCCTAGACGAAGGCTTTAGCGGGATGGAAGAGGCAGCTATGACCCACAACCAGTATGGTTTAAAGATCGAGCTGAATATGAGTCGAGGCACCAACTACTTGGATAGCATTATGGCTTATGACCCAGAAGTTGACAACTTGATTGGCTGTCACAACTTCTATCCGCAGGAATATACGGGTCTAGGCGAAGAGATTTTTCTCGATTACTCACAGCAGTACCGGGATTATGGTCTGCACACTGCAGCCTTTATTTCATCTAAGGAAGCAAAATTTGGCCCGTGGCCAGTTCATGAAGGCTTGCCAACGTTAGAAAGTGACCGCAAGCGAAACATTTTCAGCCAGGTGACCCACTTGCGCTTAAGCAAGGCAATTGATGATATAATCATCGGCAATGCCTTTGCCAGCGAAGATGAATTAGTTGCAGCCGCTAAGGCTTTCACCAGTCCCTTCCCAGTGTTAGGGGTAGACTTTGAAGAAGGTGTGCTGCCGCTAGAACGCAAGATCTGCCTGCAAGAACCACACCTATACCGCGGTGACGCTTCAGACTACCTGCTCCGTGACACTAAGCCGCGCGTAGTTTACGCCAAGGAATCAATTCCAGCCAATAGCAAGTCTAAGCCAAGCTTTGACCGGGGCGACATTGTTGTAGTTAACGACAAGTATCCTCGTTATAAGGGAGAATTACAGATTGTGCAAAGGCCATTTAAAAATGACGGTCGGCGCAACTTAGTGGGTCGCTTGAGACCTGATGACCTGGACTTGTTCGGCTTCGTTGAGCCGTGGAGCACCTTTATATTGCAAGAAGACAAGTAGCTATTGTTTTCTCAAAGCCGTCAGCACAGTGCTGGCGGCTTTTGCCTTAGCAAGAAGTAAAAGAGATAAAATAGTATAATAGGATAAATGGATTTGTTTATTTCACTATGGGGAGAGAAAGAGAAGTTTATGCTAGGTTTTTCAATGTATCTTAACCGTGAACTTACGGCACAAGACTATAATTATTTGCTGGCAATGCACAACGCGGGTTTTACCACAATTTTTACCTCGCTTCATATTCCAGAAGATGATTCAAGCAAGGTGCTAGGGCGCCTGAAAGAGCTAACCAAGTGGTGCAGCAACCTCGGCAATGATGTTATTGCTGATGTTTCAGAAGATGGCCTGAGCACCTTAGGAATTGCAATCACTGATATGGACCAGGTCAAGAGTTTAAACCTGGCAGGGCTCAGAATTGATGATGGGGTTAAAGCCGCGACCATCGCCAAGCTTTCCAAGCAAATGCCGATTGCGCTCAATGCAAGCACAATCAGTTCAGATGATCTTGCACTTTTGCATGAGTACGGCGCTGACTTTAAGCAGCTCATGGCTTGGCATAATTATTATCCCCGCCCCGAAACCGGATTAGACAAGGATTGGCTAGTATCCAAGAACAGGTGGCTACACCAAAGCAGACTGGAAACAGTCGCCTTTGTTGCCGGTGACAGCGCTAAACGCGGGCCAATTCATGCTGGTCTGCCTACACTTGAGCAGCAGCGAGATGAAAATCCGCTAGCGGCAATGCTAGAGCTGCAAGAGTGGGGCTGTGACCATGTTTTCATCGGGGATGCCGCCCTGTCTTCAGAGGTGATTGCCAGCTTTAAGACCTACCACAAAGAAGCAGCACTGACCCTCCATGTTAATCCGGACTTGCCCGCATTGTGTGACCATGTTTGGCATAACCGTCCTGACCTCGCCCGAGATGTGGTCCGTCTGACTGAGGGGCGCAGGCGGCAGTTGTTTGACATTGAGCCCCAATCTGCCCAGGCTCGTCCCCGGGGCACTATTACCTGCGACAATACGCGCTATCTGCGCTACCAAGGCGAAGTGCAGATTACCAGGCGAGATCTGCCTAGCGATGAGCGGGTTAACGTGCTGGGCCATGTTGCTTCGGCAGATTTGGTCCTGCTTGACCAGATCGATGCTGGAACCAAGCTGCTTTTTCGGCCAGCAATAAAATAATAAAAAAGCCCTTTAGTTCATCCGGCTATAGATATATGACAAAAAGATTGCACAAGTGTAAAGCAAATTACCTTGCAAGTTGTCCGTAACGCGTTATAATGTAATCGAATTCAAGAATTTAAGTATTTTTGCAATTTGTGTTTAACATCATGAAATGGGTTATATGTTTTAGCGAGTAAGAGGAAAACAATGCCAGCCGATAATTTACTGTTAGTAGTTGATGTTCAAGAACAAAACATGCGTTTTCTTACTGGAAAAATTGCATTCTTAGAGCGAGTTAATCGTATCATTAGGTCGTTCCAAGAGAAGAATGAACCCGTCTTTTATATTAAGCAAAAAAATTTGGGCAGTCTTTATCCACAATTAGTAGTTGATAATGATGCTCCAGTATTCACTAAAAAGGGACAAAGCGCCTTCTCTGCGTCGGCACTTGCCCAGAAGATCAAGCAAGAGCAGTCGAAGAATCTGGTAATTGTCGGATTGAATAGTCAAACTTGTGTTCAAGCCACAGTTAAGAGTGCGCTCGAACGTGATTATTCTGTCACTCTGATTTCGGATGCGCATGATTCGGTTGTTAAGCCTATGCGCCAGCACTATAACCACTTGTTGACCAAGCTTGGAGCACACCAATTGACGACCGAAGAGTTTATGTTAGTGGAATAGTCTTAACGATTAAAAGCAATGAGAATTGCTTTGTAGCATTATGGTGCTGCAAGGCGTTTTTAGTGTTTAATGAATTAGAGTAAAAATAAAGTGAAAAAATATTTGCTTTAGGTGTTACAGTACTAATATATAGTAAAATTATTAATCTTATTTTTATCAATGAGGTATAGGTGAGGTACTTGCTCCACTTAGCCATATGACTAGCCTATATCATTTATAATCCAGCCACGTGAAGAAGCACGTGGTTTTTGTTTGGGAAAATTATGGTGTATAAGAAAGTGGGTTTGGATATGAGGTAAAATAGATCTTACCATTATTGGTATATATATTTTAAATCATAAAATTCCATTTAATAATGCAATTTTTTATTTAGTATTGAAAATTGGTATAATTAAACTTATACTAGTTTTATTGATAAACTTAGTAGGAAAAAATGAGTACAGATAAATATGCCAAGATGGGTCAGGAAATCTATGACCACCTTGGTGGAATGTCAAATGTTGCGTCCCTCTACCACTGCATGACACGCATCCGAATTGCAATTAGGGATGAAGACAAGGTGGATCTTGCAGGTTTGAAAAAAGTGGACGGCGTTTTGGGCATGGTTCAAGGACAAACGCTTGAAGTCGTGCTTGGTCCTGGGGTCAATGCCAAGGTAGCACAAAGTATGGTTGAAGCAGCCGGCGTCAAAGAAAATGATCCTTTTCCAAATAATGCTGATGGCAGTTCATACCAGCAGGACAAAAATGCAGTTATGCAAAAGGCGAATGAAGTCCACGCAGCGCACAAAGAAAGTCTGAAAAAGACATGGTGGCGTGCCGCCCTGCAGCATATTTCTGCTATCTTTGTACCATTGATCCCAGCCTTTGTCGGTGCTGGGTTAATTTCGGGCGTGTCCGGTATCTTGCGTAATATGATGACTGCCCACTGGCTACCAGCCAATTGGAACTTGGGTATTACAGTTTTAGGCGTGCTTGCTAATGGCTTGTTTGCATATTTAAACATTTATGTGGGAATTAATGCAGCAAAAGAATTCGGTGCCACGCCAGGTCTTGGTGGGATTATTGGCGGAATTGTTATGCTGCCTGGTTTAGTTGCACCAATGGTAATTCCTAATATCTTTAATGGTCAGCCTTTGTCTCCAGGTCAAGGCGGGATTATTGGCGTTTTGCTCGGCGTTTGGCTTTTGTCTTACCTCGAAAAGTTCCTGCACAAGCACGTGCTGGATTCGCTTGATATTATCATTACGCCATTTATAACCCTGCTAGTGATGGGGTTGGTCACTATTTTCCTGATTATGCCTTTTGCCGGCTGGGTATCAAATTCCTTAGTTGGCGGCATCAATTGGGTATTGCAAGTTGGTGGACCTATTGCAGGCTTTATCCTGGGTGCAGTTTTCTTACCAATGGTCATGTTTGGTCTGCACCAAATTTTGACGCCAATTCACTTGCAAATGATTCAAAAACTTGGCTACACCCCGCTTTTGCCTATTTTGGCAATGGCCGGTGCTGGTCAAGTGGGTACGGCAATTGCTCTATGGGTTAAATGCCGAAAGAACAAGTCATTAACCAAGTTGATCAAAGGAGCCTTGCCGGTAGGCATTTTGGGTGTGGGCGAACCCTTGATTTATGGTGTTTCGCTTCCTTTGGGTCGTCCCTTCATCACTGCATGTATCGGCGGCGGAATTGGTGGTGCTGTTTTAGGCGCCTTTGGCAATGTTGGCTCGATTGCAATCGGTACATCTGGCATAGCGTTAATTCCATTAATTGCCAATAATAAGGCGATGATTTACTGCTTGGGTCTCATTTCAGCATATATTGGTGGCTTTATTGTTACTTACTTCTGGGGTGTTCCTAAGAGTGCGATGGTGGCAAAAAATGAAGATGGTTCGCTCGTTGAAGGAAGCCCTGCTCATGAGTTAGAAGAAAGGGTCACTAAAAACAGCCAGCAAGCTGCAAGCACAACTATTGATCTGGCCAGTCCAGTCAGTGGTCAGCTTGAAGAGTTGGCTGCTGTTAAAGATGATGTTTTTTCACAAAAGATAGTCGGTGATGGCTTTGCCGTTCTTCCGTCAGCAAGCAAGATTGTTGCTCCGGTTGATGGCACAATCGTAACTGTCATGGATATCAAACATGCAATTACAATGAAATCAGCTACAGGTGGTTTGGAAATTTTGTTACACTTTGGCATTGATACTGTTGATTTGAAAGGTGCCCCCTTTACCATCAAAGTTCAAAATGGTCAGGTGGTCAAGTGCGGACAAGAACTGGCAGAGATGGATATTGCTGCCATTAAGGCTGCTGGCAAGGACACAGATGTTATTACTACCGTTACCAACATGGACCAGATAGCAGGAATAACACTGGTAACTCTAGGTGATGTGACTGCTAATCAGACCGTTGCAACTGTTAAAAGCAAGTAGATAGTTTGAGTGTGTTTTATGGAAATCAAAAATTTAGTAACTGAAAGGCGTAACCCAGCAACGATGCAGATTGACCAGATGTCGACGGAAGAAATGGTCAAGACCATTAACGCTGAGGACCAGAAGGTTGCTCCCGCTGTCGGCAGCCAGGACGAGCAGATTGCTCGTGCAATTGACGGAGCAGCAACACGCTACGCCAGTGGTGGCCGGATGATCTACGTCGGCGCGGGTACCAGTGGCCGGCTGGGAGTTTTAGACGCCGCCGAACTGGTGCCGACATACGGCATCAAGTCGGAGCGAGCCGTTGGTCTTATTGCTGGTGGACAAAGAGCGATGTTTGCTGCCGTTGAAGGGGCCGAGGACTCGCCGGAGCTTGGTGAAAAAGACCTGCGTGCCTTGAATCTGACGGCTGCGGATACCGTGTTGGGGCTTGCTGCCAGCGGTCGCACGCCCTATGTTGTGGGCTGCCTTGATTACGCCAAGCAGGTTGATGCTTTGACCATTGCAATTGCCTGCGTACCTGATTCCGTGATTGGTCAGCATGCTGATATTGCAATTGAGGCAGTGGTTGGACCTGAAGTCATTACGGGTTCGACCCGGATGAAGGCTGGTACAGCCCAGAAGATGGTCCTCAACATGATTTCAACTGGCGTGATGATCAAGCAGGGCAAGGTTTACGAGAACGTAATGATTGACGTTCAGCCGACCAACACCAAGTTGGTCGACCGTGCCTGCCGCATTATTAGTGCGGTCACGGATGCAAGCTTTGAACAAGCCCAGTCCACTTTGCAAGAAACAGATAATGACGTTTCCCTGGCCATCGTGATGCTCAAAACGGGCAAGAATAAGGCCGAGGCCGCCGCACTGCTGGCCGCACATCACGGCAACGTCGGTCAGGTTTTGCGGGATAAGTAAACCGGGCGATTTTTAGGCAAAAAGAAAGCTTTGATGCACTTGAAAAAGTTAATCAAAGCTTTCTTGTCTTACTGCTGAGCAGAAATTAGCGGGAACCGTCGATTAGGATGCGGATGCTGCCTTCCGGTGCATAATCCTCAAGGTCGCTCGTGTACCTCCTCTTCAACGTACCGGTATCCTCGTCGCGCCACACGTCTTTCCAGGCCACCCGCACACCGTCCTCGCTGCTGGCAACTGGATACTCCACAAAGGTCGCGTTCACCACGTAGTTATCGGGGCCATTGTCCACAACGGCCAGACTCACCCGGTAATCATCCTTGTAGTTCCCGGCATAATTGTCGTAGACCGCATACACGTGCCGCCCGCTGGCCATTTCTGATCCAACCAGATCCTCATTGCGCGCCCACATCTCGCTTATCTTGGTTATCATATCCGGATCGTTGAAGTTATTGGTCCGGACGCTGTCAACAATCCGCAGGTTTAATGGCTTGTTCATAATTTTGCATCCTATTCTTTTCGAAAATTGCAATTTTAAGTTGAACACCCTACTTGATCTGATAGATGCAATCTAATCTTCTTTCATATAATTCATCGGGTGTGTGGTAGGCTAAGATCTTGCGGGGCAGGTTATTGCACCATTCCTCGATGCCGTAGATTTGCACTAGGTCATAGTCCTTGATGTACTTGCCTTTGGGAATGAAGCGCCGGATTAACCGGTTGTGCCGCTCAACCCCCTTCTCGCACGAAGTGTAAGGGTGCGCGTAGTAAACCAGCGTCTGCGCTGCTTCTTCTAACTGGGCTAAATCCGCAAACTCAGAACCATTATCCGTGGTAATGGTCTTAAAGACTGCGTGCCA